>SLND01000134.1 GCA_007133205.1 Natronospiraceae bacterium | reverse complement strand
CTGTGCACTGTGCACTGTGCTCTGTCACTCTGTCCCTTGTGCACTTATCACTTCCAAAGGCTTCACCATGCCCAACAACGACCTCCGCCAAACCATAGAAAACGCCTTCGAAAATCGCGCCAATCTGAAACCATCGGAGGCCGATCCGGCCCTGGTCACGGCCGTGGACGAGGCGCTCGGCCTGCTCGACTCGGGTGAGGCCCGGGTTGCTGAAAAGATCGACGGCGAATGGCGGGTCAATGAGTGGCTGAAAAAGGCGGTACTGCTTTCCTTTCGCCTGCGTGACAACCGGATGATCGACGGCGGCTACACCCGCTACTTCGACAAGGTGCCCCTGAAATATTCCGGGCACGACAGTGAACGCTTCCGCGAAGAGGGCGCGCGCATCGTGCCGCCGGCCACCGTTCGTGCCGGAGCCCACGTCGCCCCCGATGCGGTAGTCATGCCCTCCTATATCAATATCGGCGCCTGGGTCGGTCCCGGCAGCATGGTCGATACCTGGGCAACCGTCGGTTCCTGCGCCCAGATCGGTGCCAACGTGCATCTTTCCGGCGGCGTGGGTATCGGCGGCGTGCTCGAACCCTTGCAGGCCACACCCACCATTGTCGAGGACAACTGCTTCATCGGCGCGCGCTCCGAAATCGTCGAGGGCATGATCGTCGAGGAAGGCTCGGTGATCAGCATGGGTGTGTTCCTGGGCCAGAGCACGCGAATCTACGACCGCGAATCGGGCGAGATCCTGCGGGGCCGGGTCCCGGCCGGATCGGTGGTCGTCCCCGGCAGTCTTCCCGCCGCCGACGGCAGTCACAGCCTTTATGCCGCAATCATCGTCAAGAAGGTGGACGCGGCAACCCGGGCCAAGGTCGGCATCAACGAACTGCTGAGGTCGGCGGAATGAGCGACCCCGTCAAGCTCGCCCGCGAACTGATCCGGCGCCCGTCGATCACCCCGGACGATGCCGGCTGCCAGGATCATATTGCCGCCTTGCTGGAAGCGGCCGGCTTTCAGTGCGAGTCCATGCCCTTCGGCGAGGTGGACAATCTCTGGGCAGTCCACGGCACGTCCGGACCGCTGTTCGTGTTTGCCGGACATACCGACGTGGTCCCGGTGGGCGAGGAAAACGACTGGAGTCACCCGCCCTTCGCCGCGGAGCTGATCGACGGTGTGCTCTGGGGACGTGGCGCCGCCGACATGAAGGGCGGGCTCGCCGCCATGATCACCGCGGCACTGGCCTTCGTCGCCGAGCACCCCGACCACCCCGGCCGCATCGCCTTTCTCATCACCAGCGACGAGGAAGGTCCGGCCCGCGACGGCACCAGACGGGTGGTCGAGACCCTCGCCGAGCGCGGCGAGCAGATCGAGTGGTGCGTGGTGGGCGAGCCCTCGAGCCGGGCCGAGGTCGGTGACACCGTCCGCCACGGCCGTCGCGGTTCCCTCGGCGGCCGCATCACCATTCGCGGCGTGCAGGGGCACGTCGCCTACCCGGACAATGCCGACAACCCGATACATCGCGCCGTGACCGCCCTCGACGAACTGGTCCAGGCGCAATGGGACGAAGGTGATGCGGACTTTCCGCCCACCAGCTTCCAGATTTCCAATTTCAATGGCGGCACCGGCGCCGACAATGTAATTCCGGCCAGCGCCCACGTCATGTGCAATTTCCGCTATTCGCCCCAGTGCACCCCGGAGCAGCTTCAGGCAGCAACCCGGGCCGCTTTCGAGCGCGCCGGTGCCGAGACGGAAATCAGCTGGCGGGATGGCGGCCGGCCCTTCATCACCCGCTCCGGGCCCCTGGTCGACGCCGCCCGCGAGGCGGTCAGCAACGTGCGTGGGGCAGCCCCGGAATTCTCCACCTCCGGCGGCACCTCGGACGGGCGCTACATTGCCCCGGCGGGCGCCCAGGTGATCGAACTCGGGCCGACCAATGCCACCATCCACGCGGTGGATGAACGCATTCCCGTACAGGAACTGGAACAACTGGAACTCATGTACCGGGGAATTCTTGAACGCCTGCTGGCCGGGCATGCCTTGACGGGATCGGATCAGTGAACCGGCAGACGGACAAGGCTGACGGCCAGCCCATCCGCCCCGATGGACTGCAACGCCTTGGATTTGCGTTCAGCACTGGCCTGTTTCGCCTCAGCCGGCTGGTTCGCGATGCCTGGTACCGGATCGTCCGTGCTCCCCTTGACCGCCTGCGTTGGCAGCTCTGGAACCGGACCGGCCTGCCCGGAGACCGCTCCCTCACCCGCCGCTGCGTGATTGCCCGCTTGCCCGACTGCACCGCGATCGAGATTCCTCCGCGGACACTGCAGCGCTATATCAGCCACGGCCAACATGGTGCCAACAAGAAGCGCTTCTTCTGGAACGGTGAATGGGATCGCAAGGCCACGCCGATCGAGGAGCAATGGCGCTACCGCATGCTGGCCGACATCTGGCGCCACCGTGATGATCTTTCGGCAAGCGACACCTACCGCGACTATTGCGCCCGGATCGAAGACGGTCGCCCGCGAAAGGTGGTCAACAAGGGGCTTCTGCTCGATACCCCGCATCGGATAGTGGATTACCTGGAGGAACAACTGCGTTTGTTTCGCTCCATGCAGGCGGAAGGCTTTCGCCCCGAGCGGGCACCGGACGAATTGAATATCGCGATCGGGCGGGACGGCGCCCCGATCAAGGCCAAATCCGGTCGCAAGCGGACCATGGTGGCGATCATCCTGGGACTCGAAAGCATCCCGGTGCGCATTTCCCATGTCCACGTGGACTGGTGGCTGGCACAGCGGGAACGGTTCCCGGGGACACGGGGAGAACAGCTACGGGCGGCACTCACCGCCTGGAGGGAAGGCATGGGCTTTTCACCCGGGGTCGGGCGGGATTCCTGAGCCAGGGAGGCTCAAGGACAGGCGCGCGGAGGGACCTAGAACGGCGGACGCCCGGCCCGCCAGTTCATGACCACAGCGGCAACTCCCAGCACCAGGAACCACACCAGGACCCAGCCGGGCATGGACAGGCCGAGCAACGTCCAGTCCACCTCGGCACAGTCTCCGGCCTCGGTAAAGGCCATTTCCAGGGCCTCGCCCCAGCCGAAGACATCGACCATGTAACCCATGTCGCCCGCGCCACAGGAGGCGGGCACTTCCGACTCGGGCAGGTTCTGCAACCGCAGGTGCCAGCCGGCCACGCCCGCGCCGACCGCGGCAACCAGGCCGGTCAGGCCACCACTCAGGCGGGAACGAAGTGGACCGGCGCCGAGCAGGGCCGCCAACAGGAATGCACCCGCCAGCGCCCACATGACCCAGCGCTGGATCAGACACAGGGGGCAAGGCTGCAAACCGAGTACGTACTCGGAGAAATAGGCAAAAGCCAGCAGTGCCAGGCAGATTCCGGCCGCAGTCAGATTGAATGGTCTCGACTCAAGTAAACGCCACATTGCCCTACCCTGCTTCAATACCCGCTACCGATTGCACGGGTCAGTCATCCAGAATCAGTGCCCCAGAATACCAGAGTCGCCTTTGGCGCACTGCCACCGGTCACTGATCTGCCTCTATTGCCCGGAAACCGTCTTCAGAAGTTCACCTGCCCGCGAATCAGCCAGATACTCGGGTCGTCGGTATCGCCCTGGAAGCGGCTGCGGACCCGCAGGTAATTGGCCATGACACGGACATCGGGGTTGGGATAATAGTTGAGACCAAAGCCCTTGTTTCTCTGGGTCCCGCCCTGTATCCCGCCGTCGTTCAGATCGACTTCGCTGTAGCGAACCGCAAACTCCCAGGCGGTTTCACCACGCCGCAGGCGGGGATTCTCAAACATGCCATTTCGATAACGCTTTCTCTGTCCGGTAAGCATCCAGCTCATCTGGGCGTAATAGCCATCAAAGCTGTAATCACTCTGGCCGCCACGATCCAGATCCACCTGGATGTATTCCCCCTGGGCAAGGAAGCGACCATGGCGCCAGGCTGTCTCCAGGCCCCTGCGCTCCAGCCGGTCCACATTCTCGATGTCACCGGTATCTACCAGGCTGATGCCGGCAATGGAGGATTCGGGTCTGGGACGGAAGCGCACGGTCTCATCCCCTTCGTGCCGCGGTTTCTCGTTGGCCAGGGCCATCCCCAGGTGCAACAGGCGGTCATCCTGGCGCAGGGCGGTGCCCCTTACTCGGGCGGCAAAGCCGTAATTCTCATCGGAGCCATCCGCAACCCGGTCGTCGGCTTCTCCCAGTTGCTGGCCGAAGGCCATGACCGAGATGTCCAGGTTCTCATCCAGGCTGTGGAACCCAATACCCACCCGGCGTGAAGGCGCGAACACGTTCGGAAGTGCCCGTTCGATGAAGGTGGTCGAATTGGAACTGGTCAATTCATCAAGGCTGAAGGGTACCTTGAACTGCCCTGCCCGGACCTTGCCGGCATCAAAACCGGAATAACCAATCCAGACATCGGCGAAATCCACTTCGCTGCCGGCAAGATCCAGTTCCGAATGGTAGCTCCAGCGCCGATCGATGGCACCGCCCACCCCGAGGCGTGCCCGTCGCAGCCGGTGACCATCACCGAGGTCACGCTCATCTTCGGCGTGGGTGCCGTAGTCCAGATGAATCCTGCCGAATACCTGGGGCTCGGCATGCAGCGGCATGGATACCGCCAACATGGCCAGGGTGGTTATCGAGGCGAACGCAAGACGAAGCGAAAGCGCTGGGGCGGGCATGGCATCTCCTTATGTTTCTTGTTGGCAATCAGTACAACCGGTTTTCCTGATGTACTGCAAGCACGCAGATCAACGCGGCTTCTCCTTTACGACCCGATCCCGCAGATAGACTGGCTGGGCCTCCTCGGGCGACTGGGGCGACTTGCCCGATGCAGCCTGTGCTTCGGCAATGCTCAGCAGGTCGACGGCCATGGGCAATCGATCCGCCTGCACGCTCCCCGGCAAGTCCCCGAGTGCCCGGCGAAGGTCTTCGGAATACGCACTCCAGCCTCTGCCGACACCCAGGGCAGTGGCAAGTTTTACCCCCGGGGCCGAAACCGCTTCAGGGGCCAGCACCTGCTCCTCACCGAGAAGCCTGGGCTGCCCCTTGTCATCCCGCTGATGAACGTCATCCCGCCGGTAAACCCCCCAGTAGACCTCGCCCATGCGGGCATCGAGACAGCACAGCAGGGTGTCGGCGCCTTCTTCACGAATCCCTCGCAGCGCCAGAGCGGCCAGGGTGGATACCGGATAGAGACCAACACCGAGACCCAGCGCGAGCCCGTGCGCAATGCCGGTGGCCACGCGCACACCGGTGAAGGCGCCCGGCCCCCGTCCGAAGGCAATCCACTCGATATCCTCGCGGTGGGTACCGGATTCAGCAAGCACTGACTCGATCATCGGCAGGCACAGACGGGCATGTTCGCGGGGAGCGACTTCAAAGCGGGTCCAGACCCGTCCCTCGGATGCCAGGGCGACCGAACAGGCTTCGGTCGCGGTATCGATCGCAAGCACGCTCATCCGGTCACTTCCCGCGCAGTGTCCTCTTTCACGGCGAGCCGGCGCAGGAAGGCGGCGGCCTCCTCCGTCTCCCGGGTCCGTCCCATGTCCGGCAGGCTCTCGAGGAAACTGCGTCCGTAGCCTCGGCGAAGCAGGCGCGGATCACACAGCATCATGACCCCGTGATCATTCACATCGCGGATCAGGCGTCCCACGCCCTGCTTGAGGGCAATGACCGCCTGGGGCAACTGCCAGTCCATGAAGGGTGAGCCCCCGCTTTCCCGGATGGCATTGATGCGGGCCTCAAGCACCGGATCCCCGGGCGAGGCAAAGGGCAGTTTGTCGATCACGACCAGGCTCAGCGCCGGACCCTTCACGTCCACGCCTTCCCAGAAGCTGTGGGTGCCAAGCAGTACCGCGTCCCCGCTGGTACGAAAGGTCTCCAGCAATTGCGGGCGGGGTGCCTCCCCCTGGACCAGCAGCCGGCGATCCGTCCGGCCACGCAACTCGCGCGCCGCGGCCTGCAGCGCACGATGACTGGTGAACAGGAGAAAACTGCCCCCCGGGCTGGCTTCGATCAGGGGCAAGGCCTCTTCCACTACTGCCCTGGTGAATCCCGGGTCCCGGGTGTCGGGCATGTCCCGCGGGTGAAACAGCAGTGCATTGTTGGGGTAATCAAAGGGACTGCCCAGGACCAGGCCATCGGCCTCCGCCACGCCCAGCCGTTGGCGAAAGTGGTCCAGCTCGCCTCGAACCGCCAGGGTCGCGGAGGTAAAGATCCACGGAATCTCTGCCTGTCCGATCCATTCGCCCAAGTGCTCGGCGCTCGACAACGGGGTTGCGTGCAGTGAAAACCCGCGTCCGATCAGTTCCACCCAGCGCACGACCGGTTCCTCGTTCTCCTGCTCGGAAAACAGTGCCAGCCGGTCGCGAAGATTCAGGGCCCGACGCCGGCAGTTGTCCAGCGTACGGGAGCTGCTGCCGATGGCTTCCAGGTGGGTGTTGATGGTCTCCAGACGATTGGAGAGCAGGTCCACCGCCTCAGTGGCATCGGGTTCGGTCTCGGGCTCCCAGCGGCGCCGTCGCTCCCCCCCATCCAACGCTTCACGCAAGGCAATCGTCGCGGTCACCAGGGCATCCAGGTCCTCGCGCAGTTGACTCGAGAGGCTGCCGGTCTTGAGGGCTTCGGCCAGGATATCGCCGGAAAGATCACGCAACTGGCGGCCACTGACCGCGGTGCCAAAATAACGGCCCGCGGTTTCCGGCAACTGGTGGGCTTCATCCACGATCACCGCATCGGCCCTGGGCAACAGCTCACCGAAGCCTTCTTCACGGAGGGCGAAATCAGCCAGCAACAGATGATGGTTGACCACCACCACCTGGCATTCCATCGCCCGCTGGCGGGCCCGAAGCACAAAGCACTCATCGTACAGGGGGCACTGCTGGCCGAGGCAGTTATCCGCGGTCGAGGTCACCAGCGGCCACAGGCGGGAATCTTCCTCGATATCGGGCCCCTCGGCGAGATCACCGCTCTCGGTCTCGCGTGCCCAGGTCGCCAGTTGTTCCAGCGCCCCATGGTCCTCCCTGGCCAGGTCATCACGCTCGCGCGCGTCCTGGAGCCGTTGCAGGCAGAGGTAATTGCTTCGCCCCTTGAGCAGGGCCATGCGCTCGGCCTCCCCGGACAGTCCCAGGGCATCCAGCACCAGGGGCAGATCCCGATGAAAGAGCTGGTCCTGGAGGTGGCGGGTACCGGTGGAAATGAGCACGCGCTTGCGGGCTGCCAGCGCCGGGACAAGGTAGGCAAAGGTCTTGCCGACGCCGGTGCCGGCCTCAGCGAGGAGGTGCCGATCCGTGTTCATGGCGTCCGCAACCGCTTCCGCCAGCCGGATCTGCTCCGATCGCGGCCGGAAACCGGGAATGTGCTCGGCGAGTGGCCCCTGCTGGCCCAGCAGGTGCTCCATTTGCGCGGGTCGGGAATCCATCATGGCGGGCATTCTACCCCACAGGCGACGACTTCGCGCCTCACAGGCGCGCCGGTGGCCGAGCCCCCCGGGGAACGGCTATACTCTCGCCCCAATCGCGCACCCCGGGTCCACGGGGGAGCAGCTCACACGCTGAAATTCACGCTGGAGGGTCACCCTGATGAGTACATCCAACCAGGAACTGGCCCGCTGGGTCGAGGACGTGGCGGGACTGACGCAGCCGGATCGCATTCACTGGTGCGACGGCAGCGAGGCCGAGGATCGGCAGCTCATCGAGGCCATGCTGGCCTCGGGAGAACTGGAAGAACTGAATCAGGATACCCATCCCAACTGCTACCTCCATCGCTCCAACCCGGCCGATGTGGCCCGGGTGGAACACCTGACCTTTGTCTGCACGGACGAGGAAGAGGAAGCGGGCCCCAACAACCACTGGATGGCGCCGGACGAGGCACGGCGCAAGATGCGGGAGCTGTTCGAAGGCTGCATGAAGGGTCGTACCCTCTACGTGGTCCCCTACTGCATGGGCCCGGTGGATTCCCCCCTCTCCCGCTGCGGTGTCGAGATCACCGACAGCCCCTACGTGGTCATCAACATGAAGCGCATGACCCGCATGGGCCGGGATGCGCTCGCGCGCATCGAACAGGAAGGCAGTTTCGTCAGGGGACTCCACTCCACCGGTGAACTCGACCCCGAACGCCGCTTCATCATGCACTTTCCGCAAGACCTGGAGATCATGAGTTACGGCTCCGGCTACGGCGGTAATGCCCTGCTCGGCAAGAAATGCCACGCCCTGCGCATTGCCAGCCACCAGGCCCGCCATGAAGGTTGGCTGGCCGAGCACATGCTCATCGTCGGCATCCAGAACCCCCAGGGCGAGACCCGCTATATCGCCGCGGCCTTCCCTTCTGCCTGCGGCAAGACCAACCTGGCCATGCTGATTCCGCCCGAGGAATACAAGGGATGGAAAATCTGGACGGTGGGCGACGACATCGCCTGGCTACATCCGCGTGAAGACGGCCGGTTGTGGGCAATCAACCCCGAGGCCGGCTATTTCGGCGTGGTTCCGGGCACCAGCCCCAAGACCAACCCCAACGCCTACGAAATGATCCAGCGCGACACCCTGTTCACCAATGTCGCGGTCACCAAAGACAACCAGCCCTGGTGGGAGGGCAGCCCGGATGGTGAACCTGCCGTGGACTGGCAGGGTCGTCCCCATGACCCGGCCAATGGCCCGGCCGCCCACCCCAACTCGCGTTTCACCGTTTCCGCACGCCAGAATCCTTCCTGGAGCGAGGTCGCCGAAGATCCACGCGGCGTGCCGATCTCGGCCATTGTCTTTGGCGGGCGGCGCAAGGACACCATGCCGCTGGTGCTGCAGGCACGTGACTGGGATCACGGCGTCCTGCTGGGTGCGGGCATGGCTTCGGAAACCACCGCCGCGGCCACCGGCAAGAAAGGCGTGGTCCGCCGCGATCCCATGGCCATGAAGCCCTTCTGCGGTTACAACTTCGCCGACTATTTCGGCCACTGGCTGGATATCGGCGATAAGCTGGAGCATCCGCCGGAGATCTTCCACGTCAACTGGTTCCAGCGCGGGGAAGACGGCGGCTTCATCTGGCCCGGGTTCAGCGAGAATCTCCGGGTGCTCGAGTGGATGCTGGAGCGTGCCCACGGAGACGCGGGTGCGGTCGAGACGCCGGCCGGCCTGCTTCCGCAACAGACGGAGCTGAACACCGAGGGCCTCGACCTTTCCACCACTGAACTCGAAGACCTGCTCAGCATTGACCCGGCCGCCTGGGATCAGGAAATGGAAGCCATTGGTGAGTTCTTTGCCCAGTTCGGTGGCCGGATTCCCGACCGCCTGCAAAAAGAGTTTGACCGGGTTAGACGGGCACTTTCTGATGGCGAGGCGGTCACTGCCAGTGCACGGTGAGCCTGCAGCCTGATCTCCCTCGCAGGGCCGGTGTGGGTACCGGCCCTGCGAGTCTTTTCATTCAGCCCCCTGAAGACGACCCCGGAGCCACCATCCGCGCGTCATGCGCCCATCGGGTGGCCTCTTCATGCAGTTGCCCAAGACGGGACAATGGTATTCCCAGGCAATGGCCTTGCCGCGCCATCGCAGACATATTCCGAATCTCGAAGGCGCGTAGCGTTTCCAGATACTCCCCATAGGGGCCCTCGCCCCGAATCAGCGCTCGCTCCATCGCCTCCGGCAGGTCCAGAGCCTGCAGCAACTCGTGCATGGGTAAACCGTAAAGGGTATCCAGCACGGAAAAGAGGCCGGTCAGAAACAGTGTTTCTTCCTGATCATCTGCACCAACTGCAGTTGCCAACTTCCCCGCAAACCGGCCTCGAACCAGCGCACTCCTGATCAATGCTTCGGGGTGAATGTCTGGCTGCGGGCGACAGAGCATGAGTTTCAGCCAGAGTCCGAGCTGTTTTCTCCCCGGGACCTGGATCGCCTTGCGGATGGAATGAACATCCGCCTCCGTATCGCGAAAGCTGTGGACGTAGCGAAAAAGATTGAACAGGAGGACAGGGTCCTGTCGAAATTCGTTTTCCAATGCCGTGATCCCGGAACCGGAATGCAACAGATCCGCGAGTCGCGCTACCCGAGCCCGCTCGGGTTCCACCCGGCGTGCGCGCAGAATTTCCGGACGAGTAAACCAGGGACCTTGATACAGATTGATCAATAGAGACCGAGCCAGTTTCAGATCGGCCTCACTCTGTACACCCTGGGCAATCATGCGTACTCCCCGCCCACGGAGATAACGCACCTCCCGCCGAGTACCCTCTTCACTCAACTCATGTACGTTCAGCTTGACGAACCCGACCAGACGCAGGAGTTCTTCGTAGTCTGCCCGGTACCGAAAATCGGTCACCGCAAAGCGGAAACCCCGACTCCGCAATCCCTTGATCCGCTCGAGCGCCCTGCGTGAGAGTCTTTTCCAATCACCCAACTCCAGAACAATCCGTCGCGCCGGCAACAACTCAAGAAGGGGGTGTCCAAGCAGATCTGAATTGATCCGAATAAACGCCGGCACATCCCCAATGACACGGTCAAAACCCATATTGAGCGTGTCGAACAATGCGTCAGCCGTGGCACCCGCATTGTTGGCAACACTTTCCGGCCCCACCCTGTGATCGGTCCGGAACAACAGTTGATAGGCAATGATGTCCTGGCGGTGATTGATGATGGGTTGCCGCCCGACCAGCAGTTCGGGGAGCCGGAGGTCTGATCTGAACCGCTCCGTGGCGGCAACGGCAGGTCTGGTTCCGGAGAAGGGAGGTGTCTCCCTGTATCCGACTGATTCCGTGTTCGTCCCTGTTTTCATGGCCAATTCCCTTTGCCTGCTTGCTTCCGTCTGGTCCAGTCCCGGGACCATCGTTGGTATTACATATTATAGATGGCTATCAATAATCTGCCACAGAAATTTCACCGAAATCCGGTTTAAGCCTGGACGTGACTTACCCATGCCACGAACCAGGGCGCTGCTCGGCATTTCCGGGTAGAGGAGGCCCATCCAGAGGACGCCGTTTCCCTTTTATTTCAAAACTTTACCAGAGATACTGCAAGCCGAATCTCTTTAGGGTGCAAGGCAAGGGACGAACGGCAAAATGCGCTGGAGGAAGGTTTTCCTGCCCCACCATCAGACCCGCCGGCGGGCCCAGGCGAGACCCTGCCACATGCGCACGAATATCAGTGCCTGGATCAGTCGATACCCACCCTGGGCCAGCCAGACCGCGAGCAACCCGCCCCCCAGTACCGGCCCCACCAGCCAGGCAATGGGCAGAAAGGCAAACCACTGCAGACCGGCCGCCACCACCATGGTGCGCCGGGCATCCCCTGCTCCCAGCAAGGCGTGCATCAGGATCATGCCGAAGGCTTCCATGACCATGAACAGTCCCACCAGGCGCATGGGCAACACAGCCAGCTCCAGGGTGCGTGGATCGTGAATGAAGCCCGACAGCAACAACTCGGGAACCAGCCACATGGGCAGGGCAAGCAGTCCGAGAAGCACCAGAGCGAGCCGCACCACATCCCAGCCCCAGCGATGGGCGTCGCGCACCGACCCGCGCCCCAGGGATTGCCCCACCAGACTGGCCGTGGTGAGACCCAGCGCGAGTGCAGGCAGCACGGCCAGCAGCATGATGTTGATCAGCACGGTGGCCGCGGCCACTTCACGGGTGCCGATCTGGCCTATGATCCAGAACAGCACCACAAACGTGGTGGAAAAGGATAATTGCTGAACGCCGCTGGGGGCGGCGAGCCTTATCAAACGCTCCACGGTGGCAAGCCCCGGGAAACCCGCGGCAAAACCGTTCCGCCTCGCATAGCGGTAGCCGAGACCGACGTGAATCACGCTGCCCACCGCGGTGGCAATGGCAGTGCCCAGTCCGGCTCCGGTAACCCCCAGTTCCGGAAAGCCGAACTTGCCGAAGATCAGCAGGAAGTTCAGCACGATGTTGAGGGCATGCATCGTGACAATGGTGATCAGGTACATGCGCGCCAGATCGACCGCATTCCAGTAACCGCGAAAGGCCCAGTTGATGCCCATGAAGGCGATCGCCAGGATCCGCAACTGCAGGTAGGGCACCCCCTTCTCGATCACTTCGGGGTCGGCATTGAGGTAGGGATAGGCGCCGGGGACCAGATGAAAGAGCGGCAATGACAGGGCCGGGCCTGCGATCAGGCAGATCAGGATGCCCGCGTTCAGAGGTTCCGCCGTTTCAGCGTGGCGCCCTGCCCCCTTTCTGCGCGCGGACATCGCCTGCACGCCGGTCCCGACCCCCAGAATCAGGGCCTGACACATGAAGATGGCAAAACCACCCAGTCCCACCGCCGCCAGGGCGGCATTGCCCAGCGTGCCGACCATGGCGGCATCCACCAGATTCATCACGTTCTGGGAGATCATCGCCGCCACCACCGGCAGGGCGAGTAACAAGGCGTGGCGGCAGCGCTGCCACAGGGGGGCGCGTGACCAGTCCAAGGGAGTCGGTCCTATTCGGAGCGGTATTCGATGACCCGGACCTTCTCGAGGGTAACCAGGCCGCCGCTCATCATTTCATCGAGGCGCGGCAGAAAGGCCTCGATACGTTCCTCGCGGTCGACGATCTCGACCACCACCGGCAGGTCCTCGGACAAGGCGAGCGTGCGGCTGCTACGGATCACGGCTGAATGCCCGAAACCGATCGCCCCGCGCAGTACGGTGGCTCCGGCAAGCCCCGCCTCGCGCGCCTCGTGCACGATCATTTCGTGCAAGGGCCGGCCTTCGAAGCGGTCATCCTCGCCGAAGAAGGCGCGCAGGAGTACGGCTTCTCCCTTGATCGGCATGTCTTGTCTCCTCCTTTTCTCCGGCGATGGGCACCAGCCTGGATTTCTTGGTCTCAGTCCATGCGGTCCAGTATGCGCGCGGCACGGTCTCCCGCCCAAACCGCGACCAGACAGCCGACGAGTGTGGCAAGGATATAGGCAAGCGCGACAGGCAGGGCACCGTCTGCCACCAGTTCCAGGTTCTCGAGACTGAACACCGAAAAGGTGGTAAATCCGCCCAGCAGCCCGGTCATCACTCCGTGCCGGGTGGCGGTGCTCACGAACAGTCGACCCTCCGGGGCCACCAGCCGGGCAAAGGCGCCAATCAGAAGACAACCGGACAGGTTGACCAGCCAGGTCGAGAGCGGAAAGGTGTCACCGGCAAGCAGCACATCGGCGAAATGACGGGCACCGGCCCCTGCGGCGCCACCTGCAGCGATGGCCAGATAGGTTGCCAGCCTAACCTGCATTGCTCATCCCCATGCCGGCCAGGTATCCCAGCACCACCGCCAGGAAGCACAGGACGACGGTGCCAAGCACGTTGAGCAGTGCGGCCCGGGACCCTCCTTCCTGCTGGAGATAGAGCGTCTGCAGTGCCCAGGAGGAGACAGTGGTAAGGCTGCCGAGGACGCCCACGCCGAGCAGTAACCAGAGCAGCGAGTCGCCACCCTGCCCTCCCGCCGCGAATGCTGCAAGCAGGCCGATTGCGACGGCGCCAAGCACATTGACCGCCAGTGTCCCCCAGGGGAAGAGCCGCCCACTAACGCGATTGACCGCGCCGGAAATCAGGTGCCGCAGCAGGGCCCCGGCGGCCCCGCCCGCCATCACCGCCAGCAGCTCGATCACGCGTTCAGGCTGCCGGGCTGTCGTCCAGACCGCAGTTGTTCTTTTCCAGCACCCGGTCGGCGCGATAGCTGGAACGCACAAGCGGACCGGAGACCACTTCCAGGAAACCCTTTGCCAGGCCCCACTCGCGGTACTTGCGAAAATCCGCCGGCGGCACGAAGCGCTCCACCGGCAGATGGTTGGGCGTGGGTTGCAGGTATTGCCCGAAGGTCACGATATCGACCCCGATCTCGCGCAAATCCCGGAGGGTTTCGTCGATTTCTTCTTCCGTCTCTCCCAGGCCCAGCATGAGACTGGTCTTGGTCAGGACGTCAGGTCGATGCCGCTTGGCATGCTCCAGAACCTTCAGGGTCTGTTCGTAGCCCGCACGGCGATCACGCACCACGTGGGTGAGGCGACGCACCGTTTCCACGTTCTGGGCGAACACCTCGAGACCGGAATCCACCACCGTTTTCACATCCTCCAGGCGGCCCTGGAAGTCCGGTGTCAGAGCCTCCACCGCGGTCCGGGGGTTGACCCGTTTCACTTCCCGCACGCAATCGGCATAGTGCTGCGCGCCACCGTCCGGCAGGTCATCGCGGTCGACGGAGGTGAGCACCACGTAGCGCAGATCCATCAGGCGCACGGAATCGGCACAGTTGGCAGGCTCCTCGGGATCAAGCCAGCCCCGGGGGTTGCCGGTATCCACCGAACAGAATCGACATGCCCGGGTACAGACATCGCCCATGATCATGATGGTGGCGGTGCCGTTGCTCCAGCATTCACCCATATTGGGGCATTTGGATTCCTCACAAACCGTGGCCAGCCGGTGTTCCTTCACGTTGCGGCGTACTTCCTGGTATTTCTCGCCGCCGGGAATGGGCGCCCGCAGCCAGGAGGGCTTGCGCCGCATGGTCGATTCTCCGGTATTCTTGCGGGCCTTCATGCCATCCTTGATGGCCGTGAAGCCCTGGGGCTTGCGGATCTTTTCGCCGCTGCGCACGATGGGAATACCCTTGAAATCGCTCATCTGCTCGCTCCGGTCTGTTCCAGGCCCGGGGTGGGCCTGACCAAATCATGAAGATGCACATTTTCTCATTCATCGCCATCCCTTGCCACAGCCGCCTCCCCATGCCCCGGATGTGAGTCGCCCATGCTCTGGGTACTGCTGATCGGACTGGTCCTCGCCGTGATCTACCTGCCGGGCTGGTGGGTCAGGCGGGTCATGCACCGCCACCACCAACCCGAGAACCGCTACCCGGGCACCGGCGCGGAACTGGTGCGCCACCTGGCCGAACGCTACGGCATGGAGGCACTCCGGGTCGAAGCCACCACCTCGGGCGGGGACCACTACGATCCCGTTAAGCGGGTCATCCGACTCAGCCCGGAAAACCATGACGGGCGCAGTCTGACCGCCGTCACCGTGGCCGCCCATGAAATGGGACATGCGATCCAGCACGCCGATGGCATGCGCCTGTTCGAACTGCGCCAGCGCCTTGCCGGCATGGCCGTCCACGCCCAGCGGATCGGACTGGCGCTGATCATGGCCGGCCCGATCCTGCTCCTGCTGCTGCGGATACCGGCTGTCATGTTCTGGTCCATGGCCGCCGGCCTGGGCATGATGCTGCTGGTGACGGTGGTCCATCTGGTCACCCTGCCGGTGGAACTGGATGCCAGTTTTGGCCGGGCCCTGCCCATTCTCGAACGCGGCGGCTACCTGCGGGAGGAGGATCGTCCCGCAGCCCGGAAAATCCTGCGCGCTGCCGCCTGGACCTATGTCGCCCAGTCGCTGGGTGCCCTGCTCAACCTGGCAGTCTGGATGCGGATCCTGCGCCCGGTCTAGTCGACGAAGCGCAAAGCTCATGGAACCGAGCTGCTCCAGGTACTTGGCTGAGACGTCAACATCGGGGACACTAGAGTCATGGAGCCACGCAGACCCGACAATGTAGCCCGTCCCGCTGACGGCAAAATGAAGGACCTGACGCCAGGGCACCGCCAACACGACCTCACGCCGTCAGAGGCCGAAAAGATCCTCAAGAGACCCACTCACGAGGGGGAACGCCAGGATCCGGTGCAGGCGGGTGGCAGGACACTGGAGGTGCTCTTCTACGGAATCCTGCTGCTGGCCGTGGTCGGATTTCAGCTCCTGTCCTATTTTGATCCCGAGGAACTGGGCATGGGGGAAGCACCCACCGCCGAAGTTGAAAGGGTGACGGTGCACAACGCCGATACCGGAGACCGGACCACGGTGGACGGAAATCGGGTGGAGAAACCCGAATGTGAAGAAGGGTCACCGGCCATCCGGGCCCAGATCGACGAGGCCCAGGGTGTGCCCGCCGCCGCCCTGGAGGTTGAAGTCTCCGAGGGCAATGGCTACTGGGAACTGAGCGCTCGGGGTGTAGGCGCGGGTGAGGCGACCGTGCGACTCGAAGCCGTGGTCGGCTGCCGCAATGGAGACCCGGAATGAAGCTCTCGCGTCCCGGGATTCTCGCGGTCCTCGGATTCGGCTGCCTGGCCCTCGCCCTCTCCGCCTGTGATCAGGGTGTCGGCTGGGATGCGACCGAACGTCAGAATGCGGTCTACCTGTTCATGTCGCTTGAATCCGCCGGCAAGGCCGCACAGGAGGCGAATGAGCTGGGCCGGGACTGGGAGCCGGGAAGCGAGGAAGTCCAGCCGTTGCTGGATCACCTTGAAGACGCCATTACCCGGGCGCTGCTGGTGGAAGAGCGGGTCCTGATCAAGGCCCACCCGGAACTGCCACGGCGCTTTGGCAGCGAATACCTGCCCGCATTGCGGGCCCTGCGCAGCTATTACGAGGTGGGCGACTACCGCACACCCTGGCACCCCGCCGACCGGCTGGGAGACTTCACCGAGTGGTTCTTTGAGACCCAGCACGAATTCCGCTGGTGGTCGGGCTACGAAGAAGATGTCGGCCTGACGGACTGAAACAGCCGGGCCTGTCCTCTGGCACGGCCCGCTGTGCACTGCTCACTGTGAACTCAGAAGTATTTCCCCATCCGTGCGTGCCATTCGAAGTAGGAACGGCTGCCCTTGAACCAGGGGCAGACACGCCCCTTAACCTTCACCAGCAGGGCCTGAAGGTCGTTGCTGTCCACCCGGGCCCGGGTCACCGCTACCCGTGAATCAATCACGGTCACGTAATTGCGCCGGTAAAGCTCCTCGCAGCCCATCTTGCACAGCGGCATGGCAATGTTCTCGTAATCCAGCCGTTCCTCGGTGGTGCAGTGCCAGCGATCCTTGATGTGGGCGGCGATCAGGAACTGGGTGGGGAACTTGCGGCCGCAGATCGCGCACTCCTCGATGATCTTGCCCCGGAACAGCTGGTCCCGGAGGAACCCGTCCTCCTTGCGCAGACGCGCACGGCCCTCGGCGTCCAGTGGCACGGTGCGATCGATTTCCTGCACAACCTGCTTGTACTCTTCCTCGCTGACAATGGGGAAGTAGACGTCACTTTCCAGCTCGAAGCCCTGAACGACCGGCGCGGCAACCTCCTCGAGCTGCACCTCGAAACCCTGCCAGTCATAGCCTTCATCCAGACCACAGAGCCGGTTGATGGTCTGGCGCGGAATGAACTGGTCCTTGACCTCATCCACGAAATAGATGCATTCGGCCAGCTGCCCCTTCTCATCCTCGCCCCACAATTCACGGGCCAGCTCCTTGCTGCGGACGAGATAGGTCACGATACCGGAAAGGAAGACCTGATCATCACGCAGAAAGAGGACGACGTCACCCCGCTGGAGTTTTTCCCATTCCGCCTTCTGCTCGCCATCCTTGCCGGTCTTCACGCCACCGACGCGGGCCATGTCACCCGGAAAATTGGTGAGCAGCTCTTCCGCCAGCCCGGTACCCCGGATCGAGTCCAGTTCGGACAGAGTCACGGGATTCAGCAGCGTCTTGTCGAGATTGGCTGCGGAATTTTCGTCAGCGGCTGACTGAAAGGCGATCTTGGTCATGGCGGGAAAACCCCTGGATTTATCGTTATGCTCGAACAAGGCAGTGTCGGCGCCGCCCATTATACGCACCGAAGGCGCCAACTCCAGCGCCGGCAGGCCTGACACCGTCGGCCCCTTTTACGTGCACAGCGGTAGCAGCTAGTATCCTCCAGTGGAAAGCTGACCACTACGGCCCAAGCGCGGAGAAGATGATGCGAAATGCCATTCCCCTGCTCGTCGGACTCGGCCTGATCCTGCTCACCGCTTGCGAGGAACCGGACGTCGAACGGGACACCGATGCGCCCCGCGAAACCCCGACCAGTACCGGGGACGGTCTGTGGCAGGCCTTGCAGGAACACTGCGGCGAGGCCTTCGAGGGCACGGTGGTCAAGCACCGCGACGGCGATCAGGCCTTTGTCGAAGGTCCCGTGCTGGTTCACTTCAGGAAGTGCGAAGACACCCGAATCCTCGCGCCCCTGGCGGTAGGCGAGAACCTGTCCCGCACCTGGGTGCTGGAACGCGATCCCGACGGGGTCAGCCTGCGTCACGAGCACCGGGGCGAGGACGGATACCCGGAGACCCTCTCCGGTTACGGTGGACTGGCCCGCCCTCCCGCGAGCGAAGCGCTGCTTGAATTTCCCGCGGATGATCGAACCGTGACCATGTTGCCCGATGCCGTCGCCGGCATATGGACCCTGGGAGTCGAGGACAACACGCTGATCTACCAGGTCCGCCGGGAAGGCACTGATCGCATCTTCCGGGTGGAATTCGACCTGGAAGACCCGGTGGAGCCGCCCGATGCACCCTGGGGTTGGGAACAGGTGGTCGAGGGCTCCCCAGGTAGGCCCTGATCAATCCGAAACTCTGGTCAATCCAGTTCGCGCACCACGCGGAAACCCACCAGGTAGCTGCGGTAATCCACTGCCTGGAAATCGCGGTAGGCGGCGTGGACCTGCGCTTCTCCGGTAAACCACGCCCCGCCACGGGTCACCCGGTGATCGCAGTCTCCCTCCAGCCGGGCTGAAGCATCCTCGGGGGCATCTGCATAGCTATCATTCCAGCAGTCCTCGGTCCATTCGAAGACATTGCCGAGCATGTCACGCAACCCGAACCCGCTTGGCTCGAAGGTGCCCGCCGGGCTGGTTCCGCGACCATCCCAGTCGCTGGGGCAGTCGAGGCAATTAGCCCGATTGGCTTCCATGTCGTCGCCCCACCAGCGTCCGGTCTCTTCACCGGCACGGGCGGCATACTCCCATTCCGCTTCACTGGGCAGGCGGTAGCTTGCCCCGGTCTGGTCCGAAAGCCAGTCCACGTAGGCCTGGGCATCTTCCCAGGTCACACAGACCACCGCATGGTCTGCTTCCTGTTCGATACCCGGTTCGCGCCAGCTCAGGCCTTCGCCCCACTGCCATTCGCGATCATGGATGCGACAGCTCCGGGCGGGACCCTTTTCGGCCAGGGTTTCATGGCCGGTATCGTCCACGAAACGCTCGAAATCGGCGACGGTGACGGGATCGCGGCTCATGGCGATATCACGGTCCATGATTCTTTCGTGCCGCGGTGTTTCGTCCACCCAGCGCCCTGGTTCCGACTCCGGACTCCCCATCATGAAATCCCCCCGGGGCAGCACCACCATGGCCGGCCCTTCACCGATATCCGGCAACTCGTCGCTGAAACGCTCACCCGATGTTTCCGGAACCTCCGCCGCCAGGCCCATCGGCGCGGACATCAGGAGCAGAACCAGCGCAAGGGAGACAATCAGTTTTACAGGCCACATTCCGGTGTACTCCATTCCAGCCTCATGGATAGTAGGTTGCCGCCCCCGGACCGACCGGGAGACCCAGGGCAAATACCCAGACATAGAACAGGATGATCCAGACCGTCAGGAAAAAGATCGTATAGGGCAGCATCATGGCTATCACGGTCCCGATGCCGGCGTTCCGATCATACTTGGCCACGAAGGCCAGGATCAGCCCGAAATAACTCATCATTGGCGTGATGATATTGGTCGTGGAATCGCCGATTCGATAGGCGGCCTGGATGGTTTCCGGCGCGTAGCCGATCAGCATCAGCATGGGGACAAAAATCGGCGCGGTAATGGCCCATTGGGCCGAGGCACTGCCAAGGCTGAGGTTGACGAAGCAGCACAGCAGAATGAAGAACAGGAAGACAAGTGGCCCCGTCAGGCCGATGTTCTCCAGCCCCTGGGCGCCGACCACCGCGAGCACCTGACCCAGGTTGGTCCAGCCGAAGTAGGCAACGAACTGGGCGGCGAAGAACACCAGCACAATGTAGAGACCCAGACTGCCCAGCGTGTCGGCCATGGCATTGATGACATCCCGATCCGTACGCATGGTGCCCGCCACGCGCCCGAAGACAAAGCCGGGTATCAGGAAGAAGACGAAGATCATGGCAACAATGCCATTGAAAAAGGGTGAGTTGATCGAATCCCCCGTCTCCGGATCGGAAATCAGACCACCGGTTTCCGGATCTCGCAGCGCCCCCCACTCCGGGACCACGGTCAGCAGCACCAGGCCCAGCAACACCAGAACGCTGATGCCGGCCGCCTTCATGCCACGACGCTCGGCATCCGTGATCGGGTCCATGTTGCCTTCATCACTGAGATCTTCCGAGGCGTTGGAGGGGTCATACTTGCCCAGCTTCGGTTCCACGAAGCGCAGGGTCACGAAGGTACCGACGGCGGTAATCACGAAGGTGGAAATGATCATGAAGAACCAGTTGGCCGCCGCGTGGACCGTATAGTCCTCGTCGATCAGGTGGGCAGCCTCCTCGGTGATGCCCGCCAGCAGAGGATCCACGGTCCCCAGCAGCAGATTGGCACTGTAGCCGCCGGAAACCCCGGCAAAGGCCGCGGCCATTCCCGCCAGGGGGTGACGCCCCAGGCCCAGGAAGATCACCCCCGCCAGGGGCACCAGCACCACGTAGCCCATTTCCGATGCGGTGTTGGAGACGATGCCGGCGAACACCACGGCTGCCACGACCAGCCTGGCCGGCGCCTTGAGCACAATGGAACGGATCAAGGCGCTGAGCAGGCCGGACTTGTCCGCCACGCCGACCCCCAGGAGGGCGACCAGCACCGTCCCCAGCGGCACGAAGCTGACGAAGTTCTCCACCAGGTTCTCGACGATCATTCTCAGCCCCGCCCCATCCAGCAGGCTGATGACCCGAATCATCCCGTCCTCGGCCCGCCCGGCCGCATCCTTCGGGCGCGGATCCGAAACCGAGATTTCAAAGAACCCCAGAATGCCGCTGAGAAATATGATGATGACGCAAAGCAGGGCGAACAGGGTGACCGGGTGCGGCAAAGCATTCCCCAGCCACTCCACGGTATCGAGAAAGCGAGTGAACCAGGTCCGTTGTCCTTCCGTTCTGGGATCATCCTTTCCGGGACCGTTCGTTCTGGGATCTGCGGTATCGGTTTCTGCCATCTGGACAACACCATCTGTCGGCGGGCGAATTCGGGGATGCTACCCGGGCAGTGGTTGACGGGCAAGCGGGGGCTCGACCGGATCTCGCGAAGACCGGGGCTGCCCCTTCACCAGGCAGCACCGCTCAAGGCAGGATGCCCTTTGAGCAGAGTTTCACTAGAATGGGAACGAGGACCCACCACTGGCTGGAGGAGACAATCATGGGCAACTGGCGGGAAGAATTGCGGCGCGTGATAGAAACAGAGATGGAATCGCCGCCGAAGATGTCTCACGCCACGGTGGAAAAGGCACGCCGTGCCATCACCCGTTTCATCAACCAGACCGCGCTGCCGGTTTTCGAAGCCCTCAAGGAGGAACTGGAAAAGTACGGGCGTCACTGTGAAATCGAACGTCGTCAGTATCAGGTCTCGATCACGGTCTTTCACGAGGAAAAGGAGGAATTTTCCTACGTGGTCCGTGGGCGCGCCTTCCACCGGATGTTCTTCGCCTTCCCCGAGTTCGGGGATCCGGGCCGGGAAAGCCAGATCGGACGCGCCGAAGTCGTGCTGAACCGCGACAGCGACCACGGCCAGGCGGTAAACACGGTCACCGGCGAGATGATCATCCAGGACTTCCTCAAGGAATACGCCCGATGGCTGGGCAAGCGGACCGACTGAGGCCGTTCAGGCCGCGTCCAGGCCCTGGATCACCTCCCGAACCGCCCGGATCACGGTATCGGCCTGCTCCCCGCTCATCCCCGGGAACATCGGCAGGGAGACACAGGCCTCACTGACCCGCTCGCATTCCGGCAGACTCAGCTCGGCATGGGTATCGCCGAAGACCGCCTGGCGATGCAGGGGAATCGGATAATAGACCGCCGAACCAATGCCGCGGGCTTCGAGCCCTTCCCGGAATGCATCCCGTTTCGGCACCTGCAGGGTGTACTGACCATAGACGTGATGACAATCCGCAGGGGCCTGCGGCCGCTGCACCGGGAGATCCGCCAGCCCCTCGTCATAGAGGGCCGCGATTTCGCGCCGCTGGTCATTGAATTCATCCAGGTGTTCGAGCTTCACCCGCAGTGCCGCCGCCTGAATCTCGTCCAGACGGCTGTTATAGCCCACCTCGTCATGATGATACCGGCGGTGGCTTCCATGGTTGCGCAGGGACAGCAGATGCCGGGCAATGTCGTCATTGTTCGTGGTGATCAGGCCGCCGTCGCCATAGCCGCCCAGATTCTTGGTGGGGAAGAAACTGAAGCAACCGGCATCGCCGAAACTGCCGACCGGCTGCTTGCCATAACGCCCGCCGAAAGCCTGGGCACAGTCCTCGATGACGCGCAGGTCGTGCCGACGGGCCACGCTCATGATCCGTTCCATGTTCTGCGGCAAACCAAAGATATGCACCGGCATGATGGCGCGCGTACGCTCGGTGACCAGGGCCTCGATACTTTCCTCATCCAGGTTCATGGTCTGCGGGTCGATATCCCCGAATACCGGGTGCGCTCCGCAATAGAGAATGGTTTCCACGCCGGCGAAGAAGGAAAAGGGTGAAGTGATCACCTCGTCACCCGGGCCGACCCCCACCGCTCTCAGTGCCAGGTGCAGGGCATCGGTTCCCGATGCCACGCCCACCGAATGGGCCATGCCGTGATAATCGGCACACTCCTTCTCGAACGCCTGCACATTCGGACCCAGCACGTACTGGCCACTCTCGAGTACCTCCCGCGTCGCCTTTTCTACGCGATCGGCAACCCGCCGGTGCTGGGGCTTGGGATCAAAAAGCGGAACCATGGTCACTCCTTGCCGGGGGTGGACTTGTCATCCACCAGGGATGATCTGGAAAAGACCGTCTCACGGGTTTCCGGATGGGGATCGTGGGTCACCGAAACGGAATCAGTCAGCCCCTCTTCGCGGTTGAAGATCTCGAGCGGCGTCATCGGTGCCTGGGCGTGCTCCACGACCTCATTGATCCGCAAGGCGGTTTCCAGCGCTGCCAGGCCATCTTCCCCGGTCACCACGGGATCCCGATGGGCACGCACCGCCTCCAGGAAGGAATTCACTTCGGTGCGCAGAATGTCCTCATTGTCACGACGGATCTCTTCCACCGCGATGTTGCCCGCGCGCCCCCCGTCCGACCGCCGGTAATGCATGAACAGGTCCTTGCCATGCAGATCCAGGCAGGTGTGGGCATTGTGCTGGAACAGGTGCAGGGTCCGCTGTGGCTCGAGGCTGGCCCGGCTGGCCGTCAGGTTTGCGACCGTTCCGCTGGAGAACTGGACCATGGCATTGACCATGTCCAGCCCATCGGAAAACACGGACACCCCCCGGGCCTCGACCCGGGTAACCGGGGAACGGACCAGGGCATGGACCAGATCGATGTCATGGATCATCAGGTCCAGAACCACGCTCACATCGGCATTGCGGTTCTGCCACTTCGTCAGGCGATGGGACTCGATATAACTGGGCGAGCGCAATGAATCCGGCAGGGCCACAAAGGCCGGGTTGAAACGCTCCAGGTGCCCTACCTGGAGCCGAAGGTCCTTCTCCCGCGCCAGGGCAATCAGCTCCCGCCCCTCCTCCACCGTACTGGTGATGGGCTTCTCCACGAGCACATGAATGCCCGCTTCCAGGAAATCCCGCGCAACCTGATGGTGGCCGCGTGCCGGCACCACCACGCTGGCCACGTCCACCTTGCCGATCAGTTCACGGTGATCGGCAAAACCTTCGACCTCGTGTTCCGCGCAGGTCTTGTCGAGATGACCTTCGTTGTGGTCTGCAACCGCGACCAGCTCACAACCCGGCAGGGTTGCGTATTTCTCGGCGTGGAAAGAGCCGTAATAACCGACACCAACCACGCCCGCTCTGATTCGATTCTCTGGATCCTGACTCACTCGATCTGCTCCGCCGGGTCGCGGCACCGCACTGGAAGCACGACGCAAAAGGTGCTTATTATACGGCATCATTCGGTACCCAAGCATCCCGCGCACCGTGGTGGGCCGGCGCCCTCTTGTGCCGGCTGAATGGCCGGCGCGATGTATTCAGCCGACCGGGAACAGGAATCGAGCGCAATGAACCGCTTCAGACTGCTAGCCACCCTCGCCGGCCCCTTGCTTGGATTGCTGGCCTATCAGCTGGCCATCGGTGCCGGCCTGCCCGCGGAAGCCGGCTGGACCGCCGCCATCACCGCCCTTTGCGCCACCTGGTGGATCAGCGAGGCCCTGCCGATTCCCGCCACTTCCCTGATCCCCTTTGCCGCCTTCCCGCTCACCGGCGTCCTCGAGCACAGCGAGGTGGCGAATGCCTACGGCCATACCCTGATCCTGCTGCTGCTCGGGGGGTTCATCCTGTCCACGGCGATGGAGAAGAATGGCGCGCACCGACGGGTCGCCCTGGGCATGGTGCATGCGGTCGGCGGCCGCGGAGGTCCCCGCATCGTGCTGGGCTTCATGCTCGCGGCCGCCTTTCTCAGCATGTGGATTTCCAACACCGCCACGGTCCTGATGCTCTTCCCGGTGGTGCTGGCCATCCTCGATTCTGCCCGCGACCGTCGCCTTGCCGTGCCCCTGCTCCTGGGGACCGCCTGGGCGGCCAGCATCGGTGGGCTGGGGACCCCGATCGGGACCCCGCCCAACGTGATCTTCATGGGGGTATACGAGGAATTCACCGGTCGTGAACTGTCCTTTATCCAGTGGATGCAGATTGGGGTACCGGTGGTGACGATCATGACCGCCATTGCCTGGCTGTACCTGACACGACGCCTGGAATCGGGCAAGCACATCGAGGTTCCCCACCCCGGACCCTGGACCAGTGCCGAACGCCGGGTCCTGGCCCTGTTCGGCCTGGCCGCCCTGGCCTGGATGACACGCTCGGCTCCCTTCGGAGGCTGGTCGGAGCTGATTGGCAGGGAAGGTTATGTGGGAGACGCCACCGTCGCCCTGGCGGCCGTAGTGCTGTGCTTTCTGGTTCCGGACGGTCGCGGAGGTCGGATTCTGGACTGGAAATCGGCCGAACGGATTCCCTGGGGTCTGCTGATCCTGTTCGGTGGCGGTATCGCCATTGCCATGGGCTTCGAGGCGTCCGGGCTGAGCGAGGCCCTGGGCCGGACCCTCGCTGAATACACCCACTGGCCCCTGTTCGCCCTCTTGCTGGCCCTGTGCCTGCTGATTACCTTCATGACCGAGACCACATCCAATACCGCGACCGCCACCCTGATGATGCCGGTCCTGGCCGCCACCGCCCTCGCGGCCGACATGGAGCCGGCCCTGCTGATGATCCCGGCAGCGCTGAGCGCGAGCTGTGCCTTCATGCTGCCCGTGGCCACGGCACCCAATGCGGTGGTATTCGGGACAGGCAAGATTCCGATCCGGCGCATGGCGGCCGAGGGATTCGGTCTGAACCTGATCGGGGCGGTGGTGATCGCGACGGTGGCCGCCCTCTGGCTGCCGCGGCTGTTCGGCTGAGGACATGAGCATGGATGAAGCCCGCCTCCAACAGCTCCTGGGAAGCCTCCGCGAACGAGTGGTGGACATGCTGGAACATGAACACCGGGACGCCCGCGGCGAGCCCGAGTTCGGCCGCCTCGCCGCCGACTACCGGTCTTACCTGCGCATGGCACATCCCCCGGCGCGGGCACGCCGACTGGCCGACCAGATCCTGTTTCAGGAGCGAGACTATACTCCGGACGAGACCGTCCGCAGGGAAGTTGCGCTGGCGGTGACGCGGACGCTGGCGGAGATTTACGAAGACTGGCTGGAACGCTGACCGGTGCGCTACTCGGGCCAGTAATAGACAACGATGGCGGCCAATGAGGCGAATACCGTCAGCTGGCCATACCATTGCCACCATCGCTCACGGAGGACCCCGTAGAACCCGACCGCGGTGACACCGGTGAATATGATGAAAATGGCCGCATGCACCAGCAGATCCGGGATCTGCTCACGGATGTAGTCGTATTCGATATTGATGGTATACAGGAGCACGACCACCAGCAGCCCGACAGCGATGGAGAATGCGGAACCCAGAAATATACCGTTGAGTACTGCGAGTGGTTTCATCAGCCTGCGCCAGCCGGAAATTCAAGGGCGCATATTATCCTCATTGCCCCGCCGCCTGTCATCCGCGGGGAACTCGAAAAGAGCTGTCGATTCCAATATGCTGGAGTGATGCCAATCCCACGCGACCCGGCGCCGCCGGGGCACGGAACAGCAGACAGGAGCCTGTGGGCCATGAGCCACCGATTGATCAGCTTGATCCTCTTTCTTGCCCTGCTGGCAGCGGGTGCCGCCGCCGCGAATGAAGACGAGGAAAAGGCTGCCGAGGAAGCCGAGCGGCGTGCCGCCGAGATCGCCGAGCAACGGGCGGAGCACCTGGAGCGGGCGAAATCCGGGGACCTGGACCCGCTGGAAGTCAGCGACAGGCACCGCACACTGGACCGGATCATCAGCGGGGTGCTCGAGCAGCACCATCTGCGGGACCGGGCCTTCAACGAGGACATGGCCACCGAGGTGCTGGAAGCCTTCCTCGATCAGGTGGACACCGGCCGCTACTACCTCCTGCAGTCCGACGTGGATGAATACTTCGCCCGCCATGAAGATCTGCTCGAATCGAGCAACGAATCCGGGGCGGGTGAACGGGTGGAATTGGCCTTCGATATCTTCGAGCGCTACCGGGATCGGCTGCTGGACCGCATCGAGTTTGCCCTGGAATTCATCGAAGACAAACCGGACCTGGATACGGACTGGAAGCTGGACGCCGATCGCAGTGAAGCAGCGTGGGCGGCTGATGAAGACGAGCTTGACCGGATCTGGAAGAAGCGGGTCAAGAATGATGCTATCGGACTGCTGCTGAACGACAACGATTGGGAGGAAGCCCGCGACACCCTGGAGCGCCGATACAACAACTTCCGCCGCAGTGTGGCACAGACCCACTCCGATGACGTCTTCGAACATTTCATCAATGCCCATGCGCGCACCATGGACCCCCACTCCGCCTACTTTTCGCCGCGTGATACGGAGGAATTCGAGATCCGGATGAGCCTTTCCCTTGAAGGGATCGGCGCGGCGCTTCAGGTGGAAGATGAATACGTCACCATCACCGAAATCCTGCCGGGAGGACCCGCCGATGAGGATGGCACCCTGCGTCCCCAGGACCGGATCACCGGGGTTGCCCAGGGCGCGGACGGCGAAATGAAGGACGTTGTGGGCTGGCGCCTGGATGATGTCGTGGACCTGATCCGTGGCCCGGAGGGGACCGAGGTCCGCCTGCGCTATCTCTCCGGCGATTCGGTCCCGGGTGATCCCGAGCGGACACTGACCCTGGAACGCAGCGAGGTGGCCCTGGAAGAGCAGGCCGCGAAGAAGGACATTCGGGAAGTGGAGCGAGACGGCGAAACCTATCGCATTGGCGTGATCACCATCCCGAACTTCTACATGGATTTCGAGGGCCGGCGCGAGGGACGCGAGGACTATCGCAGTACGACGAGAGATGTGAAGCGGCTGCTTGAGGAGTTGAAGGAGGCCGAGGCCGATGCAGTCATGGTGGATCTGCGTGATAACGGCGGTGGCTCCCTGACCGAGGCAACCGAACTGGCCGGTCTCTTTCTGGACCGTGGTCCCATCGTCCAGATCCTGGACACCCGCGGCGACCTGGATATTGCCCAGTCCCGGAATGCAGGACCGGTCTGGGACCGCCCCGTGGGTGTCATGGTCAACCGCTTCAGCGCTTCTGCCTCTGAGATCTTTGCCGGCGCCATGCAGGACTATGGACGCGGCGTGGTCCTGGGTACGCAGACCTACGGCAAGGGCACCGTCCAGAACCTGGTCGAGCTGGACCGTTTCTTCCCCGGAGACGAAGACGAACTGGGCCAGCTCAAGTTCACCATCGGTCAGTTCTACCGTGTCAGCGGCGGCAGCATGCAGCACAAGGGTGTGAAACCGGACCTGGAGCTGCCCTCCCCGATCTCCACCGATGATTTCGGGGAAAGCACCAAGCCCAATGCCCTGGAATGGAACGAGATTGACAGTGCCAGCTTTGAGGGTGGCCCCTTGCCGGAATCACTGATCACGGCGCTGAAAGAAAGCCACGAAAAGCGAGCCCGTGAGAATCTCGAATTCGTGGAATTCCTGGACGACATTGAACGGGCTCGGGAGCTCGGAGAGCGGGAATCCATCTCGCTGCGGCTTTCCGAGCGACAGGAAGAACACGAAGAGGCCCGGGAACGCCGACTGGTACACCAGAACCTGCAGCGCCAGGCGCGCGGTGAAGAACCCCTGGAGGCCCTCGACGACGAAGATGAGGATGCCCTGGAAGCCGACGCGGACCTGCTGCTGGGAGAAGGTACCCGGATCATGGCGGACTTCATCCACCTGCTGCCTCAATTCAGCGATGCGGAAGGGAAATTCGCGGCCCGCAAGGACTAGGGAAACCCGGCTCACTCGGACCGGGAAGGCGCGCTCGTTGGTTCGTCGAGCAAGGCTTCGCTGAGATCCCACAGGTCCATTTCCAGGACATTCACCGGCAGGGGCTCATGCCCTCCCTCGATGGAGGCCTCCCCCTTGTCGCTGATGACCGGATCGATCGCGGACAGGCTGCGGCGCTCCGGAATGGTGGCATGATCCGAGGCATAACGGACCTTGCGACCCAGGTAGGCCGCCCGACGGCGAACCTTTTCATGGCGCTGCTGGTCGTGCTGCCAGCGCTGTGACACGGAAGCAACCTGGTTCGTGATCTTGACGCATTCTTCCGCACGACCATAGAAAACCTTGGTGACGTGCTTCTTCCGTGCGCCCAGAAGCATTTCCAGGATGTCCTGCTCGCGCATCTGGAGGTAGAAATACTGGGCCAGGGCAATCGCGGCCAGGTTGATCTGGCGGCGGGCATCCACGCTGAGCCCTGAATACCGGGGCGGGTCACGATCCTGCACCTCCGCGATCTTCTCGCGCACATCCTCAAGCTG
>SLND01000103.1 GCA_007133205.1 Natronospiraceae bacterium | reverse complement strand
AGGCGCTCGCCGGCATGCTCGACCGCATCCAGGCGTTCGCGCAGCGAGGTCAGGGTCTCGGGCAGCTCTTTCGGCTGCACGCCGTGCTTGCGCGCGAGCTCGTGGGCGCGCCCGATGCGGTCGGCGACCCAGTCCAGACGGGCCGGGTCGATGTCGAGGTCGCCGAGGTAGCGGCGCAGGTCCTCGCTCGCCTCGTCGAGGTGGATGCGGGCCTGTTCCATGCCGTCACGGATGGGCGCCAGGGCCGGGTCGAGCTCGGCGAGGGGTTCGAGGCGTGACAGGGCCTGTCCGACCTGGGCCGAGGCCGAACCTTCTTCGGCTTCATAGGCAATGTTCAGCGCCCACTGGCCATCTTCCAGCAGGCGCCCGCCGTGGCGCAGGCGTTCATGTTCGGATTCGAGCTTTTCCAGCTCCCCGGGCTCGAGTCCCAGGTCCTCCAGTTCCCGGACCTGGTGGCGGAGATAATCCCCCATGTCCTCGCCGGCCCCGGCGGCCTCGCGCAGGGATTCCAGTTCCGCGTTGGCTTGCCGCCACTGCTCCCAGGCCGCCGCGGTGGCGGCGAGCGGGTCGCCGTGATCGCCATAGCTGTCGAGCAGCGCGAGCTGGGTGCGCGGGCGGAGCAGGGACTGGTGCTCGTGCTGGCCGTGGATATCCATCAGCCGTTCGCCGAGGCGGCGCAGCATCTGGATCGGGACCTTGTGGCCGTTGACGTAGCCGCGCGAGCGGCCCTGGGTGTTGATGGTGCGGCGCAGCAGGCACTGGTCCTCGTCGTCGAGTTCCTGATCCACCAGCCAGTCGCGGGTTTCGGGGTCGTCGTCGAGATCGAATTCGACGCTGATCTCGGCGCGGTCGCGGCCGTGGCGGACGACGCCGGCATCGGCGCGGTCGCCCAGGACCAGGCCGATGGCGTCGACGAGAATGGATTTGCCGGCACCGGTTTCACCGGTGAGCACGTTCAGCCCGCCGGCGAATTCCAGGTCCAGCTCGTCGATCAGTGCGAAATCCTTGATCCGCAGATGGGTCAGCATGACGGCGAGTGATCCTTGCCCCCTGAATTCAGATGGAGCAGAGCATATCAGACCGGCGGACGCGGTACCGGTCCCTTAGCGAGGTACGCCCCCATCCTGGGCCCGGCCCCAGTGCAGCTTGGAGCGCAGCAGGGCGAAGTAGTCGTAGCCCGGCGGGTGGAGGAGGGTGGTGGCCTGCTCGGCACGCCTGATCCGCAGGCAGTCGCCGGCACGCATGCCGGCGGTCTTCTGCCCGTCCCAGTGGACCTGGCCTTCGCCGTCCGGGTCGCCGCGCAGCACGAACTCCACCTCGGCGTTGTCCGGAATCACCAGCGGGCGGTCGCTCAGGGTGTGCGGGCAGATCGGGACCAGGGTCAGGCCCCCGAGGCTGGGGTGAAGAATGGGGCCGCCGCCGGAGAGGGCATAGGCGGTGGAGCCGGTCGCGGTTGCCGCGACCATGCCGTCGGCGCGGTGCAGGGAGACGAAGGCGCCGTTGACCCAGGTCTCGAACTCGATCATGCGCCCGCCGTCGGCCTTGTGAAGGACCACGTCGTTGAGCGCGATATCCTCGCTCCTTGTTTCATTGCCGGACTGGATTCGTCCGTGCAGCATGGCGCGCTCGTCGCGGTCGTACTCGCCGTGGAGGATGCCATGCACGTCCTCGGTCGCGCGGTTGGCGGGGATGTCGGTGAGAAAGCCCAGGCGGCCGAGATTGATGCCGACCAGGGGAATCGGCCGGGCGGCGAAGTGGCGGACGGTGTTGAGCAGGGTCCCGTCGCCGCCGACCACGATCACCAGGTCGCATCGGGCGGCGAGTTCGTCCATCGAGGCGACCGGGTGGCGCCAGCGCTCCAGCCCCTCGGCGGTCACCGAATCCAGGGCAAAGGCCACGTCACTGCCGGCCAGCAGTTCGCCCAGTGCCTCCAGGGTCTCCACTACCCGCTGATCGCTGTTTTTCGCGATCAATCCCACCTGCCTGAAACCAATTGCCATCAGTCGGTCCAAGTTCCTGTCATGAGCGGAAAAATCGGTATTGTCACGTTGACATCATTGTGCGCGTGCTGCTAGCTTTTCCGCAATCTGGCACTCGCTTTTCGAGAGTGCTAAAAGTTCCCCATCGGGTTCGCGCATTGGCAAATCACGAACTGTCTGGCCCGTCCCACGCAAATGAGTACCGAAATCATGGATAACGAGCTCACAGACCGGGCGCAGCAACTGCTGAAGGCCCTCGTGGAGCGCTATATCCATGAAGGGCAGCCGGTCGGTTCCCGGGCCCTGGCACGCCATTCCGGGGTGCGCCTCAGCCCGGCCAGCGTACGCAATGTCATGGCCGACCTGGAGGAGGCCGGTTTCGTGACCGCGCCCCATACCTCCGCCGGGCGGGTGCCCACGGTGCGCGGTTACCGCTTTTTCGTCGATTCGCTGCTGACCGTCAAGCCCCTTACCCGCCAGGAAGTGCGCCGGCTGGAGTCGGAGCTGCGCCTCGACCAGGAGGACCCGCAGGCCCTGCTCAGTTCGGCCAGCAATCTGCTCTCCGGGGTGACCCGTCTCGCCGGCGTGGTGACCCTGCCGCGGCGCGAGCGCAATGCCTGGCAGCGTATCGAGTTCGTGCCCCTGTCCGAAACCCGGGTCCTGGCGGTGGTGGTCTTCAATGACCAGGACGTGGAGAACCGGGTCCTGCAGCTTGAGCGGGGCTACGATCCGGCCCAGTTGCAGAAGGCGGCCAATTATCTCAATGCCCACTTCGCCGGCAAGGACCTGACCGAGGTTCGCGGGGCGCTGCTCGAGGAGATGCGCGAGGCGCGCGAGAGCATGAACGCGCTGATGCTCTCTGCAATCCGGATGGCGGAGCAGATCTCGGGCAAGGAAGAGGACCAGGGCGGCTACGTGATGGCCGGCGAAACCAATCTGATGGAATTCGACGAGCTGTCCGATGTGGAAAAGCTGCGGCGCCTGTTCAAGGCCTTCAACCAGAAGCGCGACATCCTGCATCTGCTCGACCAGTGCATCGCTGCCGAGGGGGTGCAGATCTTCATCGGCGAGGAGGCCGGCTACCGGGTCTTCGACGAATGCAGTATCGTGACCGCCCCCTACGGGGCCGATGACGACGTGATCGGCGTCCTCGGCGTGATCGGTCCGACGCGCATGGCCTACGAGCGGGTCATCCCGGTGGTGGACATGACCGCCCGATTGCTCGGGCATGCCTTGAATTCGCGCGACTGAGGCCCCATCCACGGAACAGAACGAAATCCCGGCCGGCCATCGGGGCGGGCCGCATTTGGCTTTTTGCAACAGAGGTCTGACATGGCGGAAGAACAATCCGAGGCCCGCAAGACGCAGGGCGAAGAGGAAGAACAGCACAAGAACGGCAGCAATGGCGCCGGCGCCGGGGGTACCGAATCCGGTGAGGGCGAGACCGCGTCCGGCGACCAGTCGCCGCAGACGCGGGAGGAGGAGCTCGAATCGGCCCTCGAGGAGGCCCGCGCCGAGCTGGAGAAGGCCCGTGCCGAGCAGTTGCGCGCCCTGGCCGAGCTCGAGAACGTGCGCAAGCGCGCCCGCCGGGACGTGGAGAGCGCACATCGCTTCGGGATCGAGAAATTCGCCGCCGAGCTCGCCAACGTGAAGGACAGCCTGGAAATGGGCCTGGATGCGGCGCGCGGCGACAATCCCTCCCTGGATCAGCTGATCGAGGGCAAGGAAACCACTCTGCGCCAGCTCGAGAAGGTCTTCGAGGGCTTCGGGGTGTCCGAGCTGAACCCGGAAGGCGAGGCCTTCGACCCGGAATATCACGAGGCCATGACCACCCAGCCCTCGACCGAAGCCGAGGCCGGCACGGTCCTCCAGGTCTTCCAGAAGGGCTATGTGCTCAACGGCCGCCTGCTGCGCCCGGCCCGGGTGATCGTGGCGAGCGAGCCGGAAACCGGCGAATCCGGCGCGGATCAGGCCTGAGAAATGGGCCGGGGCGCTTGAAAGGCGCTTCGGCGGCCCCATCTAGAGGGGTGGAGAGATTTGAAACCGAATTCCAGCAATAAGAGAGAAGCGGAGAGCAGTTATGTCCAAGATCATCGGCATTGACCTGGGTACCACCAATTCCTGTGTCGCCATCATGGAAGGTGGTGAGACCAAGGTCATCGAGAACAGCGAGGGCGATCGCACGACCCCGTCGATTGTTGCCTTTACCAAGGACGGCGAGGAGCTGGTGGGGCAGTCGGCCAAGCGCCAGGCGGTCACCAACCCGGAAAACACCCTGCACGCGGTCAAGCGCCTGATCGGCCGGCGCTTCAAGGACGACGTGGTGCAGAAGGACATCGAGATGGTCCCCTACAAGATTGTCGAAGCCGACAACGGGGACGCCTGGGTGCAGGTGAAGGACAAGAAGATGGCGCCGCCGGAAATTTCCGCCCGGGTGCTGCAGAAGATGAAGAAGACCGCCGAGGACTATCTCGGCGAGGAAGTGACCGAGGCGGTGATTACCGTTCCGGCCTACTTCAACGACTCCCAGCGCCAGGCCACCAAGGATGCCGGCCGGATTGCCGGCCTCGAGGTCAAGCGCATCATCAACGAGCCGACCGCGGCGGCGCTGGCCTACGGCCTGGACAAGCAGCGCGGCGATCGCAAGGTGGCAGTCTATGACCTGGGTGGCGGTACCTTCGACATCTCCATCATCGAAGTCGCCGAAGTCGACGGCGAGCACCAGTTCGAGGTCCTGGCTACCAACGGGGACACCTTCCTCGGCGGTGAGGACTTCGACAAGGCGCTGATCGACTATCTGGCGAGCGAGTTCAAGAAGGAGCAGGGCGTCGATCTCAAGAAGGATCGGCTCGCCATGCAGCGTCTGCGCGAAGCCGCGGAGAAGGCCAAGATCGAGCTGTCCGCCAGCCAGCAGACTGAAGTGAACCTGCCCTACATCACCGCGGACGCCGATGGTCCCAAGCACCTGACCATCAAGGTGACCCGGGCCAAGCTGGAGTCCCTGGTCGAAGACCTGATCCAGCGGACCATTGATCCGTGCAAGACCGCGATCAAGGATGCCGGCCTGTCCGTGGATGACGTGGATGACATCATCCTGGTCGGCGGTCAGACGCGGATGCCCAAGGTTCAGGAAGCGGTCAAGAACTTCTTCGGCAAGGACCCGCGCAAGGACGTCAACCCGGACGAGGCCGTGGCGGTGGGTGCCGCCGTCCAGGCCGGCGTGCTGGGTGGGGACGTCAAGGATGTGCTGCTGCTGGACGTCACCCCGCTGTCGCTGGGGATCGAGACCCTCGGTGGCGTGATGACCAAGCTGATCGAGAAGAACACCACGATCCCGACCAAGGCCAACCAGACCTTCTCGACGGCCGAGGACAACCAGTCGGCGGTGACCGTCCATGTGCTGCAGGGCGAACGCGACCGGGCGGGCGAGAACAAGTCCCTCGGCAAGTTCGATCTGGCCGACATTCCGCCCGCCCCGCGTGGCGTGCCGCAGATCGAGGTTACCTTCGACATCGACGCCAATGGCATCCTGCACGTGTCGGCCAAGGACAAGGCGACCGGCAAGAAGCAGGGCATCGAGATCAAGGCGTCGAGCGGCCTGACCGACGAGGAAATCGAGCAGATGGTCAAGGACGCCGAGGCCCACGCGGAAGAAGACCAGCGCTTCAAGGAGCTGGTGGAAGTCCGCAACCAGGCCGACAACCTGATCCACGCGACCCGCAAGTCGCTCAAGGACTATGGTGACAAGATCGAGGACTCCGAGAAGGAGAAGATCGAGTCGGCCATCTCCGATCTGGAAGCGACCGCCAAGGAAGAAGATGTGGACGCGATCAAGGAGAAGACCGAAGCCCTGAGCCAGGCCGCCGCCGAACTTGCCCAGAAGGCCTATGCCGAGGAGGCACAGCAGGCCGGAGAGGGCGAGGCCGAGCAGGCCCAGTCCGGCGACGGCGCCCAGGGCGGCGAGGAAAAGGCCTCGGACGACGACGTGGTGGATGCCGAGTTCGAGGAAGTAGACGAGGACGAACGCAAGTAGGAGCGGCTTTCAAGCCGCGAAACGGAACCGGCAGGAAAACGCAGACGGGGGTCCACCAGCGTGGTTCCCCCGTTTGCGTATCCACGCATTCGAACGATAACGACGAATAACGGAAGGCAGCATGGCGAAACGGGATTACTACGAAGTACTCGGGCTTGAGAAAGGCGCCTCGGAGGCCGACATCAAGAAGGCCTACCGGCGCCTGGCCATGAAATATCACCCGGACCGCAATCCGGATGACGAAGAGGCCGAGACCCGTTTCAAGGAAGTGAAGGAAGCCTACGAGACCCTCAGCGATCCCGAAAAGCGGGCGGCCTATGACCAGTTCGGCCATGCCGCGACCGAGGGAGGTGGTTTCGGTGGTGCCGGCGGCTTTGGTGGTGCTGCCGGGGCGGAGGCCTTCTCCGATATCTTCGGCGATGTCTTCGGCGACATCTTCGGGGGCGGCGGCCGCCGCGGGCGCAGCCGGGTCTTTCGTGGCGCGGACCTGCGTTATCGCATGGACGTGGACCTGGAGCAGGCGGTGCACGGGGATACGGTCAAGATCCGCATCCCGAGCCACAGCGAGTGTGGCAGCTGCAATGGCTCCGGCGGTGCCCCGGGCAGCCAGCCCAGGTCCTGTGATACCTGCGGCGGCGTGGGCCAGGTCCGCATGCAGCAGGGATTCTTCTCCGTCCAGCAGACCTGTCCCAAGTGCCGGGGCGAAGGCCGGATCATCAGTGACCCCTGCAAGCAATGCGGCGGTCGCGGCCGGGTGCGCGAGGAAAAGACGCTGTCCGTGCGGGTGCCGCCGGGTGTCGATGACGGCGACCGGATTCGTCTCGGCGGCGAGGGCGAGCCGGGTGAGAACGGTGGCCCTTCGGGCGATCTCTATGTCGAGATCAATGTGCGCCCGCACCCGATATTCGAGCGCGACGGCAACAACCTGGTGTGCGAAGTGCCGGTCAATTTCGCGGTCCTGGCGCTCGGCGGGCAGGTGGAAGTGCCGACCCTGGACGGCAAGGTCAATCTCAAGATTCCGGCCGGTACCCAGAGCGGCAAGCTCTTTCGCCTGCGTGGCAAGGGCGTCGAGCCGGTGCGCGGTGGCCCGCCCGGAGACCTGCTTTGCCGGGTGATGGCCGAGACTCCGGTCAAGCTCACGCGGGAACAGAAAGAGCTGTTGCAGAAGTTTGCCGACAGCCTGGAAAGTGGCGGCGAGCGCCACAGCCCCAAGACCAGTTCCTGGCTGGAAAAGGCCAGGCGTTTTTTCGAGGACCTTAGCTGAATGCTCAGGATTGCGATTGCCGGCGCCTCCGGGCGCATGGGGCGCGCCATTTGCGAGCAGGCCCCGGAACACGCCGCGCGCGTGACCGGCGCCCTCGTCCGCTCGGGCAGCGAGCGGGTCGGCGAGGCGGTGTCCGGTGTAGAGGGGCTGCGCTACAGCGACGATCCCGACACCGCCTTTCAGGACGCCGAAGTGGTCCTCGATTTCTCCACGCCCGGGGCGGCGTCCACCATTGCCGAGCACTGTGTCGCCCAGGGCCGTGCCTTGCTGGTCGGGACCACCGGCCTGGATGATTCCACCCGCGCGACACTGCAGACTGCCGGCAGGCAGATTCCCGTGTTGCTGGCACCCAATACCAGTCCGGGGGTGAATCTGCTGGCCGCGCTGGTGGAGAAGGTCGCGGGCATGCTCGGCGAGGATTACGACATCGAGATCACCGAGGCCCATCATCGGCACAAGGTCGATGCCCCCTCGGGTACGGCACTGCGTCTGGGCGAGGCGGCCGCTGCCGGTCGCGGCATTGATCACAGCGAACGCGCGGTGCATGCACGCCAGGGCCAGATCGGGCCCCGCGAAGCCGGTGATATCGGCTATTCGGTCATTCGTGGCGGCGATATCCCCGGCGAGCATTCGGTCCTGTTCGCCGGCCCCGGGGAACGGATCGAACTCGGGCATCGCGCCTCCAGTCGCGCCACCTTCGCGGTCGGCGCCCTGCGCGCGGCGGCCTGGCTGGCGGGGAAGCCGGCCGGCTTCTACACCATGGATGACATGCTCGGCCTGGATCGCCTCTGAGCGGTCGGTTCCCCGAGTTTCGTGTGAAGCCTGTCTCTGCCGTAGATCAGGGGCCTTCTGTGGCCGCCAGAACCAGCGCTTGTAAATGGACAGGCGCCGGGGCCCTGGCGTAAAATCCCGTTTCAAGCTTGTGCTGTTTGATTCTTATGGCGGGACGGATTCGTGCGAATCCCTCCCGCTTTGTGTATCCGGACCCGGAGCCGGTCCCGCCGCTGGAGGAAGGCAAGCTTGAACGGGAAAGCCCTGCTCGCCCTGGAAGACGGCACTCTCTTTGAAGGAGAGTCCATTGGTCACCCCGGCACCACGGTGGGGGAGGTGGTCTTCAATACCGCCATGACCGGTTATCAGGAGATCCTCACCGACCCTTCCTATGCCCGTCAGCTGGTGACCCTGACCTATCCCCATATCGGCAATACCGGTACCAACGACGGTGATGCCGAATCGGATGCGGTCCATGCTGCCGGCCTGGTCATCCGTGACCTCTCGCCGATCAGTAGTAACTGGCGCAACTCGCAATCCCTGGAAGATTACCTCGCCGACCAGAAGGTGGTGGCCATCGCCGGTATCGATACCCGGCGCCTGACCCGCCTGATCCGGGAGAAGGGTGCCCAGGCGGCCTGCATCACCACCGAACTGGACGAGAAGGAGGCGCTTGCCCAGGCGCGTGCCTTCCCCGGACTCAAGGGCATGGATCTCGCCCAGGAAGTGTCCACCGAGCGCCAGCTCGACTGGCGCCAGGGCGCCTGGTCCATCGATAGCAATGATTTTGCCGAGGGTGGCGATGAGCGCTTTCACGTGGTCGCCTATGACTTCGGGATCAAGCGCAACATCCTGCGCATGCTGGTGGAGCAGGGCGCGCGGGTGACGGTCGTGCCCGCCCGGACTTCGGCCGAGACGGTGCTGGAGATGGCGCCGGACGGTGTCTTTCTCTCCAATGGTCCCGGCGATCCGGAACCCTGTGATTACGCCATCGAGGCAACCCGTCGCTTCATTGAAGCGGGCCTGCCCCTGTTCGGCATCTGTCTCGGTCACCAGATTCTGGGACTGGCGGCGGGTGCCAATTCGGTCAAGATGAAATTCGGTCATCATGGCGCCAATCACCCGGTGGTGGATCTGGCGACGAAGCAGGTCATGATCACGAGTCAGAACCATGGCTTCGCCATTGATGAGGCGAGCCTGCCGGATACCTTGCGGGCCACCCATCGTTCCCTGTTCGACGATACCCTGCAGGGAATCGAGCATACCCGCGCGCCGGCCTTCGGATTCCAGGGGCACCCGGAAGCCAGTCCGGGTCCCCATGATGCGCGGGACCTGTTCCGTCGCTTTGCCGAGTTGATGGAAGAAGCCCGGAGTGGTCAGCGCGCCGCCGGCGCCTGAACAACCGGCCTGTTGCCGGATGGAAAGCCGCAGTCGGGTCTGTGCTTTCCGTCTCCGATCAAGGGCAGGCAACGCCCGGATCGGCAGTTACTGAGTGAGTTGTCCGGCGCCCGTCATGTTCGCGGGTGCCGGTCTCCTTATGTCCACGGGATCTGATTACCAGGATCTGAATACTGATGCCCAAGCGCACCGACATTGAATCCGTCCTGATCATCGGCGCCGGTCCGATCGTGATCGGGCAGGCCTGCGAGTTTGACTATTCCGGCGCCCAGGCCTGCAAGGCCCTGCGCGAAGAGGGCTACCGGGTGATTCTGGTCAACTCCAATCCCGCCACCATCATGACCGACCCGGAGATGGCGGACGCGGTCTACATTGAGCCGATTCGCTGGCAGACGGT
>SLND01000081.1 GCA_007133205.1 Natronospiraceae bacterium | reverse complement strand
GTTGGTTTCAGTCATCGGCCTACCGGTCCCTTCCAAATTCTCAGTGCTCCTGTCGAGGCGTCAGACTTCATGAGTCTCCGGACAACTGTCTCCCTGCCCGCACTCTGGGCTATAGTGGGCAGCCATTGCCTGCCCGATTCCCAGCCCATCGGAGGTTGTCCGTGATTACCGTCGCCAGCATCATTCTTGTCATTCTTGCGCTTGCCATCCTGCTTTACCACGGAGCCGGCCTTGCAGTCACCACGGCTGCCATTGGCGGCATCCTCGCAGCCTATACCATAACCCAGTCACTGGAAGCCGCCGTTGGCCCCGGAACGTGGATCATCTGGGCTATCTTCGGCCTGCTGGCAATCGTGCTGAACCTCGCCCCCTTGCGACGGGCCTTGATCAGCGGCCCCGGTCTGAAGGCCTTTCGAAAGGTCATGCCGGAAATGTCGGACACCGAGCGCGAAGCGCTGGAGGCCGGCACGGTCTGGTGGGAAGGGGAACTGTTTTCCGGACGTCCGGACTTCTCGCGCCTTCAGGAGCAACCCGAGGGCAGGCTCAGTGACGAGGAGCGGGCCTTTCTCGACGGGCCGGTGGAAGAACTCTGCGCCCTGCTGGATGAGTGGAAAATCACCCACGAGTGGAGTGATCTGCCCCCGAAGGCCTGGGATTTCATCAAGTCCAGGGGCTTCTTCGCGATGATCATCCCGAAGAAATACGGCGGCCTGGAGTTCTCGGCCCTGGCCCAATCAGAGATTCTCACCCGCCTCGCCGGACACAGCCCGACCGCGGCCTCGATCGTCGCCGTACCCAATTCCCTGGGCCCGGGGGAACTGCTGGAGCGCTACGGGACCGAGGAGCAGAAATCCCATTACCTCCCGCGCCTGGCCCGGGGCGATGAAATCCCCTGTTTCGGTCTGACCGGGGCACGCAATGGCTCGGATGCGGCCTCGCTTCACGATACCGGCGTGGTCTGCAAGGGCGAATGGGAAGGTCGTGAGGTGACCGGCATTCGTCTCAACTGGTCCAAGCGCTATATCACCCTGGCGCCGGTGGCCACGGTGCTGGGCCTGGCATTCCGCCTCCAGGACCCCGATGGGCTGATCGGCGACACCGAAGACTATGGCATCACGGTCGCGCTGGTGCCCACCCATTTGCCGGGCGTGATCACGGGAAGGCGTCACTTCCCCCTCAATATCCCCTTCCAGAACGGTCCCACCGAAGGCAAGGACGTCTTCATCCCGCTCGATTTCATCATCGGCGGGACCGAAATGGCGGGGGCCGGCTGGCGGATGCTGATGGAATGCCTGTCCGCCGGGCGCGCCATTTCCCTGCCCTCCAACGGCACCGGCGCGGCCATGTCCGGGGTGTACTCGACCGGTGCCTATGCGCGGATTCGCCGCCAGTTCAACATGCCGATCGGGCGCTTCGAGGGTGTCCAGGAGGCGCTGGCACGCATGGGGGGCTACATCTACACCATGGACGCCACGCGGCGAGTCACGGCGGCGGCCCTGGATCAGGGCGAACAACCGCCGGTGGCCTCGGCAATCGTGAAATACCACGTCACCGAGATGGCCCGAATGGTGGGCAATGACGCCATGGACATCCAGGCCGGCAAGGGCATCTGCCTGGGACCGAGAAACCTGCTTGCCCGTGGTTATCAGTCCATTCCCATCGCGATCACGGTGGAAGGGGCGAACATCCTGACCCGCAACATGATCATCTTTGGTCAGGGGGCGATGCGCTGCCACCCATGGGTGCTTGATGAGATCGAGGCGACCCGCGAAAAGGACCCGGCCAAGGCGACCCGTGACTTTGACCGGGCCCTGTTCGGTCATCTGGGCTTTACCTTCTCCAATGCCGTGCGCGCCTTCTGGCTGGGCCTGCGTCGCGGCAAGGGAGCCCCGGCACCCGCCGGACCCACCAAACGCTATTACCAGCACATCGTGCGCTACAGCGCCGCCTTCGCCCTGATGGCGGATTTCGCCATGCTCCGGCTCGGCGGAGCACTCAAGAAACGTGAACGGATTTCCGCCCGGCTCGGCGACATGCTCAGTTACATGTACCTGACCTCGATGGTGCTCAAGCGCTTCGACGAACAGGGCCGCCCCGAGGAAGACTTGCCGCTGGTCGAATGGGCCTGCCGGGATCTGCTCTACAAGCTCCAGGAACAACTGCACAGTCTGCTGCGCAACTTCCCGGGGCGCTTCCTGCCGGGGCTGCTTCGCTTGCTCGTATTCCCCAGCGGACGAAGCTTCTCGGCACCCAGTGACGAACTGGGCAACAAGGTGGCCGAATACCTGATCACGGACAATCCGGGGCGCCGTCGCCTGACCGACATCGTCCATGTTGGCGACGAGTCGACTCAACTGGGTCTGCTGGCCCGTGCGTTGGGCGAAGCAGACGACTTCGAGGCACTCGACCGCAAGGTCCGGGAAGCGGTCCGCGAGGAACGCATTCCTCACGCCCCCCCGGCCGAGCAGTACCGAATGGCCGGTGAGCAGGACATTCTTTCCGACAGTGAGGTCGAGAAGCTGGTCGAATTCGACCGCATGGTGGCCGAAATCATCGCGGTGGATGATTTCGCCCCCGATGCGCTCGGCACCGATCCACTGGTCGGCGCCGCAGCGGGGGAGAAAGAGGCGGGCCGGGTCACTGAATGACCGCGTCCGACTCCGGCTCGGCGGGCGTGATCTATGAGGTCCGCCTCGAGATCGCGCCCGAGGCGATCCGGGAATTCGACGCCTGGCTGCCGGGTCACGCCGATGAACTGCTCGCCCTCGACGGCTTCGAGGATTACGAGATCATCCGGCACGAGCAAGCTGCGGCGGATGGTTACCTGCGTCGCACCGTACGTTACCGGCTGCGGGACCGTGAGGCGCTCGATCGTTATTTCGAAGAACATGCCGAACGCCTGCAGGCCGATGGCCGCAGGCGCTTCGGTACGGTGATGCGGGCCGAGCGACAGATCCACTCACCAGGGAAGCTCTGATCAATCCATTCTCGTGTCATAGCCAGGACCCTTCGTTACCGGTGACGGGAGGTGTTTCGGCCTGTGCTGCCGACAGGGTCTTCAGGTTCTGAACGGAGTATTCGTATCACCGTTGCCGCTTTCAGCCTCCTTCGTCCCGGCGGCGGTCGTCGCACCCCGTAAATCCTCATCCCACAGGCGCGGATCGAGCTCGGTGATCAACGGCGAGCCCGAACGCGGCAGGCTGATGAAGGGAAGCTGTTCCTCCACCGCCCGGCGAACGACCGGCAGGCCGGTGAGCAGCATGACACCGGCCGCTACCGCACAGACCAGGGCGGTGAACAGGAAGAGGCCGGCCGGTCCCACCACCGCAATCAGCAGCGAAGCCCCCAGGGGACCGAGGACGGCGCCAACGCCATAGGCCTTGATCAGGCTGGCACTGGTGGAGACGAGCTCGGCTGCATCCACATGGTCATTCACATGGGCGACGGCCACCGGGTACAGGGTGGCGCCAATCCCGCCGAAGACCGCGGCCAGGGGCAGCAGCCAGAGCAGGCCCAGGTCGCCGAACAGGGAGATCAGCAAGGCGATGGCAGCCATGGCCAGCTTGAGGGAACAAAGAACCTTGAGCCGATCATAGAAATCGGACAGGTGGCCGATCGGCCATTGCAGGAACAGCCCGGCAAGCACGGTGACGCCCATCAAGAGTGAGACACCGGCCACATCCAGGCCGACCTGAACCGCATAGACCGCACCCAGGGCAAAGAAGGAACCCATGGCAGCGCCTGCGACGAAACTGCCCATGACGCCGAAGGGCGCGATGCGGAAAAGGCGGCGAAAATTGGAGGAGGCCCCGGTCGGTGGCGGGGGATGTACAGTACGGGTCAGGGCCAGGGGCAACAGGGACAGTGCGAACAGCATGCCCGCGATCAGGTAGAGGCTCTGATCCTCGACGCTTCCCAGGTTGAGCAGGAACTGCCCCACCCCCAGGCCGAGAAAGCTCACGACCATGTAGATCGAAAACACCCGCCCTCGCGCCGGCCCCTTGGCCCGGTCATTGAGCCAGCTCTCAATCACGACGTAGAGACCCAGCAGGGCCATGCCATTGAGGATGCGCAGGGCGAACCAGACCCAGGGGTCGAAGATCAGGCCGCGCAGCATCACGCTGGCGGTACCGGCGGCGGCGAACACGGCGAAGGCACGAATGTGTCCGGTGCGGGCAATCACCCAGTAACAGAAGAGACCACCGAGGATCATGCCGACATAGAAGCCGGCCATGATGAAACCGATCAGCGGTGCCGCCAGACCCTGCACCCCCATCTGGAGACTGAGCGTGGTCCCGAGCAGACCACTGCCCATCAACAACACCAGGGTGGAGGTCATTACCGCAGCCAGGGAAAACAGGGTGTCACGCATGCTCGGGTATCCTTGCCGAACGCGGACCAGTAGCCTCCCGGGAAGCTCTGGTCAAGCCATTGGAGCCACGCCTGAAGGCTGTGTTCAGCGCAGGCCGCCGGTCAACAGTTCCTCGACATCCGGTCGCGCCGGAGTTCCGGGACCAGGTCTTTGCCATGGCCCGACCATCTCCTCGGTCGTATCGCACTCGCCTGTCTCGATCAGGTGAATTGCCTCGGCGAGGGAGGCCTCGTCACGGTCGCCAAGCGCACGATCGAGCTGATCGGCGGCCGGGCAGTCCGGAGGAAGGCCGTCGAAGAACCCGCCCTCTTCCTCCGCGTTCACGGTTTCAAAGGACACCGGAAACAGGCGCTGGTCACAGATATCGAAACCGTAGGAACCCACCGGCTTGCCGAAGGTATCGGCACCGACCAGATCCACGTCGATGAAAGGCTCGAGACCATTGACCAGCATCTCGCTGGCAGAGGCCGTGGCCTGTGTCCCGATGACCACCAGATGGTCAATGGACAGCGCGCCAGACTCATCCCCGAAATCGAGATCCGTATCCAGGTTTTCGGCAAGCAGATCATTGTGGCGCAGACCCAGAAAGCGTTCGCCCTCGAATTCCGGCCCCGCAATCTGCCCGGCCAGTTGCCTGGCAATCGCGAGCTGCCCGCCACCGTTGTAACGAAGGTCCAGGATCAGGGTTTCCACCGATTCCTCGTTCAGCTCGGCAAAGGCCTCGTCGAGCTGATCGGCAGCGGGCCCGATGAAGTTGCGGAAAAGCAGGTAGCCCACCCGCCGCTCGTTTTCTTCCTCACCGACATCGAAGGCATCGAGCAGGCCTACCGGATCAATGGTGATGAATTCGCGTTCGATGATGACTTCGTAAACCTCACCATCGGGCCGTTCAGCCTGGAATTCGACTTCCAGATCGGGTTCCGCCGGTCCCAGTGCCTGATTGAAGGTGTTGGGACTCACGCCCTGCACATTTTCGCCATTGATGCGCAGCAACTCGTCGCCACGTCCCATCCCGGCATCACCGGCAGGCGTGTCGGGAAACACCTGGGTGAGGAAATAACGGTCGTCGTCGGTACGCAGGTTGGTGAATCCGAAGGCGAGCCGTCGACCCTCGCTCCGAAACTGATCATCCGCCTCGCGATCCGTGATCGAGGAAAAGCGGTCTTCATCCGGTGGCCCATCGGAGGGGGCGGCCCTGAGCGCATTCAGCATTTCCCGGGGGGAACCGGGACCGCGGGGACTGACATTGGGCATGTAATCAACCCACAGGTACCAGTCCGCCATGACCTCCTTGACCTGTCGGTTCTGGCCGACGGTCGAACATTCCTGCTTGACCAGGGCCTCGCTCTGACGGTCCTGGAGATCATCCAGGCAGGCACTCAGGACAAGCACCGGAGCGCACAGCAGGGCCAGCCGCAGACAGGCTGCAATGGGATTCCGCTTCAGTTTCCGCATGCCAGATACCGGATTGCAGCTGTCTTCTTTGCGTTCGGAGCTTGAAAGATGAACCGGGTAACCAGCATAGCGCTCATCCGGCCTCTGGAGAATCCGCATAGTCATCGGCGGTGCGTTCGATGCGCACGCCCACCTCGTTCGCGTCGGCTACTGCCCAGGGCTTGCGCACGCAGAGCCTGAGCCAGGCCAGGGAAAAGCGGCTGAACAATTCCCGGGCCACCGCCTCGGCCACCGTCTCGATCAGCTTATACTCATTTTCCGCCAGCAACTCGGTCACTGCCCGCGCTGCCGCATCGTAATCCAGGGCCGCCTCGAGTCGATCCTCCCTGGCGGCCGCAGTGACATCCGTGCCCATTTCGAGATCCAGCCTGAGTTCGCGCCGCATGCGCCGTTCCCAGTCGAATACACCGACCACGGTCGGGGCCCGCAGATTGCTGATGAATACGGTATCCATTGTCTTCGGGTCTGCCTCTTCGCTGATCATTCAGGCCGAAAGCGGGGCGGAATCACCCGTCGGCGGCTGCAACGAATCCAGTGGCCAGCGGGCCCGGACCTCGATCCGCGCATCCGTGCCTTCCCCCGCCGCCAGGCGCCGATGGCCGGCATAGGCGATCATGGCACCATTGTCGGTGCAGAACTCAAGCCGGGGGAAATGCAGGCTGACCTGTTCCTTCTCGGTCATGCCTTGCAAGGCCTCGCGCAGGCGCCGGTTCGCTCCCACCCCGCCGGCCACCACCAGGGCCTTGTGCCCGGTCTGGCGCAGGGCCCGCCGGCACTTCGCGACCAGGGTCTCGACCACCGCTTCCTCGAAACAGCGGGCAATATCCGCATCCCGGCTGTCATCCGCGGGTGTCTCCTCCCGGGCATAGAGTACCGCGGTCTTGAGCCCGCTGAAGCTGAAATCCAGGCCGGGCCGCCCGAGCAGGGGACGGGGAAAATCAAAGCGCGAAGGATCACCGCCTTCCGCCAGACGGGCAAGTTCGGGGCCACCCGGATAGGGCAGACCCAACAGCTTGGCGGTCTTGTCGAAGGCCTCGCCGGCGGCATCGTCAATCGACTGCCCCAGGGTGCGGTAGGCACCCAGGCCGGTCACCGAAACCAGCTGGGTATGGCCGCCGGAAACCAGCAGGGCAAGAAAGGGAAAATCGGGCGCATCGGGCTCGAGAAAGGGCGCGAGCAGATGGCCCTCCATGTGGTGGATGCCGACCGCCGGGATATCGAGCGCCCAGGCCAGGCTGCGACCGAAGGTGGCCCCCACCAGCAGGGCCCCGACCAGGCCGGGGCCCGCGGTATAGGCGACGCCGTCGAGAAGCTCCCGTGGCGTGTCCGCTTCCGCCAGGACCGCCTCCACCAGGGGTGCCAGGCGCCGGACGTGATCCCGCGAGGCCAGTTCCGGCACCACGCCCCCGTAGACCGCATGCGCATCCACCTGGCTGTGCAGGCGATGGGCGAGCGGACCCCGCTCGCCGTCATGGACGGCGACCCCGGTCTCGTCACAGGAAGTTTCGATGCCCAGAACACGCATGTACGGTTTTTTGCCTCCTGGCGGCCTGCCTGCTTTGCAAATCCGGCGGGCTACCTATAGAATTGCGTCGCTTGACCGGAGCGCCCGGTCGTTGAGACCCGTGGCGAACCGAAATATTTCAATCCGGAGGTGAGAGTTTACATGCCATCCGTACGCGTGAAGGAAAACGAGCCGTTTGAAGTGGCCCTGCGCCGGTTCAAGCGTTCCTGTGAAAAGGCCGGCGTGCTGACCGAGGTCCGTCGTCGCGAGCATTACGAGAAGCCGACCCAGGAACGCAAGCGCAAGCGCGCCGCCGCGGTCAAGCGGCACATGAAGAAGCTCTCGCGCGAGCAGCAGCGCTGGCAGCGCAGCTACTGATCAGCCCATCCGGCCGCACCCCGGCGGCCAGCCGGAAACGATCTCGCAAGCCGACCGAGCAAAAAGCCTGAAGCCTGATGAGTCTGCGCGACCGCATCCTCGATGACACCAAGAAGGCCATGCGCGCCAGGGAGCGTGATCGCCTTCAGCTCCTGCGCATGCTCTCGGCCGCGATCAAGCAGCGCGAGGTGGATGAACGCACCACGCTCAGCGACGCCGACATCACCCAGGTGGTGGAAAAGCAGGTCAAGCAGCGCCGGGACGCGGAAAGGCAGTACCGCGAGGGTGGCCGCGAGGATCTGGCCGACAAGGAAGCGGCCGAGGCCGACATTCTTGCCGAATACCTCCCCGAAGCACTGGATGAAGCCGAACTCGGCAAGCTCATTGACGAGGCCATCGAGGCCGTAGGCGCGCAGTCGATGAAAGACATGGGCCAGGTCATGGGCCAGCTCAAGCCGAAGGTCCAGGGCCGCGCCGACATGAGCGAGGTCAGCCGTCAGGTGAAGGCCCGGCTCGGCAGCTGAACACCCCCTGCCCGGACATTCCCTCGCGACCACTGTCGCCACCCGCCACCCGGGCTATTCTTGTATGATCTGCTGTCACCCGGATTTCCCGTCACCGGGGCAGTCTGGAGACCCATGGCCCGTATCCCTCAGAGTTTCATCGACGAGCTGGTCGAGCGCAGCGACATCGTCGACGTCATCGACTCCCGGGTCCCGCTCAAGCGCAAGGGCCGGGAGTACGCCGCCTGCTGTCCGTTCCACAACGAAAAGACCCCCTCCTTCTACGTCAGCCCGGTGAAGCAGTTCTACCACTGCTTTGGCTGCGGCGCCCACGGCACCGTGCTCGGCTTCCTGATGGATTACGAGAACATGGAATTCCCGGACGCGGTGCGTGAACTGGCCGAGCGTGCCGGCATGGAAATCCCGGAAGGCGGACCCGCGCCTGCCGCGGCCGGGCGCGACCGCAAGCTGCGCGAGGCCCTGGCCCATGCCGACCGCTTTTTCCGGGGTCAACTGCGCCAGAGCGAGCAGGCCAAGAACTACCTCCTCGGGCGTGGCATTGACGGCAAGACCGCCCAGCGCTTCGGCCTCGGCTGGGCCCCGGATCGCTTCGATGGCCTGCTGCACACGGCTCAGGACAGTGAACTGCGCGAGGCCCTGATCACCACCGGGATGCTGATCCGCAAGGACGACGGCAGCCGCACCTGGGATCGCTTTCGCGGCCGGGTCATGTTCCCCATTCGTGACGGGCGCGGACGTACGGTGGCCTTTGGCGGGCGTCTCGTCGGCGATGGCGAACCCAAGTACCTCAACAGCCCCGAGCATCCCCTGTTTCACAAGGGCCGCGAACTCTACGGCCTCCACGAGGCCCGCCAGGCCCGGCCCAACCTCGACAGCCTGCTGATCACCGAGGGCTACATGGACGTGATTGCCCTGGCCCAGGCCGGGATCGACAATGCGGTGGCCACGCTCGGGACCGCGACCACCAGCGACCAGCTCGCGCGGGCCTTCCGCACCGCGGAACGGGTGCTGTTCTGCTTTGATGGCGACGCCGCCGGACGGCGGGCCGCCTGGAAGGCGCTGGAGAACGCGCTGCCGGTCCTGCGGGCCGGACGAGAGGTCCGCTTCCTGTTCCTGCCCGAGGGAGAAGACCCGGACAGCCTCGTCCGAAGCGAGGGTCGTGAAGCCTTCGAACGTCGCCTGAAAGAGGCCGTTCCCCTGTCGGAGTGGTTCCGCGACCAGCTTGCCGGGGACCTGGACCTTGCCGGGACCGAAGGCCGGGCGATGCTGGTGGACCGGGCCGCCCCCCTGCTCCAGCGGGTGCGCGATCCGGTCTATCGTGAACTGCTGAGTGATCCCCTTGCCGAGGCCGCCGGACTCAGCCCGGAGCGCTGGCGGGACATGCTTGCCGGGCGACGCCCGCAACGAGGGGAGCGCCGGGAGACGGCCCCCCGACGCCCGGTAAAGCGCGATACGGGCCGGCTGCGGCTCACGCCCGTGCGCGAAGCCCTCGCGGTGATCCTGCAGGCGCCGGCCGTGGCGAGCCGGATTACCATCCCGGAGGCGCTCGACAGCGTCGACATACGCGGCATTCATGTCCTGCGCGAGATGCTGGAGATCGCCCGGGCAACGCCGGAGCTGGACACTGCCCGGCTGCTGGAACGCTGGCGCGAGCGCCCGGAGCACCCCCATCTCGAACGCCTGGCGGCGACCCCGATTCCGGGCGATGAAGAAGCCCTCGGCCGCCACCTGGAGGAGATCCTGAGCCGGCTCGCGGGGCCGCGGGCGGTGGAGGCGCGCATGGAGGC
>SLND01000060.1 GCA_007133205.1 Natronospiraceae bacterium | reverse complement strand
TCCTCAGGGATTTCGAAGGGGGGATGGGGCCAGTTCAGGGTCTCGCGCGCCGCGGCGACTTCCTCCTCGCCCAGGGCCGCGCCATGCACGCCGGCAGTGCCCTTCTTGTTCGGCGCACCGTGACCAATCTCGGTCCGGCAGCAGATCAGGCTTGGCCGGCCGGTGTCCTCGCGCGCCTGCTCGATCGCCGCGCGAACCTGTTCCGGGTCGTGCCCATCGACATCAGCAATCACCTGCCAGCCATAGGCCTTGAAACGCGCCGCGGTGTCATCGGTGAACCAGCCCGCGACCTCGCCATCAATGGAAATGCCGTTGTCGTCGTAGAAGGCCACCAGCTTGCCCAGGCCCAGGGTGCCCGCGAGCGAGCAGGCCTCGTGGGAGATGCCCTCCATCAGACAGCCGTCGCCGGCAAAGACCCAGGTCCAGTGGTCCACGATCTCGTGCCCGGAGCGATTGAAGCGCGCCGCCAGGATCTTCTCCGCGAGGGCCATGCCGACCGCATTGGCCAGGCCCTGTCCGAGCGGACCGGTGGTGGTTTCCACCCCGGGGGCGTAGCCGTATTCCGGATGCCCGGGGGTCATTGAATGGAGCTGACGGAAGTTCTTTAGCTGCTCCAGGGGCAGGTCGTAGCCGCTGAGATGCAGCAGCGAGTAAAGGAGCATGGAACCGTGCCCGTTGGAGAGCACGAAGCGGTCACGGTTCTCCCACCGCGGGTTGGCCGGGTTGTGCTGGAGGTAGTCGTTCCAGAGTACTTCTGCGATGTCCGCCATGCCCATGGGGGCACCGGGGTGCCCGGACTGGGCCTTTTCCACCGCATCCATGCTGAGGGCGCGGATGGCGTTGGCGAGTTCTCTGCGTGAGGGCATGCCTGCTCCCGGTTACTGGGTGCCGTCTCCCGGCACGTCCCGCGCCGCCCGGGCCACTGGTGGGACCGCCGGACCGGCAGAACGGGCGGATAAGAAGGTCTCGTCAGGGAAATAGAGGCGCGCATTTTCGCCGATTGGGACCGCCACGGCAAGTTTCCTCCGACCGACCACAGGCGTATCCTCGCAAGTCCATGGACGAGCGGAATCCGGAGGCCACTCTTGATCCTCACCTATACCGATTTCGGCTTTGCCGGGCCCTATATCGGCGAGATGGAAAGCGTTCTGCGACGCGACGCGCCCGAGACACCAATAGTTCACCTGATGGCCGATGCGCCGGCCTTCCGGCCGGGCGCCGCCGGCCGCCTGCTGGCGGCGCTGGCGAGACGCTTTGCCGCCGGTGATGTCTGCCTGGCGGTTGTCGATCCCGGCGTCGGCGGCCCGCGTCGCCCGGCGGTGATGTGCGCCGACGGAGTCTGGTTCGTGGGGCCGGACAACGGCCTGCTGGTGCCGGTCGCGGAAAGGGCCAAAGAGGCCGAATGGTGGGAAATCACCGCGTCCCCGAAGGAACTGTCACGGAGTTTCCACGGCCGCGACCTGTTCGCCCCCTTCGCCGCCGCCCTGGCACGCGGCGAGCGCCCGACCGGAATCGGTGCGCGCCCGCTGTTTGATCCGGTTACCGCGGACGCTCCCCACGGTGACCCTCAGGGCAACCAGCAGATCATCTACATCGACGGCTACGGCAACGCGGTAACCGGCATCGAGGCCGGGGATCTGGCCACCGATGCGACGCTGTCGGTCGATGGCCGCGGCATCGAGCGTGCCGCCACCTTCTGCCGGGTCGCTCCGGGCACATTGTTCTGGTACGAGAACTCCATGGGCCTGGTCGAGATTGCCGCCAATCGCGACAATGCCGCCCGCCTGCTGGCCCTGGATATCGGCACCCAGGTCACCGTCGAAAACCCCTGAACCACCCCGTGCGGTGGAAACACCCCCGGTAGGAGCGGCTTTCCAGCCGCGAAACGACGCAACAATCCGCCAACCAAACAACCCAAGAGAGCCCCAAGTGACCGAGGCCTTCACCCGCCAATACGACATCCGCTGGTCCGAACTCGACCCCAACGGCCACATGCGCCACAGCGCCTACCTGGACTACGGCGCCCAGGTGCGCCTCGCCTTTTTCGCCGAACACGGCCTGAGCATGACCCGCATGCGTGAACTGGCCATCGGGCCGGTGCTGTTCCACGAGGAAATCCACTACCGCGCCGAAATCCTCGGCGGCGAGACCATCCGCGTCGATGTCGCCCTGAGCGGCCTGTCCCACAACCGCAAGCACTGGCTGATGCGCCATCGGCTCACCAAATCAGACGACACCCTCGCCGCCGTGATCAACGTCCACGGCGCCTGGATGGATCTCAAACAACGCCGTGTCATACCGGCCCCCGCTGAAATCCTGTCCCTGATGGAACCGATGCCGAGAACCGAAGACTTCGCCGAATTCGAGTCCCGGAAGCGTTAAAGGCGCCCCGGTCGGTTGCCGAAATTCAATTCCCGAAATTCAGTGCCCGAAATCGAGGGTCATACCGACCCGGAGGGTGCCGCTGCCGAGCACATCCGCGCGCAAGCCGCCCTTGCCCACCCAGGCCCGAACCACCTGAGAAGCGGACATGTTGTCGGTCGCGAGGCGGTCGCCGAGACTCCTGCAGGGCTCACACAGCTCCACCCCATGGAACTCAATACCGCCGACAGAGAATCGCTTGCCCACCAGGTCATTCAGACGCACGCCTCGCGTGATGATATTGCGCCGCGTATCGCAAAGCCGGATCGAGCGATCATGTCTCTTGTTGAAGGCCTCGATCTCCTCCATCTCGACAAAGGTGATGTTCTGACCGGGCCAGGTGCCCCTGTCGAAATTGCGGTCTCCGACAATACCCTTGCCCGCGACCAGCTCGGCCTCGCTCAGCTCGATCTGAGTCGCGCCGTCTTGTTTGGCAATGAAGATCGATTCGATCATGGGTTCAGTTGACCTCGGCTACGCATCAGCTTCCAATCCGGGCCATCCGATCGGCCTCGACGATCTCGATCCAGTAACCGTCGGGGTCCTTGATGAAGGCAATATCCTTCATCTTGCCCTGCTCGGGTCGCTTGACGTACTCGACCTCATTGGCATCGAACCAGGCGATGGCCTTGTCCAGATCAGGCACTGAGAAACAGATGTGGCCAAAACCCTGGGGCTCCCTGTTGCCATCGTGATAGTGGGCCTCGGGATCATTTTCCGTGCCCCAGTTGTGGGTCAGCTCCAGGATGCCACGCTGGCTGAAGGTCCAGCGGGTACGCTCGGCCACATCCTCGGGAATCGACTCCTCCGCATCCGGCCGGGCGAGAAAATAAAGGGAAAACTGCATCTCCTCGAAATCCAGTCGCCGCAGTACCCGCATGCCGAGCACATGGGTGTAGAAGGCGAGCGAGACTTCCGGATCTTTCACCCGCAGCATGCTGTGATTGAAACGGAAACCGCGGGTTTCCTTCGGTGCGTCCTCCACCACGCCCGGGTGATCTTCAGTATTGAAACTCATCGGATCCCTCCTCCATTGGCGGTCTTCATCCGGCCGTTTTCATCCGGCTTTCTTCATTCAGTCAATGCGCTCAGCAAAAGCCACGGGAAGAAAGACCTGCCGAGACTGCAGCAGTTCCCGTGCCAACGCATCCTGGTCACTACCGGGCCCGGAGATGTCCCGGGCCCGCCATTCGCGTTCGATAACGCCACAGGTATTGCTTACCGGCCGGCGATTTCCTCCAGGCGCTGCTGGATTTCTTCTTCCGGCAGCCATCTGCCCTTGATCATGAATCAATGCCCGGGGTCAATCCTCGGTTTCAAGCCCCGGCGGCCTCCAGCACCTGCCGGGTTTCACGAACAATGACCGCTTCTTCGTTCGTGGGCAGGACCAGCACCGGCAGGCTCCCGGTGGCATGTATGGCCGTCTCATGGGCGGCATTGGCTTCTTCATCAATCGCCAGGCCGAGCCAGCCGAGGCGCTCGACAATGGCAGCGCGCACCGGGGCGCAGTTCTCGCCAATGCCGGCGGTGAAGACCAGTCCATCCAGGCCTTCCAGGGCCGCGACCAGCGACCCGATCTCACGCGCGGCGCGGTAACAGAAGACCGAGACCGCCTCGCCGGCCTCGTGCGCCTCGCTCGCCAGAAGCTCACGCATGTCGTGGCTGATGCCCGAAATCCCCAGCAGGCCGGAGCGGTGATAGAGCAGGTCCTGCACTTCATCCACGCTCAGGCCCTGCTGCTGAATGAGATACAGCACCACGCCGGGATCCAGGGCGCCACAACGCTGGCCCATGGGCAGACCATCGAGAGCGGTGAAACCCATGCTGGTGGCGCGACTCTCCCCATTGCGCATGGCGCACAGGCTGGCGCCATTGCCGAGATGGGCGACCACCACCCGCCCGGCGGCAAGCTCGGGAAAGTCGGTACGCAGCTTGCCGGCAATGAAGTCATAGGACAGGCCGTGGAAGCCGTAACGCAGCACGCCGCGCCGCGACCATTCCCGTGGCAGGGCGAACTGCTGGGCGACCCAGGGCTGGCGACGGTGAAAGGCGGTATCGAAACAGGCGACCTGAACCAGGTCCGGGCGCAATCTCATCAGATGCCGGGCGGCGGCCAGGTTGTGCGGTTGATGCAGGGGTGCGAGACCGGAGAGATCGTCCAGTTCCTCCAGCAGGGCCTGATCGAGTCGCACCGGGTCGGCATGGGCGGTGCCACCGTGCACCACGCGATGCCCCACGGCCTGCAGCGCCGCATGCCCGACCGTGCGATCGAGCCAGTCGAGCAGGGTCTTCAGCGCATCCTCGTGCCCGCCGGAGGACAGCGACTGCTCCTCCCGTTCGCCTGCCGCCACATCCTCGATCAGCAAGCGCGCCCTTGTTCCGCCCAGGCCCTCCGCCTGACCCCGCCAGAGCGGATCCTGCCCGTGGATGGCAAAGACCGCGAACTTGATGCTGGAAGAGCCGGAGTTGAGGACCAGCAGCCGTTTCCTGTTCGCGTCACTTGGACTCATGATCCGTCACGCTCGCGGATGGCCCTTTCGCGACGTTCCTGCTCCGCCTTGTGCTGAAGCTGAGCAATCGCGCAGGCGGCCTGGCGGGCGAAGCGGTCATCGGCGCGGCTGGTGAGAACCACTGGCACCCGGGCGCCGAGCACGATGCCGGCGGCATCGGCCCCGGCCAGGTAATGGAGCTGCTTGCCGAGCATGTTGGCCGATTCCACATCCGGGGCCAGCAGAATGTCGGCGCGACCGGCCACCTCGCCGTCGATGCCCTTGGCCCGCGCCGCCTCCTCGGAGATGGCATTGTCGAAGGCCAGCGGCCCGTCCAGCCGCCCGCCGCGGATCTGGCCCCGCTCGGCCATCTTGCACAGGGCGGCGGCATCCAGGGTGGACTGCAGGGCCGGATTGACTTCCTCCGTCGCGGAAATGATGGCGACGCGCGGGTTTTCCGTGCCCATGGCCACCGCCAGGTCGATGGCGTTCGAGACAATGTCCGCCTTGGTCATCAGGTCGGGGTGAATATTGATCGCCGAATCGGTGATCAGCAACGGCCGGGGATAGCTCGGCACATCCATCACCCAGACATGGCTCATCCGCCGCCCGGTCCGCAGGCCCGCCGCTCTGGGCACGATCGCGCCCATGAATTCCCGGGTACTGAGAGAGCCCTTCATCAGCCCGGCGACCTCGCCCTCGCCGGCCATGCGGGCCGCCGTCTCGGCCGCCGCGTGGCTGTGCTCGGTACTCACCAGCCGCCACTTGCCCAGATCGACCCCGGCCTTGTCGGCACAGGCGCGAATGCGGTGCTCGGGGCCGACCAGTACCGGCTCGATCAGGCCCGCCTCGCCGGCTTCGAGGGCGCCGCTCAGGCTCTCCTCATCCACCGGATGGACCACCGCCATGCTCAGCGCGGGCAAGCCCTCGGCGAGCTTGAGCAAGCGCTCAAGCTGAACCCGCTTCTTGTCACTCGACCCCCGAGCTTCGCTCACCGCAACCTCCTTGATTCTGGTGCTTTTCGCGACTGCTATCGTGACCGAATTGGCAGCCTCGCACAAAGGCGGATCGGCCTGAATCCGGCCCGTCGATACCCGGCGAGACCACCCGCCCCGGCGCCTTTGTTTGAGGTAATCGTGGAAATCAATAAAAACGATTGGACGTGGCGGCCTGGATAAGCATAATCAATTGGCATTCCGACATCCCACTCAAGAAAGTCCATTCCACCCAAGGGAGGAAATTCGACCATGCACACACATCGCAAAGCCCTCACGACTGCCGCGGCAGTCGCGGCGTTGCCCATCCTCCTCGCAGCTACCGCCTGCGCCGAGAACAACAACGGGGAGGAAACGGATCGCGCCGCAGAGGACGCCGCCGCGGAGTACTACGCCGAACGCTACGGCAACCGGGAAGAGCGTTCCGGCAAGCAGTTCAAGACCAACCAGGACTGGTGGCCGGAACAGCTTGACCTGAGCCCCCTGCGGCAGCATTCGCCCGACTCCAACCCCTACGGCGATGACTTCGACTACGCCGAAGCCTTCTCCGAGCTCGACCTGGATGAAGTGAAGGCCGACATCGAAGCTATCCTGACAGATTCCCAGGACTGGTGGCCGGCCGACTGGGGCCACTATGGGCCGTTGATGATCCGCATGGCCTGGCACAGCGCCGGCACCTACCGCATCCATGATGGCCGGGGCGGCGCGGTCGGCGGCCAGCAGCGCTTCGACCCGCTGCGGAGCTGGCCCGACAACGCCAACCTGGACCGGGCCCAGCGCCTGCTGTGGCCGGTCAAGCAGAAGTACGGCCGCAGCCTGTCCTGGTCGGACCTGATGATCCTCACCGGCAATGTCGCCCTGGAATCCATGGGCTTCGAAACCGCCGGCTTCGCCGGAGGACGCGAGGACGACTGGGAATCCGACCTGGTCTACTGGGGTCCCGAGAAGGGATGGCTGGACGACGAGCGCGTTGACGAGGAGGGCAAGCTGGACGATCCCTTCGGCGCGACCCAGATGGGTCTGATCTATGTGAATCCGGAAGGCCCGGGTGGCGAACCCGACCCGATCAAGGCCGCCGACCGGATCCGCCAGACCTTCAACCGCATGGCCATGAATGACGAGGAGATCGTTGCCCTGATCGCCGGCGGTCACACCTTCGGCAAGGCCCACGGTGCTGTGGAAGAAGAATGCGTGGGTGAACTGCCGGGCGGCGCCGACCTGGAACTGCAGGGCTTTGGCTGGGACAACGAATGCGGCACCGGCAAGGGCGCCGATGCCTTTACCAGTGGTCTCGAAGGTGCCTGGTCCGCCAGCCCCACGGCCTGGACCTCGCAGTTCTTCGACAACCTGTTCGGCTTCGAATGGGAGAAGACCGAGAGCCCGGCCGGAGGCATTCAGTGGGAGCCGGTCGGTGACGAAGCCGACGACCTGGTCCCCGATGCCCACGACCCGGACGAACGTCATGCACCGATCATGTTCACCACGGACCTGGCGCTGAAGCGTGATCCCGATTTCCGGGAGATCTCCGAGCGCTTCCACGAAGACATGGACGAGTTCGAGGACGCCTTTGCCCGGGCCTGGTTCAAGCTGACCCACCGTGACATGGGTCCGCGTGACCGTTACCTCGGCAACCACTACCCGGGAGAAGACCTGATCTGGCAGGACCCGATCCCGGAAGTGGATCATGAGCTGATCGACGAGGACGACATCGACACCCTGAAGGCCGAAATCCTAGATACCGGCCTCGACACCGACGCGCTGATCCGTGTCGCCTGGGGTTCGGCAGCCAGCTTCCGCATCAGTGACCGTCGGGGCGGGGCCAACGGGGCCCGCATCCGCCTGGAACCGCAGAACGAGTGGGAGGTGAACAACCCCGACGAACTCGAGCGGGTGCTGAGCGAACTCGAAGGCATCCAGGAGGCCTTCAACCAGGACGGTGACACTCGGGTTTCCCTGGCAGACCTGATCGTGCTGGGCGGGGCCGCCGCGATCGAGCAGGCCGCGGCCGAGGCCGGTCATGAGATCGAGGTGCCCTTCACCCCGGGCCGCATGGACGCTACCGCGGAGCAGACCGACAAGGAGTCCTTCGACGTGCTCGAGCCGCACGCGGACGGCTTCCGCAATTTCTACAACAAGGACAAGAGCCGGCTGGCCCCGACCGAAGCCCTGGTGGACCGGGCCGCGCTGCTCGACCTGACCGTGCCCCAGATGACCGCCCTGCTCGGCGGCATGCGCACCCTCGGAGCCAACGCCGGCGACAGCGATCACGGCGTGCTCACCGAGAATACCGGCAGACTCGACAACGATTTCTTCGTCAATCTGCTGGACATGAGCACGGAATGGTCCCAGTCGGACGACCATCCGGGGGTTTATGAAGGCCACGAGCGTGGCAATGGCGAGCTGAAGTGGACCGCCACCCCGGTGGACCTGATCTTCGGCCACCACGCCGAACTGCGGGCCGTGGCCGAGGTCTACGGCAGCAACGACGGTGAGGAAAAACTCATCGAGGACTTCGTTGATACCTGGACCAAGGTCATGAACCTGGACCGCTCCGGCATCTAGGTTCCCGGTGCGGAAACCGGAAGGTCTCGGCCAGAGCCTTCCGGAGCCATGGAAAGACAACGGCGGCGCTCAATGCGCCGCCGTTTTTTCATGGGCCCCGGGAGTGGTGACGCTCAAGAGTCGATCCGGTCAATGAATCCCATTGCAGCATTCGCAACCATCCCGGCCATTTTGCTGCAAGTGATCAGGAGCAGGGCCATGGCGTGATCATTCACCGGAACGCAGCGCTTCCTGCAAGGCTCTCTGGTTCTCGTATTCCCGCCGCTTGTTGTCGAGATAGCTTTCCCGGTCCACTTCCCGCAATTGCTCCGGATGCTGGTCTGTCAGTTCAAACCAGCGCTCGAACCTTTGCTCGAGTTGCTCGGCTTCGGGATATTCAACAAACGCCTGCAGGGCCAGATAGAAGCGGACGGTATTGCGCTCGACCATGCCGCGTATGGCTCTCACGTACACAGGGTCACCTGCCCGGTCGGTTCTGACCACGGTGAAACCGACCCGATCCCGGCCCGCGGTGCCGAGATAGACCCGGAGCAGTGTCCGCCCGACCCGACCAATCCCGACCGAGTAGCGCATGTGCACCAGGCTGCGCTCCTCGTCCAGGGCCGCGGCCTGCACCTGGATGCGGATCTCCTGGGTACCCCGGGCCTCCTCTTCGGAGCGCATATCCACTGCAATCAGGCCTGCGTCCTGCTCGACCACTTCAAAGCGAAAACGCACATGATCGGCATCTTCCGGCTTCTCGTAGTGGCGGCGCCCCATATAGACGTCGAGCATCCCCTCGCCTCCATCGCCTTCCTGCACACAGCTTTTGACATTCAAATGCAGGAACAGGATCGCGCACCAGTGCGTCGTCGTTTCCAGATAGGCGGCAAGACTCTCAAAGGGTGCATCCACGATGCCGTGGAGATCCCCGTGGATGGCGTCCGATGCCTCCTCCGACTGCAGTACAATGGATTCCGGGAAGGGACTCTCGTTGATGCGCTCGAGGATTTCACGTTGCCCCGCCTCGCTGCGCATGCCCGGGTTCGACGTCTCACCCTCCCCGCCGCCGATGACAACCTCCACCGGCGCCATCATCCCCAGCAATATCACAATCAAACCGGAAACGACCGAACATCGACCTGAGCGCATGGACCTCTCCTCACCGAGCTGGTGCATTGGCCAGTCTGCAGGGAAAGACTACCCAAGGTATTGACCGGAGTCAGCCTCAGATCCGGGTGATGGATGGGAAGTCAGATGCAGGTAACAAATCGAGACTGCAGCCCAAAAACCCGGTGATGACGACTCGGCTCATCCCCGATCAATGAATCCGAATCCTCGCTGCCAACCAGCCTTCGTATTCCTGGTAACAGCGCTAATCGCTCAGCTTACCCAGACACCTTCACCGAGCTCACGCGACCTTTTGGACGCGACGCTGTCCGATGCGCCGTCCAAGCCAGGGTTCGATTACTGAATCGGGATACTTGATGCCTGGTCTTCTCGGGCACCTGAAAACTGAACCACCCCGGATTCCCCGGCGGCTCCAATTCTTGAGAGAATGGAGCCATGAGCAAACAAAAACGCTATTCACCGGAAGTACGAGAGCGCGCAGTTCGGATGGTCTTTGATCACCAGCC
>SLND01000066.1 GCA_007133205.1 Natronospiraceae bacterium | reverse complement strand
CATGCCGATGGAGGTGCTGCTGGGCAAGGCCCCGCGCATGGCGCGCGATTCGCGCACCCACGATCCGAAGCCCGTTGGCTTCGATCCCGCGAAAGTGGACATTGACGAGGCGGTGCGCCGGGTCCTGCGCCATCCCGCGGTGGGGGACAAGGAGTTTCTGGTGACCATTGGTGACCGTACCGTGGGCGGCCTTTCCGTCCGTGACCAGATGGTCGGGCCCTGGCAGGTCGCGGTGGCCGACTGCGCGGTCACCCTTGGCGGCTTTGAGGGCCATGCCGGTGAAGCCATGGCCATGGGCGAGCGGGCACCGCTTGCCATCATCGACGGTCCGGCCTCGGGCCGGATGGCGGTGACCGAGGCTCTGACCAATATTGCCGCGGCCGATATCGGCGATATCCGCAATGTGCGCCTGTCCGCCAACTGGATGGCGGCAGCCGATCATGGCGGCGAGGATGCGGTCTTGTACGAGACCGTGGCCGCGGTTGGCCGTGAGCTGTGCAGCGAGCTGGGCCTGACCATCCCGGTGGGCAAGGATTCCCTGTCCATGAAGACCCGCTGGTCCGAGGCAGGCGAGGATCGCTCGGTGGTGGCGCCGGTCTCGCTCGTGGTATCGGCCTTCGCGCCGGTGCGGGATGTGCGCCGCTCGGTGACACCGCAGCTGCAGTCCGATCCGGACAGCGTTCTCGTTCTGGTGGACCTGGGCGCGGGGCGGGATCGCCTCGGTGGCTCGATTCTGGCGCAGGTGCACGGGGGCTTTGGTGATTCTGCCCCCGACCTGGATTCGCCGCAGACGCTCGCAGGGTTCTTTGCCGCGGTGCAGGCCCTGCTCGCCGAAGGTCGCCTGTTGGCTTATCACGACCGCTCGGACGGCGGGCTGCTGGCGACCCTGGCCGAGATGGCCTTCGCCGGGCGCTGTGGCATGGATGTGGATCTGGGTGTCGAGGCGGACGGGGCGGTCGCCCGCCTGTTCAGCGAGGAAGCCGGGGCGGTCCTGCAAGTGCGCAGGGAGGATCTTGCCCGCCTGGAAGCGGTGCTTTCCGAATACGGGCTGGGGGATCGCCTGCTGCGCCTGGGCCATCCTGTGGAGTCTGACCGGATACGCATTCGCGCGGCCGGCGCTGATCTGTGCCAGGCATCCCTGTTCGACTGGCTGGCGGAGTGGAACGAGGTCAGCTACCGCATGCAGCGGCTGCGCGACAATCCCGAGTGCGCCGACGAGGCACGCAATCTGCGTCTGGACCGGCGGGATCCGGGGTTGAGTCCGAAGCTGGGATTTGATCCGGCCGAGGACGTTGCTGCGCCCCTGATCAATACCGGCGTCGCCCCCCGGGTCGCGATCCTCCGGGAGCAGGGGGTGAATGGCCATGTCGAGATGGCGGATTCATTTCGCCGGGCCGGATTCGAGTCGGTCGACGTGCCCATGCAGGCGCTTCTGAGCGGAGAGCTGAGGCTGAGCGACATGCAGGGCCTGGTCGCCTGCGGCGGTTTTTCCTACGGCGATGTGCTCGGTGCCGGGCAGGGCTGGGCCAAGTCCATTCTCTTCAATGAGGCGCTGCGTGAGGCCTTTTCGGCCTTCTTCGCGCGCGAGTCCACCTTCAGTCTCGGGGTCTGCAACGGATGTCAGATGCTGGCCGCCATGCAGGCACTGATTCCCGGCGCTGAATCCTGGCCCCGGTTCCTGCGCAACCGCTCCGAGCAGTTCGAGGCCCGCCTGAGCCTGGTGGAAATCCCGGACAATCCCTCCATGTTCCTTTCCGGCATGGCCGGCTCACGCCTCCCGGTTGCGGTCGCCCACGGCGAAGGCCGGGCCCGATTCGCCCGCGAGCAGGATCAGGAAACCGCCGAGCGGGAAGCTCTGGTTGCGCTGCGCTATGTGGACGCCGCCGGCCGGCCGGCGCGCCATTATCCACTCAATCCCAATGGCTCACCGGCGGGAATCACCGGCCTCACCACGCCGGATGGCCGCGCCACCATCATGATGCCGCATCCGGAGCGCATCACCCGCACCGTCAATCATTCCTGGCACCCGCCGGAGTGGGCGGGCCCGGACGGTCCGTGGCTGCGGATGTTCCGCAATGCGCGGCGATGGCTGGGTTGATCGGGCACGGGCTTGACGGGCGACAAAAAACTACTATATTGCAGGTACGTAAGAGTTCGTAGATTATGGGGCAAGGGCTTGGAAAAGTTGGGCCCCTTAACTTTTTACGAGCCCTTTCGTAATATATTTTTCGTGTGACATGGGGGGGGAACCCTTTTGTTGCAGGTCCCGAGGAGCAAGAGCAGGAGTCATTCAATGATTGGAAAAGCAGCAATCAGCGCAGGTTTCCTTTGCGGAACACTGTTTCTGGCGGGATGTGCCGCCTCACCCCAGCAAGGGGGGCAGCAGCAGGCACAGAGTGGCACCGAGCAGTTCTGTGTGGCCCAGACACAGACGGGCAGCAGAATGACCCGGGCGCGCTGCAACCAGCCCGGACAGCGTCCCGCGGCGTCCCAGGAAGGCGCGGAAGCGGCGCAGGAATTT
>SLND01000187.1 GCA_007133205.1 Natronospiraceae bacterium | reverse complement strand
TTGGAAATGAAGGCCGCTTCCACCAGCAGGGAGGGGATGTCCGGCGCCTTGAGCACCGCGAAGCCGGCCTGCATCACCTCGGCCTTGTGCAGGCGGATCTCGCCGCGCATGTTGTCCACCAGGCGGTCGCCCACCTCGAGACTGGCACTGATCGAGGCCGACTGGGAAAGATCCATGAGCACCGAGGCAACGGTTTCGTCCTTGTCCGCCAGGCGCACCCCTCCCATCAGGTCCGCCGCGTTCTCGCGATCAGCCAGGCGCTGGGCGGCCTCGTGGGTCGCGCCCTGCTGGGAAAGAGCGTAGACGGAGGCGCCCCGGGCACTGGGATCGGGAAAGGCATCGGCATGAATGGAGATGAACATGTCGGCTTCGGCATCCCGCGCCCGCTGGACCCGTTCCTGGAGCGGTATGAAATAGTCGCCGGTGCGTACCATGAAGGGCTCCATGCCCTCCTCACGTTCGATCAGCCGCTTGAGCTGGCGCGCCACTCCCATGACGACATCCTTTTCCATGGTACCGCCGGGGCCGATCGCTCCGGGATCCTCGCCCCCGTGACCGGGATCGATCGCAATCACCAGGGGGCGTCCTTCCCCCCGCGGTATTTCACTGACCGCCTCGCGCACGGCATCCCCGCTGTCCTCGGTCTCGAGGTCCACCACCAGGCGATGTCCGTACTGTTCATTGGGTTCGACCAGAAAACTGCTGGGCTGGGCGTCCTCGGCAAGGTCGAGAACGATGCGCAGGTCATTATCGCCGCGGCTGCCGCTGCGGATGCCCTGGATCGCGCCGTCTCCTCCCGGCAGGGCCTCGGCATCCAGGCGGGATCCTTCGAGATCGAGCACGATCCGCTCGGGATCGGAAAGGGTGAAAAGGCGGTGATCTACCGGTGCCGAGAGATCAAAGACCACGCGGGTGCGCTCCGGAGCGGCCCACAGGCGCACATCCTCGACCGAGACGGCGTCCGCTGCCAGCGCGCTACCGGGCAGGAAAAAGGCCAGAATCAGGGCAGTGAGCCGGATTCCGCGACGCATCCTGTCGCTCCCTTCTTAGTACAAGGCTTGACCTAATCTATACACCAGAGGGACAAGAAATCAAGAATTTTTCACTATTTTTAGTAGGATACAAGATATTCCTTCGATAAAGGATCAGATTTCAGGCTGGTGACAAGTTCCCGTCCCGCCGGAGTCCGGGCCTCCACACGGGCCCGGCGACCGGTGTCCTGCCTTTCAAGCCGGATTCCCAGGTCCAGGCCCGGCAAGACACCCGCACCCATCTCCGGCCATTCCACCAGCATGAGTGCCCCCGGCCGATACAGATCGCGTATGCCAAGAAACTCCAGCTCCTCGGGGTCGGCCAGGCGATAAAGGTCGAGGTGGAATATGTCCGCCACGCCGCCTTCGTAGGGTTCGACGAGCGTGTAAGTGGGGCTGCGGACCGGTTCGGAGTATCCCATGGCCAGAATGAACGCTCGCGCCAGGCTGGTCTTGCCGGCGCCCAGGCTGCCCTCCAGGCCGATCACCCTGCCCGCCTCATCCAGGCCGGCGACTGCCCCTGCCAGGGCTTCGCCCAGACGTGCAGTAGCCGACGGGTCGGGCAAATCCAGCACCAGCGCCGCTGTATTCGCCATCTAGCGGGCCCCCGGCGGATTGACCAGGCGGATCAGGGGTCCGAACAGATCGGTGGGCTGCAGTCCGCGTTCGCCCTGCTCCCGGGCACTCATGTCGCCCGCGGCTGCATGCAGCCAGGCTCCGGCCGAGGCGGCCTGGTTGGCCGGGATGCCCTGGGCCAGCAGGCCGCCGATGATTCCGGCGAGCACGTCCCCCATGCCGGCCACTCCCATGCCGGGGTTGCCGGCGGCAATTACGCGAATCGCCTCACCGGGAGCGGCCACCACGCTCCCGGCCCCCTTGAGGACGGCAACCGCACCGTTTCCCGCACCAAGCTCGGCCGCGGCGAGGAATCGGTCGCCCTGAATCGAGGTCACGTCACGGCCCAGGAGGCGGGCGGCCTCTCCCGGGTGCGGGGTAATGACCGAGCCGTCAGGCAGACCACGCGCGGGCTCACGGGCAAGGAGATTGAGTGCGTCGGCATCGGCGACCAGGGGCCTGCCGCTGTCGCGGGCGAGACGCCACAGGCGGCGCCCCCAGCGCGACTGGCCGAGGCCGGGCCCGACCACGACGGCATCGGCGCCTGCCAGCAGGGCAGCCAGCTGACGACTGCTCCCGGGGGTTCGCGGCATGAGCCAGGGGGCCCGGGCCAGGGCGGGCCCGATGTGACGCCTTCGGAGTACGGGAATGACCGCGCCTGCTCCCGAGCGAGCGGCCGCTTCGGCCGCCATCAGGGGCGCTCCCCCCAGTCCGTGGTCGCCGCCCAGGACGATCACCCGCCCATGCTCGCCCTTGTGGGCACTGGGACGACGGGGCGGCAGCAATTGACTGACTTCGGAACGGTCCACCAGCAGGGCCGAAGGCTCGATGCCGCGATAGACCGCGCTGGGCACCTCGAGACGCTCGAAATGGACCCGGCCGGTGACGTCCACGCCGGCGCCTGTGAACAGACCGCGCTTGAGACCGATGAAACTGACCGTGTTCTCGGCCCGGATCGCCTCGCCCGGGACGGTCCCGCTGTCCACATCCAGACCAGTGGGACAATCCACCGCGAAGCAGGCCGCCGGATGCGCGTTAGCCAGGCGTATCAACTCGGCAATCCGGCCTTCCGGCGGACGACTCAGCCCGATGCCCAGCAGGGCATCCACGATCACGCCGGTGTCCGAGGGCAATGCACCGGCTTGCGGATACTCTTCCCCGCCCGCCGCAAGCCAGTCCTCGCGCGCACGGGCGGCATCACCGCGCAGTCTTTCGCCGTCCACTCCCGGAATGACCACCGCCGGTATCCCCATCTCACGCGCAAGCCGGGCGATCACGTAACCGTCGCCGCCATTGTTGCCGGGGCCGGCCAGGACCACGACCGAACCGGTGCCGGTCCAGAGTGAACGCAGCCGTCGCCAGGCCGCGGCACCGGCCCGGCACATCAATTCATAACCAGTGATTTCGGTTTCCTCGATCGCACGCCGGTCCAGTTCGCGCACCTGGTCGGCGGTGTAGAGGGCCTGTTCGGGTATGCGTGTCATGGCCGCGATTATATGGCATGAACCGGCTTCCTGTGCCGACAGCCACGCCTGGGAGCTTCATCAACGGGCGTGCGAGAATGCAAAACGATGACGGATGAGACTTCACAGACCTGTGACGAGAACCTGCCGGAAGGGGAAGCCCTGCTCACCCGTATCCGGGATTGGGCCCGTGAACTGGGCTTTCAGCAGCTGGGGGTCACTGACACCGATCTCTCGCGCAGCGAGGCCCGCCTGGAAGAATGGCTGGATCAGGAACGGCACGGGACCATGGAATGGATGGCGCGTCACGGGCGCAAGCGGAGCCGTCCGGCGCGCCTGAAACCCGGCACCCGGCGGGTGATCTCGGTCCGGATGGATTACCTGCCCGGCCGTGCGGCCGAAGCCTGGAGCGTTCTCAATGACTCCGAACGCGCCTACGTGTCGCGCTATGCCCTGGGCCGTGACTACCACAAACTGATGCGCCGCAGGCTGCAGCAACTGGCCGACCGGATCCGGGAGGCGGTGGGCGAATTCGACTACCGGGTTTTCGTGGACAGCGCCCCGGTAATGGAAAAGCCGCTGGCGGAAAAAGCCGGTCTGGGCTGGATCGGCAAGCACACCAACCTGCTCAACCGCCACGCCGGGTCCTGGTTCTTTCTCGGCGAGATCTATACCGACCTGCCGCTGCCCCTGGACGAGCCCGGGCGGGACCATTGCGGCAGTTGCCGGCGCTGTATCGACATCTGCCCCACCGGTGCGATCACGGGCCCGTATCGGCTCGATGCACGCAAATGCATTTCCTATCTCACCATCGAGCATGACGGACCGATCCCCGAGCGCTTCCGGCGCGCCCTGGGCAACCGTATCTACGGTTGCGACGACTGCCAGCTGGTCTGTCCCTGGAATCGCTATGCACGCATCACTGAACAGGATGACTTCAATCCACGCGAACAGCTTGATGCCGCCAGTCTGGTGACGCTCTTCGCCTGGGATGAAGCCACCTTCCTGGAAAAGACCCGCGGCAGTGCCATTCGCCGCATCGGTCATGAACGCTGGCTGCGCAATATCGCGGTGGCACTGGGCAATGCACCCACTCAAGCGGATGTGATCGAGGCCCTGCAGTCACGCCGCAATCACGACTCTGCCCTGGTGCGCGAGCATGTAGAATGGGCGCTTGCCCAGCATCAAAGGGGATCCCATGGCCATGCCTGACACTCGTATGGCTTTTGCCGTCGTATCCGTCGCCCTGGCGCTGATCATCGGCGGCTGTGCCTCCGGACCGGTGCACGAGGGTGCCGACCCGCAACGCAGTGGCTGGTACGGAGGCCGGGTGTTCACCGATGACCCGGTCGAGCTGTGGCGGGTGGACGTGGAAAACCCGGTGGTGGCCGGCCCCATCCTGCGCGGCAACCAGCTGCTGGTCGCTACCGAGGGCGGGGAACTGCTGTCGCTCCACCGGGATTCGGGGGAGCTGCAATGGCGCTACCGCGCCGAGGCCGGGTTTCGCGCCGCCCCTGCCGCCGACCGGGATCATGTCTACGTGGGGGATATCAACGGCACGGTCCACGCCGTGAGCCTCGATGAAGGGGAAGCCGTGTGGCAGGTACCGGGACCGGGATCGATTACCGCCTCGGCCCTGATCACGGATTACGGACTGGTGGTGGCGAACACGGCGGGGCAGGTGCAGTACCTCAGCCGTGAAAACGGCGAGATGTTCTGGACCCATCAGGCAGACCATTCCATCCACACACCACCGTCACTCCATCGGGATGAACTGGTCTACGTCGGCACCGTGGGCGGGCAGGCGATTGCCATCGAAATGCTGAGTGGTGAACAGAGATGGGAGTTCGACACCGGGGATGCAGTCTATGCGGGTATTTCACTGGACGACCAGTGGGCCTATCTCGCTTCCCAGGACCGCTCACTGACTTCGCTCTATGTCACCGAGGGCATCCGGCGCTGGGACGCCTCGACCGACGGCGCGATCAACACCACCCCCGCCCTCGGCCACGACCGGATTCATGTCGGCAGCCATGACGGCCGTCTTTACGCCTTCGCCAAGGATCTGGGCCTGCCGGAATGGCATACCGCCAGCGGCGGTGACTGGGTCAACGCGGGTCCCTCGGTGACGCGCAATGCCGTGATTGCCGGAGATCACGGTGGACGGGTATTCGCGGTGGACCCCGATACCGGCCGGACACTCTGGGATTGGCAGGCAGACGGGATAGTCACCGGCACGCCCCTGCCCGCCGGCGGGCGGGTCTATGTCACCACCCAGGGCGGCAGCGTGGTAGCGCTGAGCGACTGAGCCCGAAGGCTCAATCGTCACGGCCCTCCGTCCATTCCATGGCCGCCCGGGTCGCGGCATCGGCTGCACTTGCATCGCCATCTTCAAGGCCGACCTCGAACTCCCCCGCCAGGCGCTTGCCCAGCTCGACCCCGGGCTGATCAAAGGGATTGACCCCCCACAGCGTGGCCTCGACGAATACCTTGTGCTCGTAGAGCGCGATCAGGGCCCCGAGGGTCTCGGGCACGACCGTCGGCATCTGAATCAGGGTGCTCGGCCGGTTGCCGGGATAATGCTCCCCTCCCTGCCCCGCTTGCCGGCCATGCATCAAGGCCTGCGCCTGCGCCAGACAATTCACGGCCAGCACGCGTCGTGCCTCGCCGTCGTCGGTCCGACCGCCCGGAAGCAGGAACTCCACCGGCACCGCCCGTGGCCCCTGATGGAGCAGCTGGAAGAAGGAATGCTGGGAATCCGTGCCCGTCCCGCCCCAGACCACCGGGCTGCTGCATTCGACCGCTTCCCCCCCAGCATTCACGCCCTTGCCGTTGCTCTCCATTTCCAGTTGCTGGAGATAGGCCGGCAGGAGGCGAAGGCGATCCGAATACGGCACTACCGCCCGGGTGGGATAGCCGAGAAAACCATGGTTCCAGAAACCGAGCAGAGCGAGCTGGATCGGCAGATTGGCCGCGGCCTTTGCGTTCTCGAAGTGTCGATCCATGGCGGCGGCGCCGGTGAGCAGCTCGCGAAAGGCCTGTGCGCCGACCGCCAGGGCGGCACTGACGCCGACACTGGACCAGAGGGAATAACGACCACCCACCCAGTCCCAGAACCCGAAGCGCCGGGCCGGGGCGATACCGAATTCCGCGACCGCCTCGCGATTGGTGGAAACCGCGCAGAAATGGGCCTCGACCGCATGCTCGCCCAGGCGGGCAACCAGCCAGCGGCGTGCTTCCCTCGCATTGAGGAGAGTCTCACGGCTGGTGAAGGTCTTGGAGGTAACCACGACCAGGGTCGTGGCCGGATCCAGTGAGTTCAGGATCCGGGTGGTGTGATCGGGATCGACATTGGACAGAAAACGGGCACGAAGCCCGCGCGGATGCGGATCAAGTGCGGTAACCGCCAGTTCCGGTCCCAGGTGCGAACCGCCGATGCCGATATTGAGTACCTGGCGAAAAGGCTGACCGGTCACTCCGGTTTCCCGGCCCTGGTGAACTGCCTCGACAAAGGCCAGCATGCGGGACAGTTCACCGGCCACCTCCTCGGAGACCGGGCGACCATCGACCTGCCACTGGCGCCCCTCGGGATCCCGCAGGGCCATGTGCAGGGCGGCACGGTCTTCCCCGGTATTCAGCTTCTCGCCGGCAAACAAACGATCCCGGGCCGCCTCGAGGCCCGCGGCCCGGGCATGGGCCAGGAGCGCTTTGTGGGTGGGTTCATCGACAAACTGCCGGCTGAGGTCGACGCAGAGATCGCAGGCCTCGAATCGGAATCGACTTGAGCGGTCGGGCTCACGTTCAAACAGATCCACCAGCCTCCGGCCCCGCCACTGCGTGGCCAGCTCACGGAGGCGGTCAGTGCTCTTTTCCAGCGTCCGTGCACTCATGCTTCCCCCTGACACAACACTGCCGGGCAAGGCCCGGCAGTCGATACAAGCCATTCACAGCTTGTGTGATGCCCTCAGGCAGCCTGGACCGGGATGGCGTTGCGACTGCCCTTGATATGGTTGTTCTCATCAAGATAGATCAGCCGTGGCTGATGGCGGGCCACCTCGTTCTCATCCAGTGCACCGTAGGCACAGATGATGATCCGGTCGCCCGGGCTGGCCTTGTGCGCGGCAGCCCCGTTGACCGAAATCACCCGCGATCCCTCCTCGGCCCGAATGGCATAGGTCGAGAGGCGCTCGCCATTGGTGATGTTGTAGATTTCGATCTGCTCGTAGTCATGAATTCCGGCCTGATCGAGCAGGCGCCCGTCAATCGCGCAGGAACCCTCGTAATCGAGTTCCGCGTGGGTAACACAGGCACGGTGAAGTTTGGCTTTCAGGAGCGTGACGAACATGGCAGATCACCTGCTTTTCCAAGATCCCTTTTGTGTAAATCGAGACGCCAGTGCAGACTGAGTTGCAGGTGCAATCATCGACAGCCCTGCCACGCACAGCGTCCGTGAATACCTGGTTCCCGGGCCTTCGCGCTCTGACCGCAACATGACCACGCTGGATCAGCGTTTTCGCCGGGTCAAGGGCACTCCGGGGCCGGACGTGCGCGAAGTCTAATGGAGCCGGGGGCGGCGCTCAAGTTCCCGCGCCGGGCCTGACCGCCACGTTGTCGATCAGGCGGGTGCTGCCCAGACGAACCGCCCCGAGGACTCTCAGGGGCCCCGCGCCGGGCGGACCCAGGGTCCGGGCGTCGCGGACCGCGACGTAATCAGGCTCGAGACCGGCCTCACTCAATCGTGACTCGGCCTGACGTGCCAGGGCATCCGCCCGGTCCGGCTGCGCTGCAAGGCCTTCGGCGAGCTCGCACAGGGTCCGATAGAGCAGCGGCGCGCGCCGGCGCTCCCCGGGATCGAGATAGTGGTTGCGCGAGCTCATGGCCAGGCCGTCATCCTCACGCACAATGGGTCCGGACACCACCTCGACCGGAAAATCCAGGTCCTCCACCAGTCGCCGGATGACCAGCAACTGCTGATAGTCCTTCTCGCCGAAGATCGCCACGTCGGGCCGGCAGAGATTGAACAGCTTGCTCACAACGGTGGCCACGCCGGTGAAATGCCCGGGGCGGTCACGCCCGCAGAGCTGTCCGGTCAGCTCCGTGGGGACTTCCACCACCGTGGAAGCCTGGTCACCGCGCGGATAGATCTCCTTCACGCCTGGGGCGAAGACCAGGTCCACGCCGGCGGCGGCCAACTGCTTCCGGTCGGCCTCCAGTGTGCGTGGATAACGCTCCAGATCCTCGTCCGGGCCGAACTGGAGCGGATTCACGAAGATGCTGGTGATGAGACGGTCGCACTGCGGGCGCAGCGCTCGCACCAGGGAGAGGTGGCCTTCATGCAGATTGCCCATGGTCGGCACGAGACCGATTCTCTCACCGGCCCGCTGCCAGGCCACCACCCGGGCAGCCAGATCGCTGCGCGTGTTTACCGTATCGGGCTGGTCCATCGTGTCAGTCGAAACCGTGCTCGGGTTGCGGGTATTCCCCGCTGCGAACCGCGCTGACATAGTTCTCGATTGCCTGCGGGATGGAATCCGCCCCGCTCATGAAATCCTGCACGAACCGGGGCTTGCGCCCGGGAGGCAGGCCCAGGATGTCGTAGACCACCAGGATCTGCCCATCCACCTGAGGGCCCGCCCCGATACCGATCACCGGCACGGACACGGCAGCGGTGATCTCGGCCGCCAGGGGTGACGGGACGCATTCCAGCAGGAGCAGGTCGGCACCGGCCGCCTCCAGCTCGAGCGCATCGGTACGCATCTGCCGGGCCGCCTCGCTGTCCCGCCCCTGCACCCGGAAGCCGCCGGTCTTGTGAACCGACTGCGGCCGCAGGCCGAGGTGGGCACAGACCGGCACACCCTGTCCGGTCAGGGCCGCGATGACCTCCCGCTGACCGGCGGCGCTCTCGAGCTTGACCATGGAGGCCCCGGCCCGCATCAGGCGCCCGGCGTTCTCAAGTGCCTGCGCCGGATCGGTATAACTGAGAAAGGGCATGTCACTGACCAGCAGGGCATGATCGAGTCCGGCTGCCACGCAACGGGTGTGGTATTCCATGTCTTCCACGGTGACGGGGACGGTGGTCCCGCGGCCCTGGATCACCATGCCCAGGGAATCACCCACCAGCACCAGATCCACGCCAGCCGCATCCTCGATCCGTGCAAAGCTGGCGTCATAGGCGGTCAGACAGGCAATCTTTTGCCCCTCCGCCTTCATCCGCGCCAGGCTCGACAGGCGCACCGGCTTGCGATTCGATTCCGATTTTTCACCGCTTCCATACATGATGGGTATTCCAGAGCTTCATTGGTATTCCACAGCTATGCGTCGCCCCGCCGCTTGCACGGCATCAGATGGGGCCGGGGTTGAAATAATGACGCCCACTGGTGGTCCGGCTCAACTGCTCCGCCAGCAGTTCGAAGTCCCGGTTCCGATCCACCGGGTTGATATCGCTCGCATTCACGATCAGCAAGGGCGCCCGGTCATAGTGGTGGAAAAAGCGGGTATAGGCTTCCACCAGGCGTTCAAGATACTCCCGGGTGATCTGCTGCTCCCAGGGGATGCCCCGCCGGCGCACCCGTTCCATCAGGACATCCACCGGAGCCTGTAGATACACCACCAGATCCGGTTCCGGCGCATCCAGCGAGAGATGACTCCAGGCCTGTTTGTAGAGGTCGAGTTCGTTCTCATCCAGATTGATTTCGGCAAACAGGCGGTCCTTTTCGAGCAGGAAATCGGCGATTCTCAGGGGCGCCTCGAACAGATCGGATTGGCGCATGGACTGGATCTGGCGCGCGCGCTGATAGAGAAAGAAGAGCTGGGTCGGCAGGGCGGCGCCCCTCGGGTCGGCATAAAAGCGCTCGAGAAAGGGATTCGCTTCCGCGCCCTCGAGCATCAGCTCTCCGCCCCAGTATTCGCCCAGGCGCTTCGCCAGCGAGGTCTTGCCGACGCCGATCGGTCCCTCGACGACAACATAGCGGTGTTGCGGCTTGTCACTCACCGATTCGCTCCATGCCTGCGGTATCCACCTGTGCCAGCAATTCACGTACCCGGCCCTGCCCCGGAATCTCCAGCGCCGGCGTCACTTCCGCCAGGGGCAGGAGCACGAAGGCGCGCTCGCCCACGCCCGGATGAGGCAGGGTCAGGCGGTCATCCCTGCATTGATGCGCACCATAACAAAGCAGGTCGAGGTCGATATGACGTGGCCCCCAACGGACCCCTTCCCGCCTTCTCCCCAGTGAGACCTCCAGCTCAAGCAGGGAGGCCATCAGCGCTTGCGGCGCCAGCCCGGTGTCCAGTCCGGCCACCGCGTTGACATAGTCCGGCTGATCGGCCGGCCCCATCGGCGGGCTGCGATAGAGCGACGAACGGCGCAGCACCCGGGTGCGTGGCAGACCGTCCAGTCGTGTCAGTGCCCTTTCCACCATGTCTTCGGGCTCGCCCAGGTTCGCGCCCAGACCCACCCAGGCAAGCGCCTCGTCCGGACTGCCGGCAGGCATGGATTCACTCGCCATGACTGGCCGCCTCCCGCCCCTTGCCACGGCGTCGCCCACGCCTGGACCGGCGTCGGCCATCGCCCTTGCCGGACTTGCCGCCTTGCCCCAGAAAGGCCCGGTTCCGGGCCGCATCATCCATCTCCTGCACATCCGTCCACCAGCGCGCCAGTTCCTCGGGCGCATCGCCGGCCCTGGCCCGGAGCACGAGTATGTCGTAGGCGGCTCGGAAGCGCGGGTGGCCAAGCAGGCGCATCGCCCGCTTGCCGTGTCGTTTCTCCAGGCGCCGCTGGAGGTGAACAATATCCCGGATCACGACCCCGAATCGCCGCGGCACGGATACCCTCGATTGCTGGCGTTCCAGCACCAGGGAAGTCGCGATCTGCTGTGACTCGGCCCGGCTGTTGCCCTCCTCTTCCAGCCAGCGCGCCTGTTCCTGGATCGGCCCCCAGCAGAAGGCAGCCAGCAGGAAGGCCGGTGTCACCGGCTTGTCGCGGGCAATGCGTTCATCGGTGCTGGCCAGGGCGGCACGGACAAAATCCAGGTAGCGTGCTCCGTCCGCGGTCGCAAAGGCGCTTTCGGCCTGGGGAAACAGGCGAGCGAACAGGTCGTACCGGCGAAGCTCGTCAAAGGTCTGCAGGGCCTGGCCGGACAGGAACAGTTTGAGGAATTCATCGAACAGCCGGGCCGGGGGGATGTCCTCGAGGCGGTCGGCAAGCCCGGCAAGCGGCGCGGCGGTCGCGGGATCAATCTCGAAATCGAGCTTTACCGCAAAGCGCACTGCGCGGAGCATGCGCACGGGATCTTCACAATAACGCTCCTCCGGGTCGCCGATCAGGCGAAGACGCCTGGCGCGGATATCCTCCATGCCGCCGACGTAGTCCACGATGGAAAAATCGCGAATGTTGTAATACAGGCCATTGACAGTGAAATCGCGCCTGAAGGCGTCCTCTTCCATGCTGCCGTAGACGTTGTCGCGCAGGATCAGGCCGGAGTCGTCCACATCCCGATCAGCCTCCCCGGCCGCATCATCATTCGCGCGCCCCCGGGCACGGAAGGTCGCCACCTCGATTACTTCCGGGCCAAACAGAATATGGGCGAGCCGGAAGCGGCGACCGATCAGACGGCAATTGCGGAACAGCTCCCTGACCTCCTCCGGCCGGGCGTCGGTGGCAATATCAAAGTCCTTGGGTTCACCGCCCAGGAGAATGTCCCGGACACCGCCGCCCACCACATAGGCCTCATAGCCACCCTTTTTCAGGCGGTAGAGAACCTTGAGCGCATTATCCGAGATCTTCTTGCGCGAGATATTGTGTTCCGCGCGCGGAATGATCTGTGCTGTAACGATACTGCTCCCTGCCCTGTTGCCAGTCCGGTTCTGCATGCCGGTCGGGGCAGGGGTAGCCGGAGAGATCCGCTCAATACCGGATCGCTCTGGGTACCCTGCCCACCGAACATGCCAGCGCCCATGATACCATTCCGCGCCCCGACAACCCGTCCCAGACTTGACCCATGACCGAACAGCCGTTGCCACCCCCGGGCTTTGTGATACGCATGGCCGCCGCCCTTTACGACGGCCTGCTGGTCATTGCCCTGTGGATGGTGGCCGCCCTGCTCGCCCTGCTGCCGGTCTGGGCCTTCAGCGATGCCGAATACATCCCCGCCGGTAACCCCCTCTTCCAGGCCTGGCTGGTGGTGGTCACCGGTCTTTTCTTCGCCTGGTTCTGGGCCCGGGCAGGCCAGACCCTGGGCATGAAGGCCTGGCGACTGCGGGTTGTGGATCAACAGGGACGGGGGCTCTCGGGCCGCCCCCTGTGGTTGCGCCTGGCCCTGGTACTGGTGATGGTGGTGGCCCTGATCTATGCAACCACCTTCCTCACCAGCGAGATGTGGCCGAACTGGCTCGGCGTGCTGTGCCTGGTTCCGGTGGTAATCAGTTGCTGCTGGGCGCTGGTCGACCCGGAACGGCGGATGTTGCACGACATTCTTTCGGGGACACGGGTGATCCGGATTCCTCGCTCTGTTTGAGATATAGCTTCAAGCTACAAGCTTCAAGCTGGCCGTGCTGACGAGACAGCAAGTGCCAGTCACCCGCGGCTCGCGGCATTTCGGACTCCCGTGGCCCGCTCCCTGGCAACCCACCTTCCTGTACCGGCTTTTGTAGCTTGAAGCTTGCAGCTTGTAGCTAAATTTCACTCAAATTCTCCGAATCGCCCAGATACTGACCGCCAGCAGCATGGCGGTCGGCGTCCAGGCCACGATCACCGGTGGCAGGGCGAACATCGCACCGGTGTTCTGCAGGGTCACATTGACCAGGTGGAACACGATCCCGATCCCCAGGCCCACCAGCAGGCGCTGTCCCGCGCCGCTTGAGCGCAGGGAACCGAACAGGAAGGGAATGGCCAGCAGGACCATGACCGGGATGGCGGTCGGAATCACGGCCTTGAACCAGAGCGCCAGTCGATAACGGGCGGTGTCCAGTTCATTGGCTTCAAGGTGGGCGATGTACTGGAGCAGACCGCGACTGTCGAGTGCATCCGGAGAAACGGTGACCAGGGCGAGCAACTCGGGGCCGATCCCCGTTTCCCAGGTCAGCTCTTCAAGCGATTCCGCGGTCACTATCTCGCCATCTGGCGCAATACGATTGACCCCCTCCAGACGCCAGCCACCGGGCTCAATCGCCGCATGCCGGGCATGGGTCGCCTCCCGCAGACGCCCGTCCTGGTCGAATTCGTAGATGTATACGCCCTGCAGATAACCCGCCACCCCGGCGTGACGGGCATTGACGTAGTGCTTGCCATCCCGGAGCCAGGCACCATGACGGCCAAGCAGATTCACGTCTTCATAGAGGGCAGTGCCGCGAACCTGGTCGGCATAGCGCTCGGCCGGTGGGGCGATCCACTCGCCCAGTGCGACACAGACCACGAGCAGGGCGCCTGCCCCGAACAGGGCACCCCGGGCAATGCGCCAGGGCGACACGCCGGCGGCACGCATGACGGTCAGTTCATTCTGGTTTGCCAGTGCCCCAAGACCCAGCAGGCTGCCGATCAGGGCGGCGACGGGAAAGAAATCGAAGGCCTGGCCGGGCAGGCCGAGCAACACGTGGATCACCGCATCCGCCAGGGTGTAGTCACCCTCCCCGACCCGCCCGAATTCGCCCACCACCCCGACGAAGGCGGCGAGCGCCAGCAATACCAGCAGCACCATGAAACTGCCGGCGATAACCGCACGGGCAAGATAACGGTCAATCAGGGTCATGATGTCTGCTCCCGCGCTCGCACCAGGCGCAGGCTGCCCAGCCAATCATTCTGGCGTGCCAGCAGCACCAGGGCCAATGCCGCGAACAGGCCGTGCACCCACCACAGGCCGAGGGCGGCGGGCACCTGCCCGCCTTCGAGCCACACCTGCCCGACTCCAAGCAGATTGGAGTAGACAAGGTAGACCAGGATACCCACGAACAGGCGCCCATAACGTCCTTCACGCGGGGAACTGCGGGACAGGGGCACGGCCAGGATCGCCAGCACCAGTCCGCCCACCGGCATGGCCAGACGCCAGTGCAGCTCGGCCTGATCCTCGGGTTGATCGGAGGCCAGCAATTCGCCGGTGCTGCGTGTCTGGCGATCTTCGGCATGAACCGGATCTTCATCTTCGGGAATCCGGATTCCGTGACGATCAAAGCGGGTTCGCTGCAGCTCGCGCTGACCCGGCTGGAACTCGTAGCGCAGTCCGTTTTCCAGGACCAGGTAGCGGCGCTCGTCACGGCTTTCAAGCCGTGCCCGCTCGGCCCGGATCACGACCTGTTCTTCGCCTTCCACCCCCTGAATGAAGACCTGGCGCAGCCATTCCCCATCTCGACCTTCGGCATAAAAGACCCCGTCGGCTCCATCCAGGCGCTGGAAGGCACCCGGCTCGAACACGCCGAGCCGGGCTTCCTGTTCGGCCTGCTCCTGGACCCGCTCCGCCGTGGCCGCCGCACCCGGAGCCAATACCAGGGACAACCAGGTCACCAGCAACACGACCGGGATCATCAGCCAGGCCAGCCCCCGATAGAGACGATACGGACCCACGCCGACCGCCATCATCGCCGCCATTTCCGAATCCTTGTAAAGGCGGCCAAGGGCCAGCATGATCGCGAGGAAAAAGCTTATCGGGATCAGGATCACCAGATAGTTCACGGCGGAAAGGGCCACCAGGGTGCCCACCGCGCCGGCCGGGATGTCCCCTGCGGCGGCATCTCCCAGAAAACCCGCGAAACGGTGACTCATGATGATGACCAGCAGGGTGCCGGTCACGCCCAGCCAGGCGATCAGGATTTCGCGGTTGAGATAACGTTCCAGGACGTTGAGCAAGGAAAAATCCCGTCGGCTTCAGACGCGAATGAATGGATCAGGGACCCGGGGAAGTGCCTGACCCCGGGCATGTTAAAGTACCGTATCATCGCATTTTTGACCGGGCGGGACAGCCGGGCCGACTGTGGTCGGCAGCGGGACTCGTGCCCGGAAGCCTTCAGATTGACTTTAATTACGGAGCGGCCCCTCATCGGCGGGTCCGCGGAACACGGAATTCAGGAGCAATCATGGATTATCAAAGCAAGACGGGAGCACTGGACAAGCAGCGCGGCAACTGCCTCGTGGTCGGGGTCTTTGAGAAACGCAAGCTCAGCACCGCGGCAGCGGATGTGGACAAGGCTTCCGGCGGCGCCCTGAAGGCGGTGATTCAGGCCGGCGGCATGGACGGCCGAACCGGGCAGACCCGCATTGTCTACCAGCCGGAGGGTCTTGGCGTGCGCCAGGTGCTGATGGTGGGCCTCGGCGAGAAGAAGAAATGGAACGTGAATGCCTTTCGCGAAGCCATTACCGCCGCGGTAAACAGCATGAATGATGCCGGTGTGCGCGATGCCGTCTTCGCCCTGGCACCGGAATTTCCGGCTGCCGACGACAGCATCTACCTGGGAGTGCGTCACACGGTGGAAGCCGCTGAAGCGGCCGCCTACCGCTTCGAGGAAACCAAGTCGAAGAAGGCTCCGGCGCAGCCTCTGAAGAAGGTGAGCTGCTGGTACCCGGAACGCGGCGACAAGGCCGCGGCCGATCGTGGCATCCGCCACGGCCATGGGATTGCCACCGGACAGCAGTATGCGCGTGAACTGGGCAACCTCCCCGCCAACGTCTGCACTCCGACCTACCTTGGCCAGCAGGCCAAGAAGATGGCCCGGACCCATGGCAAGAAGCTGACTGCCAAGGTGCTCAATGAGACCGACATGAAGCGTCTGAAGATGGGCTCGCTGCTGTCGGTCGCCAAAGGCTCGGACGAACCGGCCAAGTTCATTGTCATGGAATACAAGGGGACGACCCGCAAGCGCCGACCCCATGTGCTGGTCGGCAAGGGACTGACCTTCGACACCGGTGGCATTTCCCTCAAGCCGGCGCCGGGCATGGATGAAATGAAGTTCGACATGTGTGGTGGCGCGGGCGTGTTCGGCGCGGTCAAGGCGGCGGCTGAAATGGAATTGCCGATCCACCTGGTCGGACTCGTGCCGGCGACCGAGAACCACATCAACGGCAAGGCCAACAAGCCCGGCGACGTGGTCACGAGCATGTCCGGACAGACCGTGGAAATCCTCAATACGGACGCCGAAGGCCGGCTGATCCTGAACGATGCGCTGACCTATGCCCGGCGCTACGATCCGGCCGCGGTCATCGACATTGCCACCCTCACCGGTGCCTGTGTGATCGCACTGGGAAAGCATGCCTCCGGACTCATGAGCAAGCATGACGATCTCGCCGAGGAACTGCTGGCCGCCGGCGAAACATCACATGACCGTGCCTGGCGCCTGCCGCTGTGGGATGACTACCAGTCCCAGCTCGATACCAATTTCGCCGACATGGCCAACGTGGGCGGCAAGGAGGCTGGCACGATCACGGCGGGCTGCTTCCTCTCCCGCTACACCGAGGGCATGCGCTGGGCGCACGTGGACGTGGCCGGTACCGCCTGGATCAGTGGTGGTGGACCGCAGAAGGGGGCTACCGGCCGTCCGGTCCCGCTGCTCAGCCAGTACCTCATCAATCAGGCCTGATAGCCACAAGCTTCAAGCGGCAAGCTACAAGCCGACAGCCCGAGGGGCCTGAGGTAATCGTGATCGCCCGGATATCCGAGATACCCTGGCAATCCGGTGCGTATCAATCGACACCCACGGGCGGCATCTGTCGGCTTGGAGCTTGCAACTTGTCGCTTGAAGCTTGTAACTTAAGCCAAACCCGCACGGGAAATACGGCATGACCCGGGTCGATTTCTATCTTCTGAACGACCGAAAAAGCGGCAACCGCGAACAATTCAGCTGCCGTCTTGCCGAGAAGGCCTTCCGACTCGGACACCGAATCTTTCTCCACACTGACCAGACAGACACGGCACGTCGCCTGGACGAAATGCTGTGGACCTTCCGCGATATCAGTTTCGTACCCCATGCCCTGGCCGAGAACTCCGGCGACAGCGAACGCGCCCCGGTCTTGCTGGGCAGCGGACAGGAACCCGAGGGCGAATTCGACCTGCTGATCAACCTGGATCACGAGGTGCCGGTATTCTTCAGCCGCTTCGAGCGGGTGGCGGAACTGGTGGGCCCGGACGAGGACAGTCGTGCCAAGGCGCGTGAGCGGTATCGTTTCTATCGCGATCGGGGTTACCCGATGGAAACCCATGAGCTGTAGCGAATTTCAATCAGGGACAGACTCCCCCTGGAACAAGGGCGTCTCCGGTTCCGGCCCACGCGCCAGGAACAGGACCGGCAGAATGCCTGGAGGAGCGACAGGCCATGCGCAACCGTCAGAGCCGTAAACGCGATACCGCGGGCATCCCCACGCTGCACGAACTGGTGGAAAGCGGAGCCGGGCAACGCGGTGAGCCTCCCAACCTGGACCTGTTCGAGGATCCTCCCGCCGGCAACCCATCCAGCTCGCGGGAAGAAGATGAAACCCGGCGCCTGCGCCGTGCCTTTCTCGAGGAACTCGACCGGCGGGTCGAGAATCTGGTTCGATCGCGGGTGCAGCGGCTCGCCGATCGGCTCGCTGAAGACGTGATGAGCACCCTCAAGCGGGAGCTGGCCGCGGTTGCCGACAACCTGGACCGCGAGGCACGCCGCGACGACGAATCCGACCGGGACTGAGGCGCCACCCGCTCCGTCGAAAGCAAATGGACAGCCGCTCCCACCGAGAGCCCTGATTCAAGCTGGGCTTCCCGAGTTATAATGCACGCCTTTTGCGGACGGGCCCGGCACAGTCGACCCGAACGCACTTCCTTTGCAGTCAACCACAGGCACTCCGGTTTCATGGAAAAGACTTACGACCCCCGCAACATCGAGCAACGCTGGTACCAAGAATGGGAGGAGAAGGGCTGGTTTGCCCCACGGGGCGAAGGTGATCCCTACTGCATCATGATCCCGCCACCCAATGTGACCGGAAGCCTGCACATGGGGCACGCCTTCCAGGACACGATCATGGACGGCCTGATCCGTTTCCAGCGGATGCGGGGGCGGCGCACGCTCTGGCAACCGGGCACTGATCATGCCGGTATCGCGACCCAGATGGTGGTCGAGCGCCAGCTCAATGCCGAGGGCAGGACACGCCACGATCTCGGTCGCGAGGCCTTCGTGGACAAGGTCTGGGAATGGAAGGCCGAATCCGGGGGCACCATCACCCGTCAGTTGCGCCGCATGGGCTGCTCGGTGGACTGGACCCGTGAACGTTTCACCATGGACGAGGGCCTGTCCAGGGCCGTTACCGAGGTCTTTGTACGCCTGCACGAAGAGGGTCTGATCTATCGCGGCAAGCGCCTGGTCAACTGGGACCCGGTCCTGCATACCGCGCTGTCCGACCTGGAAGTGGAATCGGAAGAGGAAGCGGGCAAACTGTGGCATTTCCGCTATCCCCTGGCGGATGGCTCGGGGCATCTGTCCGTGGCCACCACGCGCCCCGAAACCATGCTCGGCGACACGGCCGTGGCAGTGCATCCGGAGGACGAGAGGTACAGCAATCTGGTCGGCAAGACCGTGCGCCTGCCCATTACCGGACGCGAGATTCCGGTGGTGGCGGATGACTACGTGGACCCGGAATTCGGCTCGGGCTGCGTGAAAATCACGCCGGCACATGACTTCAATGACTACGCCATCGGCGAGCGGCATGAGCTGGCCCTGATCAATGTGATGGACGCCGATGCACGGATCATCTGTGCCGACACGGCACGGGAACCCACCCCGGGCGATGATGCGCGAGTCCAGGCCGAGGCAGATACCCTCGGCGAAATCCCGGCCGAACTGCACGGCCTGACCCGCGAGCAGGCCCGCCGCCGGGTCCTCGAACTGCTGGATGGCGAGGGCCTGCTGGAAAAGACCGAGGAACACCGTCTGATGGTGCCCCGCGGCGACCGCAGCGGCGAGGTGGTGGAACCCTGGCTGACCGACCAGTGGTTCGTGCGCACCCGCCCCCTTGCCGAACCCGCGATCCGGGCGGTCGAGGACGGCCGCATCCGCTTCGTGCCCGACAACTGGGCACGCACCTATTACGAATGGATGCACAACATCGAGGACTGGTGCATCAGCCGCCAGCTCTGGTGGGGCCACCGGATTCCTGCCTGGTATGACGCCGAGGGCAACATCTACGTGGGCCGCAGTGAACAGGAGGTGCGGGATCGTTACGAACTGGATCCCGCACTGTCGCTGGAGCGCGACGAGGATGTCCTGGATACCTGGTTTTCCTCCGCCCTGTGGCCCTTTTCCACCCTGGGGTGGCCGGAAGATAGCGACGAACTGAAGACCTTCTATCCCACCAGTGTCCTGGTCACCGGCTTTGACATCATCTTCTTCTGGGTCGCGCGCATGATCATGATGGGGCTGCGCTTCATGGAGGATGCGCCCTTTCACGAAATCTACATCCACGGCCTCATCCGTGACAGTGAAGGCCAGAAGATGTCCAAGTCCAAGGGCAATGTCCTGGACCCGCTGGACCTCATGGACGGCATCTCCCTGGACGAGCTGGTGGAAAAGCGCACCAGCGGGCTGATGCAGCCGCAAAAGGCCAGGCGCATCGAAAAGGCCACCCGGCGGGAGTTCCCGGACGGCATCCCGGCCTACGGTACCGATGCCCTGCGCTTCACCTTTGCCGCGCTCGCCACCACCGGCCGCGATATCCGCTTCGACCTGGGCCGCATCGAGGGCTACCGAAATTTCTGCAACAAGCTCTGGAACGCCGCCCGCTATGTCCTCATGAACGCCGAGGGCGAGGACACGGGCCTGTCCGGCGAGGTCGAGTACGGGTTGCCGGAGCGCTGGATCCGTTCCCGCCTGGACGCGACGATCAGCGAAGTAACCGCCCGAATCGAAGAATACCGTTTCGATCTGGCCGCCAAGGCGATCTACGAGTTCACCTGGAACGAGTACTGCGACTGGTACCTGGAGTTGTCCAAACCGGTGCTGCAGGATGAGGCGGCCTCCGCCGAGGCCAGGCGTGGCACCCGCCAGACCCTGGTTCAGGTACTGGAGACCATCCAGCGCCTTCTGCACCCGATGATGCCCTTCATTACCGAAGAGATCTGGCAGCGGGTCGCTCCCCTCAGTGGCCGCGAAGGCGAGACGATCATGCTCGCACCCTGGCCGGAGCCGACCGGCGAACGCGACGCGGAGATCGAGTCCGAGATGGACTGGCTGCAGGGTTTCATCCTCGGGGTGCGGCGTATCCGCGGCGAGATGGATATCTCTCCCAACCGTGGCCTGGACGTGCTGGTGCGGCAGGCCTCCGACAGAGACCGCGAGCGTCTCGACCGCCACGGTCGCTTCCTGGCCACTCTCGCCCGCCTGGAATCGGTCACGGTCCTGGAAAGCGACGAGGAGGCCCCCGAGTCGGCGACCGAACTGCTGGGCGAGATGGAGATCCTGGTGCCCATGGCCGGACTGATCGACAAGGATGCCGAACTCGCCCGTCTCGACAAGGAACTGGCCAAGCTCGAGAAGGGCCTGTCACAGACCGAGAAGAAACTGACCAATAGCGGTTTTCTCGACAACGCGCCGGCCGAGGTGGTGAAAAAGGAAAAGGCCAAGGCCGAGGAAATGCGCGCAGCCCGCGAACGGCTGAGCGAAAAGCGCGAAAAGATCCAGGCACTCTAGGGGTTTCTTTCCGGCACGCTTGCTAGCTAACACGAAGGCCACGAAGAAGGAACACAAGAGTACGAAGAACAAGGAATAATTTTCAAAAGAAATGTTTCTTCGTGACCTTCACTTTTCCCTTCGTGTTCCCGATACAGGCTGGAACGAAGCCCCGGGCCCGGGCAGGGACACTCAGAAGGTATACCGCACCCCCACGCCGACAAAATTGGATCCGCCCTGGACACCGCCGAACAGGCCATTGACGCCCGAACGGTGGTGCAGACGCAGGAAACTGCTCCATTCCGGCTGGCCGGGCACCACGAATTCCCATTCCAGCAGGAGATAATTGAGCAGGCGGGAGGATTCCCCCTCCCCGGGCTCATCCCCCCGCGGCTCGAGCGGGGGTGTCTTCCAGGCATAGGAAAGCCCCTCGCCAAAGGCAAAACGGGTATCGAGCCAGCGATCCCAGGGGAAATGCATCCAGCGAACCGCCACCACCGCGTTGGTTTCCCAGTGATGCTGCATGCCGGAATGCTTGACGAGCTGGGCTTCGAGTTCCCAGCGCGCATTGGGACTGCGGTGATAGGCGTAGCCGAGAGTGGCCGCGGTCAATTGTGAATCGCGGAAATCGGCGGATACGGTGCGCACGATATCGGCCAGGCGGTCGGTCGCATTCTGCGCCCGGTACACGGTAAACAGGACTTCGCCGTCATGGGCGGTCGCCGGACTCGGGGCCGCAACTGCGCCGCAGCCGGCAAGCGCCAGCAAACCCCACTGCAACAGCTTCCGCGCCATTCCCTGCATCACCCCGGCCTCCGCGATCAGCCAAGCAACCAGACCCATTATGGATCCTCTGACAGAAGCTTTCGCAGAATCTCAGTAGATGGCAGCCTGGGCCCGCAGTCGGGACAATGCCGCCTGCACATCCATCACACTTGGCCGGGCGGCATCAACGGGTGTCCCTCCGGCCAGGGCGTGCCAGTCGTCCTTCTCCAGCCAGGCCGTGAGCTGCCTGACCGGATCCTCCAGAACCGCCCCCTCTTCCCGGATCAGGGCCATCAGGATCCACGCGACCCCGCGCTGCAGCGCCGGGTCCTGGAGCTGTTCCACCGCGGCGAGATTGATCTCGGCCGCTCCCACGGTCAGGCCGGTTTCACGAACCCGGATACGCATCCGCCCCTTGCGACCAAGCACTGCCGTGCGCAGCCGCTCCACGCGAAGGGGCCGCGGCTCCGGTGGCAAGCCCTGAGATGGCTGCCCGGGTTGCGGCGTGCCACCGCCGATCTCGTGAGCCCGGGCGGTGACATCCAGAGCCCGAAACTCCTTCATCTGCACCACGGTATCGGCCACCGCGAGGTAATCCCCCGAGCCACCGAGGACCAGGATGGTGGAAATACCCCGGGCGGCGAGGTCGCGTATCCGGTCGACGAATGGAGTAATCGGTTCCTCGGCCTCCGAGACCAGGCGTCGCATGCGCTCATCGCGAATGAGAAAATTGGTTGCCGAGGTGTCCTCGTCCATCAACAGGCAACGACTGCCCGCTTCCATCGCTTCAAGCAGCGCCGCCGCCTGGCTGGTACTGCCGGAGGCATCCGCACTGTAGAAAGAGCCGGTATCCGCGCCACCGGGCAAGGCACCGATGAAGGGACGCAGATCGACCCCGCTCACCGCGCGGCCATCCTCGGCACGCACCTTGACCGCATCCGCCCGGGTGACCACGCCCTCGCGTCCGTCCCCCGGCACATGGTCAGCAATGCCTGTCTGCAGGGCCGACAACAGGGTCGACTTGCCGTGATACCCGCCGCCGACAATCAGCGACACCCCCTCGTGCAGCCCCATGCCGCTCACCGGTCCCGCGTTGGGCCGATCCAGAGTTACCCGCAGGCTGTCCGGGGACTCGAAGGGAACGGCCCCCTCCAGGGGTGCCGAATCAACCCCGGAAGCACGGGGCAGTATGCTGCCATCGGCCACGAAGGCCACCAAGCCCTTTTCCGACAATGCGCGACGCATCGCGGCCTGGTCTTCGACCACTTCACAGTGGCGGATGAGATCCCGCGACTCTTGCGCTGCCAGGATTCGATCCAGCACCTCCGGCAGCCGCTCCGTCAGCGCCACGGCCGCCTGCTTCCCCAGTATCTTCCGACCGCGACCGGGCAATTGCACCAGCAAGCGGAATTCAACGCCCTCCGGCGCAAACAGCACGCTGGTCCGGTCGAGGACGGTCGCGCCCCCGGCATCGATACCCAGCACGTTGTCGGTCCGGGTCTCGGCACGAAATCGCCGGGCCAGCCAGTCGCGTGCCGCCCGCCGGCGGTCATCACCGCTCAGTGACGCTTCAGGCAGGTCAACGCCGGCCCAGGGCACCTGCACGCGCATCCGGCTCGGCGGCGCGAAGGGATCCGCCTGAACGTGATCCACCCGCAAAACGCGCCCGAATCCCAGATCGTGGCGACCGAGCAGGCGCCGATAGGCCTTGTAACCCCGACCGTCTATCAGCCGGCAGATGTCAGCGAGTTCCTTCATGGCCGCGCAAGCTTGCAAAAGCCCATCCGCGGGGTCAAGAATAACCGTGTACAGTGAGGATTCATGTACTGATCAGGGAATCCCGTGATCCACGGCTTGCAGGCAACGGGTCCCGCAAGGGAAACAGAGGGATATCGGTGCCTTCAGTCCCTGATCAAGGGTAGGATGCCCTTGGAATCATGTTTACACTTGGGTGCCGACCCGGCTGTCGAAGCCCGATGAGCCCCGCCAAGGGATTCCATGAAGCAGAACCCGAGTTCCCAATCCCGCAGCAAGCTGCGCGCCTCCCTCATTGCCTTCGGCGTGGGTTCCATCGTGGTGATCAATGGCCTGCTGGCCATGGATCTCGTCCGCCAGCATGGTGCCTTCCTGGGCGGTGCCGAGCAGGGTCAGCAGACCCTGGCCACCGGTCTGGAGCAATATACCCTGCGGACACTCGAAACCGTGGATGCCAGTCTGATCGGCCTGAGTGACAGAATCCTCGATGCGCACGGCCCGATCAGCCTGGATCACCCCGACATCACGGCACTGCTGGAAACCACCTTCACCGGGCCCAACGTCGCCAATCTGCTTGTCTTCAATGCCAGCGGGCGTTTCGTCAATGATGCCGAGGGAGTGGCTGATCCGGAGATCAGCGTCAATGACCGGGCCTATTTCCGGATTCACCGCATGCTGCCGGAAACCGGACTGTTCGTGGATCAGCCCCTGACCGCCCGCACCGAAGATGAAGCCCGTTTCGTTGCCGCCAGTCGCGGGCTGCATGACGAGGATGGGCAGTTCCTCGGGGTGGTCGTGGCCGGCCTGTACCCGGACTATTACGCGGACATGTACAGCCGGCTGGTGGACCCGGAAGGAACGGTTGCCCTGCTGGATACCCGGGGTGATGTGGTGACCTTTCATGGCGAGGACCCCGCCTGGCTGCTGGACCAGGAACTTCCCGAGAGCGGTACGGACGCTGTCGAGCTGGAACATCCGGACGACGGTGAAAGCTATCTGACGGTCACACAGGAATTGAGCGGATACCCCCTGATGCAGGTGGTAGCCACGCCGGTCAGCGCTGTGATGAGTGGCTGGTGGCAGAACGTGATGCGCTCCGGCCTGCTTGCGACCGGCATCACCCTGTTACTCGGCTTTGGCACACTGCTGCTGGTACGTCTCAACGACCGGGGGGTTCGAGCGGAAAAACGCCTGCGGGAAAGTGAGGAACGTTTCCGGGGGCTGATCGAGAGCACCAGTGATTTTGTCTGGGAGATGGATGAAAACGGTTACTGCGTCTATGCCAGCCCCCAGGTGAAAGACATCATCGGTTATGAACCGGAAGAAGTCATGGGGATGCGACCCTATGATCCGATGACCGCGGACGAACAGGACCGACTGACCGCCGTCTACCACGAAGTCATTCAGGCACGCCAACCCTTTCACATGCTGGAAAACCGCAACCTGCACCGTGACGGACGGGAGGTGGTTCTCGAGACCAGTGGTGTGCCCATCTTCGACGAGAGTGGCGAATTTCGCGGCTACCGTGGCATTGACCGGGACATCACCGAGCGCAAGCGGCTTGAGGAGGCCCTGCACGCGCTCGCCTTGCTCACCGGCCACGAGACCGAAACCGAGTTCTTCCAGCTGATCGCCCGCTATCTGTCCCGGGCCCTGGGCATGCGCTGGGCCTTCGTCATTGAAATCCCGGATGGCCGCCATCCCCGTATCCGGGCCCATCATGACGAACTGGAACCGCGCGGCCATACGCCCCCCACGCCGGATCCCTGCCTCGCCCGACTGGCCGAACAGGGGCGCACCGTGATCCGCGAAGATGCCATTCAGATGATGCCCGACTGCGCCATGTTGACGACCCTGAATGCCGAAAGCCTGATGAGTTGCCCCGTGCGCCGCACTTCCGGGGAACGCTGGGGCATACTGCTCGCCGTTGATACACATGCCCTGTCGCCTGCCCGCTCTTCCCGGCTGGAGCCGGTGCTGGATATCTTCACTTCCCGGGTATCGCTGGAACTCGACCGCAATGATGCGGAAGCGGCCCTGTCCTGGGAGGCCACCCATGACACCCTCACCGGACTCTGGAACCGGCGCGCTTTCGAGGCAGAGCTCTACCGTGTGCTGTCTCACGAGCCGGGACCCGAACGTGCGCACAGCCTGCTTTACATCGACCTGGACCAGTTCAAGGTGGTGAACGACACCTGTGGGCATGCCGCCGGTGATCAACTTCTGCGCAAGCTGAGCCAGCGCATGCGGGAACAACTGCGTGCCAATGATCAGATCGCCCGGCTGGGAGGCGATGAGTTCGGCCTCGTCCTGGAAAACTGCCCGACAGAACGCAGTCTGGAAATCGCGGAATCATTGCTGAAAACCATCCAGGAGTTCCAGTTCCAGTGGGAAGGACGCGCATTCACCATCAACGCAAGCATCGGTATCGCGCGAAGCCACGAAGGCGGCACACGAAGCCAGGACCTGCTCGCCCAGGCGGATCTTGCCTGCTATGCAGCCAAGGACCTGGGCCGTGGCCGGATTCAGGTCTATCAGGCGGACGATCAATACATCCAGACCCGCCATGGCGAAATGGGCTGGGTGCCCCGCCTCGATCGCGCTATCGAGGAAGGACGCCTGGAAATCCATGGCCAGTGGGTCGTGCCCCTGGCACGGGATGACGGTCGCAGACCGAGCCTCGAAGTATTGGTCCGACTGCGGGAAGAAGACGGCAGCCTGATCGCGCCCGCCGAATTCCTGTCCGCTGCGGAACGCTACAACATGATGCCTCGAATCGACCGCTTCGTGATTGACGCGGTAATGGCGCACGCAGCCTCACATTCACAACCGGCCCCGCGCCGCTGGTCGATCAATCTCTCCGGCACTTCGCTTGCCGATGGCAAGATCGCGGATTTCATCGAGGATCGTTTCGCCCAGTACGGCCTGGATCCACGTCGCTTCTGTTTCGAGTTGACCGAGACCGCGGCGATCACCAACTTCCAGCATGCCCGGGAACTCTTCACCCGCCTGCGTGCACTGGGCACGCGCACCGCCCTCGATGACTTCGGCAGTGGGCTGTCCTCCTTCGGCTACCTGCACAAGCTGCGGGTGGATGCCCTCAAGATCGACGGCAGTTTCGTCCGCCAGGTGGACCAGGACCCGGTGGCCTGTAGCATCGTGCGCGCCATGAATGAAATGGGACATGCCATGGGTCTCGACACCGTCGCCGAATTCGTGGAAAACCCGGAAATCCACAGGATCGTCACCGAGATCGGTGTGGATCTGGCCCAGGGTTATGGAATTCATCGCCCGGAGCCCATCGTCGGGATGGGGGAACCGCCGGATATTCACGGACATGGACTAAGCCGCCCCGCCCCCTGGCCGGCCAGCACCGACTGAAGCGGCAGGCTCGTCAGTGAAGTGACTAACCAACCCAGTATCGTCCCGGACGCCACCCCCACCACAACAGCACCAGCAGCCCGAAGACCATGCCGCCGAGGTGAGCGAAATGGGCGATGTTGCCGATATCCCCGGCCAGTCCGGCGAACAGGGAAATCGCGCCGATGATCACGACGAACCATTTGGCCTTGAGCGGAATCGGCGGAATCAGCAGCATGATCCGTTCATTCGGGAACATGACTCCGAAGGCAAGCAATACTCCGAAAACGCCTCCGGAAGCGCCCACGGTGGGATAGATCGTCCCCTCTGCCGCCGCCAGGGTTGCCACTACCAGCTGAACCAGACCGGCGCCAATCACGCAGACGAAGAAATAGAGCGCGAAGCGTCCTGAACCCCAGAGGTTCTCGATCCGGACCCCGAACATCCAGAGCACGAACAGATTGATGAAGATGTGAAAGAAACTGCCGTGGAGAAACCCGTAGGTGACAAGCTGCCAGGGCTCGAAATACTCGCCCAGGGGCCAGAGGGCCAGGGCCTCGATTACCGGACGGGGGTTCATGCTCTGGATCAGGAACATGCCGATGCACAGGGCCATGACGGCTGTGACTACCGGCGGGAAATTCGACCAGCGCTGGGCGGGAACGTGCATGGATACACTCCTGTCTGCTCCCGGGACGACCGGGGAACCACGCGACCGTGGCATTATCACTCACGGGGACGTTAGGATAACGCGTCATGACCGGCCCCGTCGCGGGCCCGCGAAAATTTGCTCTTTCTCCGTAATCAGCCACAGGAACCCAGGCATGTCCAGTCTCCGCAAACGAATGAGCCTCCTTCTCGTCCCGACACTGCTGGTCGCCTGTACCACAGCCTCTGCCAAGGATCCGCTGGTGGGGCTGGACGAATACATCGAGCGGGGCATGGCCGACTGGGAGATACCCGGCCTCGCCGTGGCGGTGGTACACCGGGACGAACTCATCTATGCCCGCGGTTTCGGCAACCGGGACCTCAAGGCCCCCAACCCGGTGGATGAGCACACCCTGTTCAGTGTCGCCTCGACTACCAAGGCCATGACCGCGGCGGCCCTGGCGATGCTTGTGGATGAAGGCAAGATTGACTGGAATGACCGGGTGGTGGACCACATGCCCGAATTCGAGCTGTCCGATCCCTGGGTCAGCCGCGAGGTTCGAATCCATGACCTGCTGACCCACCGGGTCGGCGTGGGACGCCTGACCGGCAACCGCCTGCGCTTCATGCCGAACCGTGAACGCTCCGAACTCATCCAGCACCTTCGTTACCACGAGTTCGAACAGCCCTTCCGCTCCGATTACGTCTATTCCAATGTGATGTACATGGTGGCCGGCGAACTCATCCCCGCGGTGACCGGCACCAGCTGGGATGATTTCATGGAGGAGCGCCTGTTCGAACCGCTGGACATGTCACGCAGCAATACCTCCATCACCCGCATCGGTGATGACGAGAACGTGGCCAAGCCCCATCAGCAGATCGAAGGCGAATTGCGACGGATTCCACTGCGAAATTTCGATAATGTAGGCCCCTCGGCCTCGGTCAACAGCAGTGTCCGGGACATGGCCCAGTGGATGCGTCTGCAATTGGGGGAACCGGGCAAGTACGATGGTGAGCGCCTGATCAGCGAAGAGCAGATGGAAGTCATGCACCAGCCCTGGAACGCACTGGCCCGGGGGCATGTGGAGGACCCGATCAATGCCTATGGCCTGGGCTGGCGCCTCGGCAACTACCGTGGCTACCAGATCGCCCAGCATGGCGGCGCTGCCGACGGCATCAATACCGAGCTGATCATGGTGCCTGAACTCGACCTGGGCATCATCGTGACCACCAATCTGTTCAATGATTTCCGCAGTGCGGTAACCCGAACCATCATTGATCGAATGGCCGATCTTCGCAGCTTCAGCTGGCACGAGTATTTCCTGTCCAATCATGAAAGCCGCTATGAATCGGTCTCCGAAGAACGCCAGGAGATCCACGAGGCAAGACAGTCGGGCACCGAACCGAGCCTGTCACTGGAAGCCATGACCGGGGAATACCACGACAAGCTCTATGACGACGTGGAAGTCTTCATCAATGAGGACGGCGATCCGGCCCTGCGCTTCTGGGGTGACGACAGTCAGGTGGCCGATCTCGAGCACTGGCACCATAACACCTGGCGTGCCATCTGGCGCAACCCGGGCCAGCGCGAGAAGTTCATCCACTTCACCCGTGATCGGGATGGAGAGGTGGGGGAACTGCATGTCACCTGGACCCTGCGACCGGATCTGCTCCAGGTCGGCATCTATCCCTCCGGTTACCAGCGTACGGTGCGCTATCAACCGGTACGGGATGATTAGCAAGCCTGCCTTGCGGGACAGGGATGTCCCGCCGAGGACATCACTCCGTCGGCGCCCGGATCAGCACTTCTTTCACGAAGTCGCCGTGTTCCAGCAGGGTTGCGTACAGGGCCCGGGTACGCTCGACGGTCTCATGCTCGACATCATCCCAGTTACCGGGCGTGGCGAATCGGTCCGATCCCCCATAACCCTCCCCGGCGCCGAGCAGGAAACGTGAAATTCCGGCCAGTGCATGGCCGGCATCGCGTGGTTCACCATCGGCAAGCTCCAGTTCCCGAATGAGGATGCCGTCGGGCATCTGGTAATCCAGGGCCGCAATGATCTGCCGGTCCACGAATTCATCCAGCTCATCGGCCAGTTCGGGACGCTTCCGCGCAAGCATGCGCGCAGTCCCTTCCCTTTCCCGGAGGAATGAAAACCCGGCCGTGAGATGGGCAATGTAATCCCATTGGGCGGTGGTATCCACAATCTCGGAACCGGCTTCCGCTCCGTCTTCGGTGAAGCGAATTCGGGCCGGCAGGCCCCAGTCCTGCTCCAGGCTCACCACCGCCTCCGCCAGGTCGGCCGCCCGCTTGAACAGGGTTTCCGCCAGCTCGGCATCGTCGTCGTCACCAAAGACATACAGGCTTTCATACAGGGCCTTGTG
>SLND01000157.1 GCA_007133205.1 Natronospiraceae bacterium | reverse complement strand
GCTTGCAGCTTGCAGCTTGCAGCTTGGAGCTGGTAGCTAATCCAAATGAGATATCCAGACCTCTTCATCACCGGAACCGACACCGAGGTCGGCAAGACCCTGGTCAGTGCCGCCCTGGTCAGTGCCCTGCGCGAGCGTGGTTTGCGTGCCGCCGGAATCAAGCCGCTTGCTTCCGGTGCCCGCCCCGGCCCTGAGGGCTTGCGCAACGAGGACGGCGAGACGCTGTGGGCGGTCTCGAGCCCCGGCTATGAATATGCCGACATCAATCCGGTGGCCCTGGAGCCGGCCATTGCGCCCCATATCGCCGCGGCCGAAGCGGGCCGTTCACTGGTGGCGCGGGAACTGGCGGCCGCCGTGCGCCCGGCGCAGATCGGAGATCGACTGGTGGTCGAGGGGGTCGGTGGCTGGCTGGTGCCGCTGTCCGACACTGAAACCATGGAGGATCTGGCCCTGTTGCTCGGCTTTCCGGTGGTGCTGGTGGTCGCCCTGCGCCTGGGTTGTCTCAATCACGCCATGCTGACTGCGGCACGTATCCGTGCCGTGGGACTGGACCTGGTCGGCTGGGTGGCGACCGAGCCCGAAGCGCAAGCCGCCCGCCGTGACGAGAATTTTGCCTGCCTGCGCGAGACCCTGGGCGCCCCCTGTCTGGGGCGCGTGCCCAACCTGGATCGGCCGGAAGCGGAACGGGTGCGACGCTACCTCCGACTCCCATCGCAGTCTGATCCTTCATCATGAGCCTTTGACCCGGGCCGGGATGTTTTCCCTAGCCATATCCGCCCATCCGGGCAGCGTCGGCACCCCGCGCCTCCATCCGTCCCCGTTGCGCCCCGGTCGGCGCTAAAGTAGCATTTACGCTCTCGCGGAACGGCGGGGTCAGGAATGCAGAACAATGACAGCGCCGGGGAGGAACCGCATCGGATCGTGGTGAGCCCCAATCGGTCCCTGGGACCCCGCGGTGCTTTCCTGTTCTTCCTGATCGTGGCAATTGCCGTCCTTACCGTCGCCGGAAGCTTTGCAGCGGTGGGGATGTGGCCCGTTTTGCCGTTCGCCGGACTCGAGCTTCTTGCTCTGGCCATCTGCCTGTACGTGGTTCAGGCCCGTGGCCTTTATCGCGAGGTCATCATCGTTGATGGTGACACCCTTGCCGTCGAAAGCGGACAGCGAGAACCAACAAAACGGATTGAATTCAACCGGCACTGGGTGCAGGTCGTTCTTGATGAACCGTCCACCCGTAATGCCTCGACCCGCCTGCTTTTGCGCGCAGGCGGGCAGGAGTGCGAGATTGCCCGGTGTCTCAATGAATCCCAGCGGCACAGCTTGGCCAGGCGGCTGCGGGAAGTGCTGGCCATGGAGCCGGGCAAGCCCGGGTCGGCCGGCATGCCAGGGTGACTGTGGCGAACCGATCCAGGCATCGGAACCGACCGGAACTACGCAGGAGAAGCACAGGCATGTTCAAGGCAAAGTTTTCAGGCGTGATGCGCCGACTCAGTTGTCTGGCTCTTGCCGCGGGGCTGATGATTCCCGGGACGGCATTTGCCTTCCGTGAAGGCATCAATCTCCCGGAAGGGGTCACCAGCATCAGCAGCGACATTTATGGCCTGCACATGCTGATCTTCTGGATTGTGGTCGTGATTGGCGTCCTTGTGTTCGGGGCAATGATCATTTCCATATTCCTGCACCGCAAGTCCCGTGGTGTGAAACCCGCTACCTTTCATCACAACACTACGGTGGAAGTGATCTGGACCGCCATTCCCTTCCTGATTCTGGTCGGCATGGCCATCCCGGCCTCCCAGGCACTGATCGAGATCGAGGATTACCGTGACTATGACATGAGCATTACCGTCACGGCATCCCAGTGGCAGTGGCATTACGAGTATCGCGGCGAAGACGTGGCGTTCTACAGCCGCCTTGATGCCAAGTCGAACGCGGCACGACAGCTACGGGATCGCCGCACTGTCGACCCGGAAGAAGTCGACAATTACCTGCTCTCCGTGGACAACAAGGTGGTGGTCCCGGTTGATCAGAAAGTGCTGTTGCTGCTGACTGCGGACGATGTCATTCATGCCTGGTGGGTGCCGGAACTCGGTGGCAAGAAGGACGCCATACCGGGTTTTGTCAACGAGATGTGGTTCGAGATCACCGAGCCCGGAATCTATCGGGGTCAGTGTGCCGAACTCTGCGGTCGTGACCATGCTTTCATGCCCATCGTGGTCAAGGCCGTGGAGCAGGATGAGTACGAAGAATGGCTGGAAGAGCAGCGTGAGCAAACCGCTGATTCCGGCGATGCTGCAGACGACCAGGTGACCGCCCTCGATGTGGCGCGGTAAAGACTGAACCGGAGGTCATAAGAAGATGGAAAGCACTACCGCGACGCACGACGACCATTATCATGGGCCGGCTTCGGGCATTCGCCGCTGGCTGTTTACCACCAATCACAAGGACATCGGCACGCTGTACCTCTGGTTCAGCCTGATCATGTTCTTCGTGGGCGGCGCCATGGCCATGGTCATCCGCGCCGAATTGATCGCGCCAGGCATGAATCTGGTCGATCCGATGTTCTACAACCAGCTCATCACTGTACACGCACTGGTGATGATCTTCGGCGCCGTCATGCCCGCCTTCGTGGGGCTGGCCAACTGGATGGTCCCGATGATGATCGGCGCGCCCGACATGGCGCTGCCGCGCATGAACAACTGGAGCTTCTGGATACTGCCGATCGGCTTTACGCTGCTCCTGATGACCTTTTTCCTCCCGGGAGGCGCGCCGGCCAGTGGCTGGACCATCTACCCGCCCCTGGTGCTTCAGACAGGCGATGCCTTCCCCTTCCTGGTGTTCTCCATTCACGTGCTGGGGATCTCATCGATCATGGGCGCGATGAATATCATCGTGACCATCATGAACCTGCGTGCCCCGGGCATGGGACTGCTGAAGATGCCGATCTTCATCTGGACCTGGCTTATTACCGCCTACTTGCTGATCGCGGTAATGCCGGTGCTGGCAGGCGCGGTCACCATGCTGCTCACCGACAAGTACTTCGGCACCAGCTTCTTCGATGCCGCGGGTGGCGGGGATCCGGTGCTGTTCCAGCACATTTTCTGGTTCTTCGGGCACCCGGAAGTCTATATCATGATCCTTCCGGCCTTCGGGATCATCTCCGAGGTGATTCCCACCTTCAGCCGGAAGAGGCTGTTTGGCTACGAGGCCATGGTTTATGCCACCGCGGCCATTGCCTTCCTGTCCTTCATCGTCTGGGCGCACCACATGTTCACAGTGGGCATGCCCATCGGTGGTCTGCTGTTCTTCATGTTCACGACCATGCTGATCGCAGTGCCTACCGGGGTGAAGATATTCAACTGGGTGGCCACCATGTGGCGCGGGGCCATGACCTTTGAAACCCCGATGCTGTTCGCGCTGGCTTTCCTGTTCCTGTTCACCATCGGCGGCTTTTCCGGTCTGATGCTGGCCATCGTGCCGGCAGACTTCCAGTACCACGACTCCTATTTCGTGGTGGCGCACTTCCATTACGTGCTGGTGCCGGGGTCGGTATTCGCGATCATGGCCGGGGTCTATTACTGGCTGCCCAAGTGGACGGGCAACATGTACAACGAGTTCTGGGCCAAGACCCATTTCTGGCTGACCGCGATCTCGGTGAACATTACCTTCTTCCCGCAGCACTTCGTGGGTCTGGCCGGGATGCCGCGACGGATCCCCGATTATCCGGTCCAGTTCGCCGACTGGAACATGGTCTCGAGCCTGGGTTCCTTCGTCTTCGGCATATCACAGCTGATTTTCGTGGCCGTGATCATCGGATGTATTCGGGGTGGCACCCGCAAGGTGGATGATCGGGTCTGGGAAGGTTCCCATGGTCTGGAATGGACCCTGCCTTCGCCTGCCCCTTATCACAGCTTTGACAAGCCACCGGAGGTGCGGTGAGCGGATACGAACCAGGACCGGATCAGGCCGAACACGTCCGCCAGGGACGGCGGCGGGCGGTGAAATGGGCGATTGGGCTCGCACTGGTCGTGCTCGTGTTCTACGTTGGATTTTTCTTTCTGATTGACGCGCGCTACTGACTGACCGGGTAAAGAGACCATGTCGGAAAAGCCTGATACTGAACAGCAACCGCAGGCGGAATCGAACGCCCAGGGGCCGCGGCATGCCAGCCTGGTGGTGAAGCTGGGTTTTACCGCGGTGGCCATGTTCGGGTTCGGCTATGCCCTGGTGCCCCTGTATGACATTTTCTGCGAAGTGACCGGCATTGGTGACAGCACCACGACCACGGCTGCTGAGGAACCGGTCAATCTGGAGACGGATTATGATCGTACGGTCACGGTGGAGTTCATTGCCCAGCATGAGCAGGGCAGTTTCTGGGAGTTTGATGCGGAAAAGGTTCGCATGGAGGTTCATCCCGGGAAGCTGTATACCACCCACTATGTAGCGCAGAATCAGTCGACGGCACCCCAGGCAGCACATGCCGTGCCCAGCGTTTCACCGGCCGGAGCTACCCGCTACGTGCAGAAGGTGGAGTGTTTCTGCTTCGAGGAACAGCAATTTGATGGAAAGGAAAGCCGGAACATGCCGGTCCTGTTTTATGTGGACCCGGAGATTCCATCGAATCTGGGTACCGTGACGCTTTCCTATGCCTTCTACGGGCAGCCGCTGTTGACAGCGGAATGAAATGACGACGCTCAGGTCCCTGTGCAGGACCGGAGAGGATTTGAGTATTCACAGGCGAAGGGGAAACTGCGATGGCGCAGGCGGAAGGAAGTTACTACGTCCCTCATGAGAGCTACTGGCCGGTGGTCGGCACCATCGGCATGTTCGTGGCCGTGCTCGGAGCCAGTATCTGGCTGATCGGCATGGGCCACGTGGGGGTGCCGGTCACCCTGGTCGGTGCTGCCATCATCCTTTTCATGGTCTGGGGCTGGTTCCGTGATGTAATCAACGAGAGCGTCTCTGGAACCTTCGGAGCCCTGGAAGACAAGAGCTTCCGGCAGAGCATGGCCTGGTTCATTGTCTCCGAGGTCTTCTTCTTCGGTGCCTTTTTCGGCGCCCTGTTCTACGCCCGGATGTTCTCCGTGCCGTGGCTCGGTGGCGAAGGCGCGAACTTCTTTACCGGTCTGCTGCTTTGGGAAGGTTTCGAGGCGACCTGGCCGTCGCACGGGCCGGGTGAGCTCGGTGGCGATTTCCGTGCCATCGGTGCCTGGGGGCTGCCGGCGATCATGACCGCCATCCTCCTGACCTCCGGGGTCACCCTGACCATTGCGCACCACGCGCTCAAGGACGGCCGTCGTCGGCTGCTGAACTGGGGCCTGTTCGCAACCGTCGCGCTGGGTCTGCTGTTCCTGTGTTTCCAGGCCTACGAGTTCTACCTGGCCTACACCGAGTACAACCTGCGGCTGGAGACCGGCATTTTCGGCTCCACCTTCTTCATGCTGACCGGCTTTCACGGGCTCCACGTGATACTGGGTACGCTCATGTTGATCGTGGTGCTGGGCCGATGTCTGAAGGGGCATTTCACCGCGGACAATCACTTCGCGTTCGAGGCAGCCGCCTGGTATTGGCACTTTGTGGACGTGGTCTGGGTGCTGTTGTTTATCTTTGTCTACATGATCTGAGCCCTGTCGGCCCAGGGCAGAGTATCCTGCTTGCGGCGAGGGAACCGCCGCGGCTTTTTCAGCCCCCGGCCCAGGGGTCGCGAGGCTCGATGAGACCGAAATAGACGGCGGCCATCAGGAACAGGAAGAGCACCAGCGACAGGGAAATACGCCAGGTGAGCGCCCTGACGGTACGCCGGGAGTTCCCGCTGTCCCGGATCAGGGTGTAGAAGGCAGACCCGAGACTCACCAGGATGGCGATGATGAACAGCAGTACCAGCAGCCGCATGCCTGGTCTCCTCGCAAATGAGCGGCAATTGTGAGTGCGTCGTCCCGACAGTTCAAGCCGCCCTGGTGGGCTACCGCGCTGACCATCCTGCTCTGTGGCCTGTTTGTGTCCCTCTCCCTGTGGCAGTTGTCCCGTGCGGATGAGAGACGGGAACTGCTGGAACAGTTCGAAGCAGGCGAGCGCGACCCGGTGGTCGTCAGGCGTGGCACGGATCTGGCCGATCTGTCCCGCTATAGCCCGGTCGAGCTCCATGGCCGCTTTCTCCCGGAGCGGGAATTCCTGCTCGATGGTCAGACGCGGGACGGCCGGCCCGGGTACCACGTCTGGACGCCCTTCGAGCCGGAAGACGGCGGCCCTCTGGTGGTGGTCGATCGGGGCTGGATTCCCGCCGAGGCCGCCCCTGCCGACCCGCCGGACGCGGGGCTTCGCACGCTCGGCGGCCGGACGGATCGGCTGCCCCGGCCGGGTTTCAGGATCGATCCGCCCGCTCCGGAAGGTGACTGGCCGCGGACCATATACTATCCGCGGGCTTCCCTGCTGGAAGACCAGCTCGATGCAGCGGTCCATGACGGGCGGGTCCTGATGGACCCGGACATGGCGCCGGGATTCAAGCGGGACTGGCAACCGGTTTCACTGCCACCCGAACGCCATCTGGGTTATGCCTTTCAATGGGCGGCACTCGCGGTGGCATTGCTGGTCATTTATATCGTGGTCAATCTGCGCAGGACATCTTCGGAAGAAGACAGAGACGAGGACTGAATGGACGAACGGGAACGCCAGAAACGTGCACGGCGCGGACGCCTGACCTTCATGCTGGTCCTCGCGGTCTGTATCGGGCCCTTTGTCCTCGCCTGGACCTGGTATTTCATGGGGCAACCGGGTCTCGGTGAGGACACCACGAATTACGGCGACCTGGTGGACCCGCCGGTCAGCCTGGAGAACACCGAGCTTGACGTGCTGGTGGACCGGGAGGAGCGGGAACAGAGCCCGGTCCTCGAAGAGCACCGGTGGGTATTGCTCTACGTGGCGGGTGATGCCTGTGCGGCGGAGTGTCGCGAAGTCCTTTGGGGTACTCGTCAGATCCGTCTCGCAATGGGTCGCAATATGGGTCGGATCCAGCGCGTACTGATCGAGCCGGCGGGAGAGAGTGAGCCGGACTATTATGCCGACCAGCACAGTGATCTGCGGGTACTCGATCTGGGAGACCGGCGGGCCGAAGCATTCATCCGTCAGCTTGCCCTGGACGACATTCCCGAGCCACGTGACAGTGGACGCCTGTACCTGATTGACCCTCTGGGCAACCTGATCATGACCTATCCCCCGGGATTCGACCCCAATGGTCTGATGGACGATCTGGAGCTGCTGTTGCGTGCCTCCCAGGTGGGATAGCACGGACGATCACCTCGGATAAATGTTCAAAAACCACCAATCCGGGCCACAGCCATGACAAGAATCCAGCTGTTCAATCGTATAAGCCTGGCCGCGACCCTGCTCACGCTGGTTGTGGTGGTCCTCGGTGCCTTCGTGCGCCTCTCGGATGCGGGTCTGGGCTGCCCCGACTGGCCCGGCTGTTATGGCCAGACCACCGTCCCCCAGACCGAGGAAGAGATCGAATTCGCTCTCGAGCAATGGGACGACACACCGCTGGCGCGCGAAGACGAGGCCTGGCTGGCGAAGGCCTGGAAGGAGATGGCACACCGCTATGTGGCCGGCGCCCTGGGGCTCATGATTCTTGGCCTGGCCGGCATGGCCTGGTGGAATCGTCGCGATCCGCGGCAACCGGTCAAATTGCCAATGTTTCTGCTTGCGCTGGTGATCTTTCAGTCCCTGCTCGGCATGTGGACGGTCACCCTGCTGCTCAAGCCGGCCATCGTGCTTGCCCATCTCATCGGTGGCCTCGCCACGCTGAGTCTGCTCTGGCTCCAATACCTGAGGACCCGTGATTCGGGGCCGCCGGCCCTGGGCCCGGCTGTGGTGGGGCAATGGGGGCGCCGTCTGCGTGGCCTGGCTGTGGCCGCCTTCACCGTCGTGGTGCTCCAGATTGCCCTCGGAGGTTGGGTAAGCACCAACTATGCGGCCCTGGCCTGTCCCGATTTCCCGACCTGTCAGGACGAATGGTGGCCGGAAATGGATTTCCGTGAAGGCTTCACGCTCTGGCGGGAACTGGGCAAGGACTATGAGTACGGTATTCTGGAAAACGCTGCGAGAACCGCGATTCACCAGACCCATCGGATCGGTGCCATCGTGACTCTGGTGGTCGCAGGGGCGCTGGTGCTTGCCCTGTGGCGGGTCGGGGGTCTCATGCCCCGAAGGCTTGCCATTGCCACTGGCGGAGTTCTCCTTGCTCAGCTGCTGATCGGCATCGGCACCGTGATCTTCCAGTTACCTTTGTGGCTGGCGACCCTGCACAACGCCGGGGCTGCGCTGCTGTCCCTGGTGATGGTCACCGTGCTGTGGAGCCTGTATCGTGGCCGGCCGGATGCCTGAAGGGAAGAACAGCATGCCCAGCACCGATGCCTCCTGGAGCACGACCGCCAGGGACTATCTCGACCTGTGCAAGCCCAAGGTGGTCGCGCTGATCGTGTTCACCGCCATTGTCGGCATGCTTCTGGCGGTGCCCGGGCCGGTTCCCCTGGATGCCTTCCTGTTCGGCACCCTCGGAATTGGCCTGGCTTCGGCAGGGGCTGCGGCGGTCAATCATTACATGGACCACAAGATTGACGCCCGCATGGCCCGCACCCGGCACCGGCCCATGCCCAGCGGCCATCTCGGCGCGCCCCAGGTACTCGGTTTCGCCACTCTGCTGGTCGCCCTGTCGATGGCCGTGCTGTGGTGGCTGGTCAACCCCCTGACCGCGATCCTCACCCTCGCCGCGGCGCTCGGATACGCGGTGATCTATACCGTCTTTCTCAAGCGTGCCACGCCCCAGAACATCGTGATCGGGGGTGCCGCCGGCGCGGCCCCGCCGGTACTGGGCTGGGTCGCGGTTACCGGAGAGGTGCACCCCCACGCCCTGCTGCTGTTCCTGATCATATTCGTCTGGACACCACCCCATTTCTGGGCGCTTGCCATCCACCGTCGTGCGGAATATGCCAAGGTAGAGATGCCCATGCTGCCCGTCACCCACGGGGTCAGTTTCACCGGCTGGCAGATCATCTTCTATACCATCCTCCTGCTGCTGGTGAGTATCCTCCCCTGGCTGACCGGCATGTCGGGCCTGCTCTACCTGTTCAGCGCGGTGACTCTCGGGGTGGCCTTCCTTGCCTATGCGGTCGCCCTCAAGCGCGATCCGGATGGTGTCTGGCCCATGAAAACCTTCGGTTTTTCAATAACCTATCTTATTCTGCTATTCGCCGCCCTGCTCATCGACCATTACCTGGCCGTTCTTCTGGCCTGAACCCCCTGCTTCCCGGCCGCTCCCGCCGGAACGGAACTTTTACGCGATTTAGCACTCTCTAGCGGTGAGTGCTAAAATGCTCCGTGGGCATCGTCCACGCATGGCAGACAGGCACATGAAGTGGGTGACCAACAGGGAGGCAACCGGGGTAATGACCATGACCGAGAAAGCACTGCAAACCCGGCACGGCAACACCGAGCTGGCCCTGGCGGGCCCGATCGGCAGCCTGGAGCGCTATCTTCAGGCCGTCCAGGCTATTCCGGTGCTGGACGAGGCCGAGGAACGGCAGCTCGCGCGCCGTTACCGTGATCAGGAGGACCTGGACGCGGCGCGCACGCTCGTGCTTTCCCACCTGCGCTTCGTGGTCCACGTTGCCCGGGGCTACCAGGGCTATGGTCTGCCCTTTGCCGATCTCATCCAGGAAGGCAATGTCGGCCTGATGAAGGCGGTCAAGCGCTTTGATCCCGAAGTCGGGGTACGCCTGATTTCCTTTGCAGTCCACTGGATCCGTGCCGAGATCCACGAATACATCCTGCGCAACTGGCGCATCGTCAAGGTGGCAACCACCAAGGCCCAGCGCAAGCTCTTCTTCAACCTGCGCAAGGCCAAGCATCGCCTTGGCTGGTTCAGCCGCGAGGAAGTGGAGAACGTTGCCCGGGACCTGAAGGTCAGCCCCGAACAGGTGCTGGAAATGGAAAGCCGCCTGTCCGGCCGCGACGTGGCCTTCGATCCGGCCCCCGGTGCCGATACCGAAGACGAGCCGGTCTACACGCCGGCACACTACCTGCCGGCCAGTGACTCGGATCCGGCCAGTGAGCTCGAGTCCTCCGACTGGGCCGAAGACGGCAGCCAGCGTCTGTCCAGCGCGCTTGAAAAGCTCGACGAACGCACCCGGGACATCGTTTATCGCCGCTGGATGGAAGAAGAGAAAACCACTCTCCAGGAACTGGCGGCGGAATACGGTGTATCCGCAGAACGCATCCGCCAGATCGAGAACTCGGCCCTGAAAAAACTCCGCGGCCACATGCAGGCCTGAGAAAGCCCT
>SLND01000128.1 GCA_007133205.1 Natronospiraceae bacterium | reverse complement strand
TTGATCCTGCTTCTGCACCGGTGGTGGCAGCATGCATGGAGAGGTCCGTGAACCGTCGTTTGCTCCGGGCGGGTCTCCTGGCATGCAGCCTCCTTCCTCTGGGGGTGGCGGATGCGGGTTTCGACCTCCAAGGGGGCTCGGTAGCGGACCCTGTTTCCTTGCCGGCGGCCAGTGTCGAAATGCGCGCGACAGTGGCGGATTTCTACGCGCAGCGTGATGGCCGCCTGGCCTGGTTCGACGAGGCCGGACCGCGTCCGGCGATCGCGACGCTCGCATCGGCGCTGCGTGATACGGCGTGGCTGCACGGACTGGAGCCGGATCACTACCTGACGGGTGAGGTGGTGCAGAAGCTCGAGCGTGTCAGCGCGGCGCCGGACGCTCTGACCACGGCCCAGATGGTGAGGGCGGATCTTGTTTTCACCGATGCCTGGCTGCTGCTTGTCTCGCACCTCCACTCGGGTCGCTTCGATCCACATACCTTGTTTCCGCGCTGGACCCCCGAGGCAAGACGGCAAACGATAATCGACGCGCTGGCGGCCGCCCTCGACGAAGGTGAACTGACACGCCGGCTGCAGGCCATGGCGCCGAATCATGACGATTATCGCAATCTGAAACGCCACCTCTGGCACCTGCGGGAGTTGGCCCGGGAGACGGCCAGGGAAGCGCCGAATGATGAGAGACTGGCTGCGCGTATCGGACGCGTTCGCATCAACATGGAGCGCTTGCGGCGATTGCCCGATGCCCGGGGAGAGATGCACGTGATGGTCAACGTGCCGGCGTTTCGGCTGCAACTGGTCGAAGATGGGGCGGTCCGTCTTGAAAAGCGCGTGATTGTTGGGCGAACGGGGGAGCCCACCCCTGCCTTTTCCGCCAACATGTTGCAGATCGCAGTGAATCCAGTCTGGGATCTGCCGCACCGCATCGCGGTGGAAGAAAAACTGCCCGTTATCAGACGCGACCCGGGCTTTCTGGAACGCGAGCGGATAGCGGTGCTCCAGGGGTGGGGCGCGGAGGAGCGTGAGGTCGACCCGGAAGAGGTTGACTGGGAGAGCCTGGATCGGAGGCATTTCCCGTATCGCCTGCGCCAGGCGCCCGGCGGTACGAATCCGCTGGGCCGGCTCCAGTTCCTCTTTCCCAATCCCCGGGCCATCTATATTCACGACACGCCGGCGCGTCACCTGTTCGAGTATGAACGGCGCACGTTCAGTGCCGGCTGCATTCGCCTGGAAGATGCCGACGAACTGGCGAGGCGCCTGTTGACCAACGAACAGTGGACGGAGGCCATGAAGCAGCTCGAGCAAGAAAGCCCCGAGACCCGGTTTGAACTATCGCAACGGGTGCCCGTGCATATCGTTTACCTGACCGTCGAGGCTGAAGACAATGGCACCCCCAAGTATTGGGCGGATGTCTATGGTCGCGATGGAGACTTGCTCGAGGCGTTGCTCGAGCCACCGGCCCGCACCTACCGAACTCCCACCACGACACTGTCCGGTACGTCGTTTACAGGGGCTCGAGGTATCCATCGCTGTCTTGTACCCCGGGTTGCGCGAACATCCGGTTGAGAGTTGAGCCACGACGCCCAGCATGGGTGCAGCCTACCCGGTTTCAGCGGCGCGTTCCGGCTGCTGCAAGACCTTGTCGATGCGGACCCGCATGCTGCCTCCACCTGGCCGCGGCCACTCGATTTCATTGCCTTCGGCAAGGCCGAGCAGGGCGCTGCCTACCGGCGCCAGAATGGAAATCCTCTCATTGCTGCCATCCATCTGGTGAGGATAGACCAGGGTCATGGAAAAGATATCGGGTGAGTCGGCGACGGAGAAACGGACCGTGGAGTTCATGGTCACCACATCAGCCGGCACCTCACCCGAGTCGACCACTTCGGCCCGCATCAGCTCGGATTCCAGGTCGGCCTTGCCGGGAAAGGCGTCGTCCGGTGTCTTGTCGAGAAGGCTTTCCAGGCGCTCCATGTCACTTGAAGTGATCACGATCTTGGGCCGCTTTGCCATGTCCAGTCTCCAGCAATGTGGGTGGGCTTGGTCCCAATTATACTCTGGATGTCGATTCGGAATCTGGTGTTTACGCGCGTGCCGAATCCGCTTCCATGTGAAGTTCGATGGTCTGCAGCAGTCGCTGGCGGTCGATCCAGCCCTGGACCCTGCCATCCTTGATGACAGGGATCTGGTTTAGGTCATGTTCGCTCATGAGTTGTAGCAGCTCTTCGGCACCGGTATCCGGAGTCACGGTGACAAGCTGATCCATGGGCACCATCACGTCGGTGATGCGGGTTTCGGGCCAGGCCTCGCGCCCAACCTTTTTCAGGTCACTGAGCGTTATCAGTCCGAGTGGCCGTCCGGCTTCGCCGACCAGGAACGAGCGCCGGGCGGCCGGCAGGGCGTATGCACTTAACCACTCATCGAGACGCGTTTCGGGGGGGACCATGGGGGGATTGGTGTCGGCCAGGTCACGAGCACGAATGCCGGAGAGGCGCTCTCGCAGTTCGTACATTCGCCCCTGGTTCTGGGCAAGAAACAGCAGGAACCAGGAGATCAGCACCAGCCACAGGCCGCCGATCAGGTTGCCCAGTACCAGGCCGTT
>SLND01000180.1 GCA_007133205.1 Natronospiraceae bacterium | reverse complement strand
TCGGCCTCGATCTCGAAGCTCAGCGGCAGCGGGCCGGCGGAGCTCATGATCTGGGTGGAGCCGGTATAACGGACGTCCCGGGCCTCATCCCGACTGCCGTCACGCTTGATCGGCGTCATCCGCCGGATCGTGCCCACCTGGGCATCGGTGAAGGTTTCTTCCTGGAACAGCGAGTTGCTGTCCATGCTCATGTCGGGCAATTCCTGCTGGCTCATCGATCTGGCTCCCTCATTTAAATGGCGAATGAATGGTGAATTATCTATCCATTGTCTCGCACCGATGACTGCTTGTGCCAGCAGGTATCCGCCCCGGTGACCGCTTCGGGGTATATTGTCCCGATCGACTCTGATCGCGAGGTGCTGCGTGCGACGATGCTGTTTGCCTGGATTGCTGTTACTCCTGCCCCTGTCGGGCCAGGCGGGAGAGCCATTTCCCTCCGCCGTGCTGGAGGCCTTCAACGCCGATCATCCCGAACTCGCCTTCGAATCGGCACCGGAAGTTTCACCTTTTGAGGCACAGGTGATTCGCCAGGCCGACACCGAGAGCGCCGGCAAGCGGGTGGCGCTTACCTTTGATGCCTGCAGTCGCTGGACGGAAAACCGCTTCGACGAGACGCTGCTTGAAAAATTGCGGGAGACCGAAGTCCCGGCCACGCTCTTCCTTGGTGGGCGCTGGATGTACGAGCACCCCGAGCTGACCCGTGAGCTGCACGAAGACCCCCGATTCGAGATCGCGAATCACGCCCATGCCCACCCCGACCTGACGGACATGGAAGCCGACGATGTCGCAATCCAGATCGGCTATGCCCAACTGATGGGGAAGGCCCTGACCGGCGAATTCCCCCGCTTCTTCCGTCCGCCCTTCGTGCGCGAGGACGAAACGGTGCGCGAGATTGCCGGAGAGCTGGGCCTGGTCACCATCCAGTACGACGTCGCCAGCGGCGATGCCGAGGAATCGGCCGAGCCGGAGGCAGTGGCCGGCCATGTTCTTGAAAACATCGAGCCCGGCAGCATCGTCGTCCTGCACATGCACAATCCGGAACTGCCCACCGCCCGCGCCCTGCCTCTGATCCTCGAAGGCCTGAAAGAAAGGGGCCTGGAGCCGACCACTGTGGGCAGACTGCTCGACAGCGGCTGAACGCCGGCTCTCGGGGGCCCTCATCCGGGGGGTGTTCCCGCCCCCGGATTGGGATTAACTTGTCTGAATGCGGTCTACTGAATACACGGGCCCGCGGGAGATTCGATGATGACCACAGCCCGGCTTTTCTGCCTGCTTGTCGCTGCTCTCACTCTGGCTGCCTGTGGTCATGAACGAAACCCGGAATCAGACCAGGCAACCCGGGCACTGCTGCACAGCGGAGATGAACTGCCCCTGGACGAAGACCGGGATACGGCGGCCAGGGCCGTCTGGGAGCTGGCCGTTGACCTGGAAGGGCTGCGGGCAGTGAGTACCGGCGAGCGCGTCGACGCCTTCTTCCGGACACCGGACGGGCGCCTGTTCGCCTTCGAGGCGGATGCCGTGCCTTCAGACCGGGACGGGGCCCTGCGAGGCCGCCTGTACGAGAACGACCAGGCGCGCGGTCGCATCACCCTCAGCCTGTCCGGGGACCGGATGGTCGGACAATTCACCCTGGACAGGGACCGGCATCGCATCCGGACCGAAGGCGGCGAAGGCCGGCTGATAGCGATTGATAGCGATCGCCTGCCGCCCCCCGCAACACCGATCAAACCACCTGACCCGGACGAGAATGAGGAACAGAGTGAAGAAGAACGCAACCGTCAATCCCGATGAACGCCTGAGTCACGGGGCAACACTTCGCCGTCAGGTACTCATCCTGGCGCCGCTGTTGCTGGCAGCCTGTTTCTCGACCAGTGTCTGGGCCAGTCCGGGCGCCTTCGCCGGGGAGCATTTCATCGAACCGGCATCCCAGGACCGTCCGGCGCGCTGGGCCGAGCTGTCCGGCCAGACCGAAGACGACAGCTGGGCACCGGGGGAAAGCCGCCAGATGCAGGTCTCTCCACATCTGCTGGAGGCGGGGAAGATGCACCTGCGCCTGCCGGATGGAGAAGAACTCAAGGCCGTGACCACGGCGAGCGAATCCCCGGCCGCGGGTGAGCGCAACTGGCACGGGCATCTGCTTGACCGCGACGGCGAACGGGTCGGCACCGGTGTCTTTACCGCCGTTGGTGATCGTGTGGTCGGACAGTTTTCCACCCGCGAAGGCCGACACCGCTTGCGCCCGGACGGACGCGGCGGCCATGAACTGAGCTGGATTGATCCCGATGTTCTGCCGGAGAAAGCCTGTCAGGTAAAGGACACACCCCACACCCACGGCTTCAGTCTGTCCCCCGCCGAGGCCGAATCCCTGCAGAGCGCTGCGGCGGATGCCGCCGCGGTAGTCGACGTGCTGGTGCTCTATACCCCGCAGGCCGAGGCGGACCTGGGCGGCGAGGAAAGCACCCGCCTGGAATTGCGCAATGCCATGGCGGCAGCCAATGCCGCCTTCGCGGCCAGTGACGTCGACATGCGGGTACGCATGGTGGGCCTGCACGCCTGGGACCATGTCGAATCCGGCTCGGATGATCTTTATGCCATGCGCAATGAC
>SLND01000079.1 GCA_007133205.1 Natronospiraceae bacterium | reverse complement strand
TGAGTTTCGGCTTTCAGGAAAACTACACCCCGCGCACCTCCTGGTACATCGGCGCCGGCTTCGTGCGCGATGACTGGTCCGATGACGAGCTGGAACGCGACGACGGGACCTTCCTGCGGGGCCGCTACGGCTTTCGCTGGCGCGTGACCGACGGCATCGAGACGGATCTTGCCGTGGTGTATACCCGTCCCCAGGGCTCGACCGAGGGCGACAGTGAGTGGAGTGGCGACGTGGGCCTGTCCTTCTACTTCGGCGAACGCTTCGCGGTCCAGGCCCGGGCCCGGGATCTGGATGGCCTGGCGCCTAATGCGAGCCTGGGACTGCGGATCGAATTCGACATGTGAGCGGCGACTGAGCCCGCCATTGGCGGTGATGCTGCCTCAGCGATCAATGCCGCCCAGCTCCCGGGGAAAGGGCTCGAGATAACGCTGGGCCTCGACATAGGCATCGGGATGACGGCGCAGGTGGTGCCGCAACAGGGTCAGGGGTACCAGCAGGGGCCGCTCGCCACGGCGGTAGGCCTCGATACTGTCCGCCAGTTCCTGGCGGTCACCGGAATCCAGCAGCTTCTTGAAATACCCGGCCAGGTGCATCAGGGCATTCGCCTGGTTTCGGCGTGAGGCCGGTTTCCGCAGTGCCTCCATCAACAGGCTGATGTAGTCAGCCGCGACAGCCTCGATATCGCCACCGCCTGCGTTCGCGACGATCCGCCCCAGACGCCGATAGCGCTGCTGGTCATGGGCCAGGATCAGGAACTTGTTGCGGCTGTGAAATTCCACCAGCGCCCCGGGCGTCACTCCCCTGGCAATCATCCGCCGCCAGCGGTCATAGACATGGACGCGCAGGAGAAAATTGTCACGCAGCAGCGGGTCATTCAGGCGTCCCTCTTCCTCCACCGGCAGCAGGGGATTGGCGCGCATGATCTCGCGCGCATAGATGCCCTGCCCCTTGCCTGCGGGCGCGCCCTTGTCACCATAAACCTTGACCCGCTCCATGCCGCAACTGGGTGAACGGCTCTTGAAAAGATAAGCGGATATGCCACTGAGTTCACCGGCCATCCGCCGGCCATGGGCGGCAAGATCCTCGGTCACATCGCGGTCGGGGTCGGTCACATCCACCGCCCGCGGCGCATCGGGATCTCCGACCAGGCGGATGGGCGGACGCGGCACGCCGAGGCCGATGGCCACTTCGGGACAGACGGGAATGAACTTGAAGTACTGCCCCAGCACCTGCCGGATATAACGATCCAGCTTGTGCCCGCCGTTGTAACGCACTTCCTCGCCGAGCAGGCAACTGCTTATGCCGACCGGGATTTTCTCTTCCCCGTCACTGTCACTGCGGTCTGCTTCATCCATGAGGAACAGTCACTGCATGGCGGTGAAAAGGGCAGGAGGCATGATCAACTCGCAGCTCCGGCCTATTCGGGATCACCGGGGCCATCCTCGTCATTGTCATCATCGTCTTCGTCGTCTTCCTCCGGGACCTCGTAGATAAGCACCCGGTCATTGTCGCGGTCGGCGACCAGAATGCGCTCGCCGTCGGACCAGATCCCGGTGGGCGAGGCGAGACTGCGGGCGTTGACCGCACTGTCATCGCCGGTGTTGTTCTGCACGCTGGACTCCAGATCCGGCTGGCCGAGGACGGAGTCGGCCTGCTGCTGATCTTCATCCGGCCAGCCGTCCCAGATCAGCACCCGGTGGTTCTCGCGATCCGCCACGAACAGCCGATCGCCGTCATAATGGACATCCACCGGGGCATTGAAGCCCCGTTCAATGCCATCGGCATTGATGAGATTGCCTTCCATGTCCGGCTGCCCCAGCACTCGATCGGCAGCCTCGCCATCCTCCGGAAACTCGTCCCAGAGCAGCACACGGTGGTTGCCGCGATCAGCCACCGCCAGACGCTCGCCGTCCGACCACAGTCCGGCGGGACTGGCCAGGGTATCGGCACCCGGCAGGCCCGTATCCCGGTTCTCGAAACAGGTATCCCGGTTCTCCTGACCGAGGACCGAATCGGCCCGCTGGCCGTCACTCTCCGGCCAGTCATCCCAGACCAGGATGCGATGGTGGTTGAAATCGGACACCAGTACCCGGCTGCCGGCAAAGGCAATACCCCAGGGCCCGTCGAAGTTCTCCGGGGTGCAGGCGACCACCGGGCCGTCGTCCGGCGAGGGCGCGCCGAGGACACCGTCGGCATCCTGTGGTCCGGATTCCGGCGGGGCATCCCAGAGCATCACCCGGCTGTTGCCGAAATCCGCCAGGGCCAGGCCACGATTGGCCACTTCCAGGTCGATCGGCGTGGTCATGCCCCCGGCGCCGAAGCCGGCATCGCCGTCGGTCATGGCCGTCTGGCCGAGCACGAAATCAGCCGGCACATTGTCCGTGTCCGGAATGCCGTTCCAGGCCGCCACCCGGTTATTGCTCTGGTCGGTGACATAAACGATGCCCTCGTGAACGCGGGGACTGCCCGGCTCGGTCAGCACATCGGCGTCCGGCTCGCGGTCGAGTTCATTGCTGTCCAGGTCCTGCTGGGCAATTACCCAGGAAGCGGCCTGGTGATCGAGGTCGGCATCGCCATCCGGATCGGAGGGGAACAGGTCCTCGAATTCAAACGGACACCCGC
>SLND01000193.1 GCA_007133205.1 Natronospiraceae bacterium | reverse complement strand
GTGTAGCGCGGAATGCCGTGAAAGGAAAACATCAGGCGTTCGCCCCGTCCATGTCGTTCCCAGTGCCGGCGGATGCTGTCGGCCAGCGCGCTGATATAGGTGGCCTCCTCGTGATAGGAAGCGACCATGCGAAATTCCGGTATCCACCGCCAGCCTGAGAGTGTTCCGGTCACCGCCTCCCAGGTGGAGCCGGTGGTGGAGGAGGCATACTGGGGATAGAGCGGCAGCAGCAGCAGGCGGCGCGCGCCGGCATCACGCAGACGGCGCAGGGCCGATGGAATGTCGGGCCGGCCGTAACGCATGGCCATTTCCACCCGTACCGGTCCGCTCAGTTGCTGTTCCAGGTCGGCCTGCAAGCCCTCGGCGAGCGCCCGCGTCCCGGTCAGCAGGGGAGAGCCCTCTCCGGTCCAGATCTTGGCGTAGGCCTTGGCCGACTCACGGGGGCGTGTCCGCAGTACGATCCCGTGCAGGATCAGGCGCCATAACGGACGTGGCAGTTCCACCACCCGCGGGTCGGCAAGAAACTGCCCGAGATAACGGCGAAGAGCACCGGCGGTCGGTGCCTCCGGCGTGCCGAGGTTGGTCACGAGCACACCCAGACATTCACGTTCGTCGTGCCGGAAATCCTCTCTGCCTTCGAATCGGCTCATGTCCTTTCCTGTGTTGGTGAGGCAAGCGCGGAATCAGGAGCCAAACCATACCCGAGCAACTCTCACCCGACTACCGGCACTGGCATACTGTTGCAGCCGTGAGTCACGTCCGTATTCCCGGAGATCCTGATGACCCCGCGAATGATCCTGTCATGACACCAATCGGCCAGATCCGCTCCTGCTATCCGCAGAAGTTCGGCGTCCCGCGTCAATCCGGTCTCGTCCCCGCCGCACGCGCGATCATCGAGCTGGCCCCGGAATTCGCCCCGCCCGAATCCCTGCGGGGACTGGAGGAATACTCACACCTTTGGGTGATCTTCCTGTTCGATCAGGTTGCGGACTGGCGCCCGACCGTGCGTCCGCCACGACTTGGCGGCAATCGCCGCACCGGCGTCTATGCTACCCGTTCTCCCTTCCGGCCCAATCCGATCGGCCTGTCCGCCGTCGCCCTGGACAGGGTCGAGCCGGGTCCGCCGGCGCGAATCCATGTCCGCGGCGGGGATTTTCTCGATGGCACCCCGGTGCTCGACATCAAGCCCTACCTGCCCTGGACGGATGCCCCCGAGGCGGCCAGGGGCGGTCTCGGTGGCGAAGCACCCCGGAGTCGCCTGGAGGTTCGTTTCAGCCCGCAGGCCGAGCGGCAACTGCAATCCCTGGATCCCGAGTTGCGGTCCCTCATCAGCCAGGTCCTTGCCCAGGATCCGCGCCCGGCCTACCAGGCCGGCGAGAAACGCAGCTACGGCATGCGCCTGGAGTGTTACGACATCCGCTGGCGCAGCGAGGGCGATGTCGCCGTGGTCGAGGCGATAGAGGCAATCGCCGAAGCCTGAGGCTGATCGACCCATTACTTCGATGTTCAAAACGTGAAGACCTTGAACAAAAAAAGGCCGGATGCGATGCATCCGGCCTTGATCAGGTCTTCATTCAGCCAGTGGACTACTTGTCGAAGCGGTCCCCGATGAAGATGTCACGTGCGCTCGGCGGATTCTCCGAACGCTTGATCTCACCGGATTTGAGACGGCGGATGTAGTCCTTGTAGGCCTTCATCGCCTGCCAGCCGAAGAAGAGCATGATCGGGATGTTGGCCCAGAGCATCACCCCGGTGCCGATCACCGAGAAGTTGTTGATCTCCTCCTCGGTCTCCAGCAGACCCAGGGTGGCCACGATGATGGCGAAACAGAAGATGAACTTGTAGGGCAACACCCCGCGTTCGCCGAACAGGAAGACCACGCCCTGTTCACCGTAGTAGCTCCAGGCGAGCATGGTGGAGATGGCGAACAGCCAGACCGCCAGAGTCACCATCCACATGCCCAGTCCCGGAATCGCCTCGTCAAAGGCCAGGGCCGTCAGTGTCGCCCCGCCGTACTCGACGTAGATGCCGTAATCGGTGTGTTGCGGTTCCACGTCGGACTCGAAGCTGCGCCAGTGGATCATGAACTGGCCGTCGTCCTGTTCCTCGAGTTCGCCATAGACCCGGTGATGGATGTTCTGGCGCCGATCATCCTCGTGCGCGGTCAGGATCATGAAGACGTTTTCGTCTCCCATCCAGTGTTCCTGGGCCTCTTCATCCAGGCGCTCGAGCGGGAACTCGCGGTCTGCAAGCTGCCAGATCCCGTCCTCGACCTCGCTGATCTGCGGCGGATCCTCGAAGGTCACTTCCGCGGAACGTTCCCAGACCCCGCTGGAGAGAATCACCAGGGCGGTCAGGGTGCAGACCACGATGGTGTCAATGAACGGGCCCATGGCACCGACGATGCCCTCGCGCACCGGTTCACGTGTCCGCGCCGCCGCGTAGGCAATCGGCGCCGAACCCTGGCCGGCCTCCGAGGAGAACAGCGCACGCTGCATGCCGATCAGCAGCACCGAGCCGATCGCGCCGCCGACAAAGGCACCGGTGGCTTCATGCGGGTTGAAGGCGGACACCACGATGGTGCGCAGCATCTCCGGGATCACCTCCCAGTTGATGCCGATGACCACGAAGGCCGAGATCAG
>SLND01000028.1 GCA_007133205.1 Natronospiraceae bacterium | reverse complement strand
GCCGCCGGCATGCGCGACCCTTATCTGATCCAGCACAGCCTCTCGGTACTGCGTCAGGTCCACCATGAAATAAGCTCTGGCCATCGCGATCCCGTGGAGCGTCCAGGGGGCGGCGCAGGACTGGATGGCCTGCATCGGGATCTCGAGGCCACCCGGCAAAGGTCCGAAGACCTGCTTGCCTGCGCCCATTCCACCAGGGCACGCGCGGAAATCCTGCAACGACTTGCGGATTGTGGTCTGGAAGTGGTGCATGAGCATCCGCTGCACGAGTCGCGCGAAGGCGAGCAGGTGCTGCTGGGGCAGGCTGTCTGCCTGCAATGGCGCCGGGCGTCCGCCGGGCCGGGCGGATAAGACCTGGCGCGGCGGGTGCCGTCTGCTCTTGCCGCCGCAGGGAGTCACCGGCCCGATTCACTGCGCAGGAACGGGCCCGAAGTGTTGTATCAGACCGACAAATCCGCGCGAGATGGCGCTTGTGGCGCAGATAATACAATTTTTTTTGCCCCGTTTATTCTTTTTTTTTCAAACACTTACGTGGGGTCGCCCGGGGGGTTGTGGAAATTCCCATACAACCCCCTTCACACCTGTGGCTTTTTTGCTATGATCCTCGACCAGCAGGAGCATTCTGGCTTGCCTGCGATATCGCTCAAGGCGAGAGCGTTCGGCAGGTGAACGCGGTTTCTTGAGGTTTCGGGCCCGGCGGCCACCCCAAGTCGGTCGGGTTACCGGAAAACAACGGAAAAAATCAGGAGGGTGTTTCGATGTCATCGAACAATGTTTTGCGCAATTCGGTCCGGCTGGCGATGGCCGGCGGGCTGACTGCCGCTCTTACCGCGCCTGCGGCGATCGCCCAGGACGGGAACGACGAGGAGGCGCGCGAGCTTGAGCGCGTACAGGTAACCGGTACCCGCATCAGTCGGACCATGATCGAGGGGGCCACTCCGGTGGTGACCATCGATCGGGACGATATCGATGCCACCGGTTTCCAGAGCGTGGCCGACGTGCTTCGCAACACCACGTTCAACACCGCAGGTTCCTTCCGTGAGCAGTCGGGTACCACGGCGCAGGGTACCGCCATGGTGAGCATGCGTGGCCTGGGGGCCAACCGGACCCTGGTGCTGCTCAATGGTCGCCGTATGCCCGGTTCCCCCGTGCTGGATGGCGACGTGAACGACCTCAACACCCTGCCCTTCGCGGCGGTGGAGCGGATCGAGATTCTCTCTGACGGCGCCTCGGCGATCTACGGTTCCGACGCCATCGGGGGCGTGATCAACATTATCCTGCGTTCCGACTTCGAGGGTGCCGAGGCCAATGTACGCCTGACCGACACCCAGGAAGGCGGTGCCGAGAAGGAACAGTACAGCCTGGTGGGTGGCGTCTCCGGTCCGCGCGGTCACATGACCTACGCTCTGGAGTACGACTACACCGACATCATCTTCTCCCGCGACCGGGACTATCTGGCCTTCACGGATCTCAATGATCCGCAGCCGGACCTGAATACCCCCGGAGAGACCGGTTGGGACACGCCGACCGGTCTGCCGGATTTCTTTGACACCGATGGTGTCAGTATTGCTTCCCGGAACGTCCTGTCGATGCAGGATTTCAGTCTTTCGTCCTTCCTCGCCGAGGGTGACGACTGCAGTGTCTACGGTGACGGCCACTATGCCCAGCAGTACGACCGACTCGGTGATCCGGTCTGTGTCTATGACTTCACCCAGAGTGCGGCCGAGACCGCGGATGTGGAGCGGACCACGCTGTTCTTCGATTCCAGCTACGAGATCAATCCCGATCTCAATCTGTTCGCCCGCGGTACCCATAACCGCAATGAGAGCTTCGGTCGTTACGCGCCCGCGGCAGCCGGCTTTCCCTGGGGCGGTCCCCCGCTGACTGAGGAAGAAATTACCGCCGAGAACGTGGATGGCGAAGAAACGACGGTTACCCTGCAGGAGGTCAACCCGGGTGACCAGATCTGGTACCGCTTCGACATGACCGGCCCGTCCCGGGATACCCATCAGTTCAACTACATGACTGATGTCAATGTCGGGCTCGAAGGCTTCCACTTCGATGCCGAGTGGGAGGCCGGTTATCACCACAACCGGGTCAACATGCATGAATTCGGCACCGGCTATGTCAATCAGATGGGCCTGGATGCCGCCGCGGAGGCCGGCTGGGATCCGCGTCATCCCGACCAGGAGCAGTTCGGTGGTCTCGTCGATGACATGCGGGAAAACACCAGCCGTCATTCGGAAGCCATCTATGACCGGGTCGACTTCGGTGCGCAGCTGGATGGGCCCGAGCTGACCGCGGCAGGGCCGATGCAGTTCTTCGTCGGTACCGAGTATTTCGAGCAGTCCTACTACGACGTCACTTCGGCCCAGGCCGAAGCGGGCAACGTGCTCGGCACGGCTGGCGGTTCCGCCGGTGGTGAGCGGGACGTCTGGGCGGTCTTCGGCGAGGCCAGTCTCCCGGTGACCGACACCGTCGAGTTCGACTTCGCCCTGCGTCACGACGATTACAGTGACTTCGGTACCAACCTGTCGGGCAAGATCTCCGGTCGCTGGCAGCCCACGGATGCCTTCATCCTGCGTGGTTCCTACGGCGAGGGCTTCCGCGCGCCGACCCTGAATCAGCTCTTCCAGGCCCCGGCCCAGAGCTTCGCCTT
>SLND01000178.1 GCA_007133205.1 Natronospiraceae bacterium | reverse complement strand
GCCAGATCCGGCCAGGGGGCGCGATGAAAGCCCCAGGTTTCGGTTAGGGCCCCGATGCCGGGGTGGAACTGCCCATCGCTGAGGCGAGCCAGCTCCAGTGCCCGTGCCAGACCGGCTTCAAGTTCCGGGGGCACGGCGGCGGTGTCTGCGGTCTCCAGGGCCAGGTTCATGCGGCCCAGGGCGCCGCCACCCCAGCCATCCCAGCCCCGGTGGGCCTCTTCGAACTGCTCGCGCACCGCCGTCTCGGCTCGCTCGAAATCCTGTTCCGTGAGGCGCAGGGTCAGCTCTACCCGGGTCCCCACAGCGTAGAAATGGCTGTCATGAGTGTCCCGGGAGGCCGGTTCGCAGGCAGTGCAGGCCAGCAGGAGCAGCAGGACCGGGCCGGGCCATGGGCGCCGTGGCCGGTTCATTGCCACCCCTGCCCGGCGGCGATCGCGTCCATCAGGCTGGCACTGATGTTCAGGCCGAAGATCTGGTCCAGTTCGCGGACACAGGTCGGACTGGTCACGTTGATTTCGGTGACATAGTCACCGATCACATCGAGGCCGACGAAGCGCAGGCCCTTCTCGCGCATTACCGGGCCGATCCGCTGGCAGAGCCAGTGATCCCGCTCGCTCAATGCGCTGCCCTCGCCACGTCCTCCGGCTGCCAGATTGCCCCGTGTTTCGCCCTTGGCCGGAATCCGGGCCAGTGCCCCCGGGACCGGCTCGCCATCCACCAGCAGGATGCGCCGATCCCCCTCGCTGATTTCCGGCAGATACTGCTGGGCCAGCGCGAATCGGTTCCCGTCTTCGGTGAGGTGGTCCAGGATCACGCTGGTATTGGGATCGCCATCCCGGACCACATAGATTTCCCGCCCGCCCATGCCGTCGAGTGGCTTGAGGACGGCGTGTCCCAGTTCCGCGATGAAGGCGCGCAGGCGTTCGCGGGACCGGTCAATACGGGTCGCGGGGCAGCAGTCCGGGAACCAGGCGGTGTAGACCTTCTCGCTGACGTCCCGGAGGGCGCGCGGGCGGTTGACCACTTCCGTGCCTTGCGCTTCCGCCCGTTCCAGAATGTAGGTTGCATAGATGTATTCCATGTCGAAGGGCGGGTCCTTGCGCATCAGGATGACGTCCAGCTCGCCAAGGTCGCCGGTCTGCGCCTCTCCGAGCCGGAACCAGTCATGATCGTCATCGAAGACTTCCAGCGCCCGGTGCCGCCCCATGGCCCGTCCGCTGTCGAGGTAGATGTCCTCGAGGGTCATGTAGCGCAGATCCCAGCCCCGCCGGCGGATTTCGAGCATCATCGCCAGGGTGGTGTCCTTGTAGGGGGTGATCGAGGCGATCGGATCCATGACGACGCCCACCCGTGGAGTGTGTTCAGGCATGATGATTGCGCCCCTGCAGAGTGTCGGGTCCGGGGTGGGCCTTGCCGCTAAGGCTTGCACTACGGGGAGTTCCGGCGCCCACCTCAAGGAAATTTCGTAGATTATGTTCTAATATTATGATAGAACGCGATAATATGCAGTCGGGGATTACTCTTCGGGCAGTATCTGGCGGGCCGAAGCCCGCTCCCGGAGATTTTTCGGCCAGAAATGTCGTAGAGTGATCTGCGGGGAGAGGCATGCCGGGCGTGAGAGAGTTTCAGGCTACAAGCCGCGTTGGTACTGTCGCCGGGGTAATTCCTGCCCCGCACACCCCGGGGTAGGTTCATGCATCGCGCAACGATGGAGGTTCCGGTGGCGAATGACAGCGATCTGAAGGGGCTGAAAGTCCTCGTCATCGACGACAGCAAGACCATCCGGCGTACGGCCGAGACTCTGCTCAAGAAGGAGGGGTGCGAAGTACTGACGGCGGTGGATGGTTTCGAGGCCCTGTCAATGATCGCCGAGACCGCGCCGAATATCGTGTTCGTGGACATCATGATGCCTCGGCTGGATGGCTATCAGACCTGTGCGCTGATCAAGCGCAACAGCAATTTTCGGGACACCCCGGTCATCATGCTGTCGAGCAAGGATGGCCTCTTCGACCGGGCCCGGGGGAGGATCGTGGGCTCCGAGGAGTATCTTACAAAACCATTCACACGTGATGAGTTACTGGGGGCGATAGAAAAGCACGTGAAGGGAACGGCGTGATGATCCGCGCAGAGCTTGCGTGCTGACTGTATTCCATAATCTGACTGAATTGACGGAGGAAGTGACAGATGGCGACGGTGTTGATTGTTGATGACTCCCCCACCGAACTGCATGTATTCAAGGGCCAGCTGGAGAAGGCGGGTTTCGACGTGCTTACCTCGGAAAGCGGGGAAGAGGGCCTCAAGGTGGCCAAGGACAGCAAGCCCGATGTCATTGTCATGGACGTTGTCATGCCCGGAATGAGCGGATTCCAGGCGACCCGTCAGCTGGCAAAGGACTCCGAGACCCAGGATATTCCGGTGGTGATTCTGACCACCAAGGATCAGGAAACGGACAAGATCTGGGGCATGCGCCAGGGGGCGATCGCCTATCTGGTCAAGCCGGTCAAGGAAGAGACCCTGGTGGCCAAGGTCAAAGAGGCGATGGAGAAGGCATAAATCATGGCTGAAGGTGCCACACTTTCCGGACTCGCCGGCCAGCCCTTCGAACTCCTCCAGGAGCTCGACCGCCGCTGTCGGCGGGCTGCGGCAGGGCGTCAGCAGGAAGTCGCGCTCGAGTCCGAGGAAGAGTGGGTCGGCGTGGGTTTTCTCCTGGGTTCGCAGCACTTTCTGGTCGCGCGAGATGAAATTCGGGAGGTGCTGCCCTGTCCCGACCTGGCTACCGTGCCGGGTGCCAGGAGCTGGTTGAAGGGCCTCGCAAACGTGCGGGGGCAATTGTTGTCCGTCGTTGACCTCAATGAACTCGCAGGCGGGGAGCCCACCCCGAGGGGGCGGGCGACTCGAGTACTTGCGGTCCAGCATCCCGAGATTCCGGCCGGTTTGCTGGTGGATGAGGTGCGCGGCTTCCGGCGGTTTCAGCCCGGTGAGGCAGTGAACGAGTCACCGGACATGAATTCGGAGTTTCAGCCGTTTCTTAAGGGCGGGTTTCGCCGCGGCAAGGAGTATTGGGCGGTCCTGAATGTGCGGGACCTTGTTGAAAGTCAGCTGTTTCTGCAGGCGGCGGAATGAGGATGCGCATCCATGCCCGCATGCTGTTGGCGCGTATCCCGAGAGTTTAGACGAGACCAGGTGATGACCCATGGCTAAGTCCCCCGGTACCACATCGAACAAGCTTCTCTACGTACTGATTGTCGTCGTGCTGGCCTTGCTGGCCGCGGCAATCGTGAACTTCTTTTTCGTCACCCAGCGGGCGAGTCACGACGAGGAGTTTCTCGGCTACATCTCATCCCAGATGGTGCTTTCACAGAGTGTGGCCAATCATTCTCAGCTTGCCCTGCAGGGCAATGACGAGGCCTTTGGTCAGCTGTTCAGTGATCGCGAGCAGTTCGATACCGGCCTGGATCGGATGCGCCGCGGCAATCCGGCAACCATGATGCCGGAGGGGCCCAGCACTGTTCAGCGCGAATTGCGCACCGTGCAGGAAGACTGGAATGAGGTTCGTGATGCCGTCCAGCTCATCCTGGATGAGCGGGACGACATACTCCGGTCTCATGAGCAGTTGGGCAATCTCGAATCGGCGGTGGAATCGGTCAACGCCGAAATCGAGGAGCTGGGGGACATGATGCTGGAGGCCGGTGTGTCTCCCACAAATGTCTTTTACGTCGGCCGGCTGGCTCAGCTGGCACCCCAGATTCAGCAATGGGGCAGCTCCCTGGTTGAAGGCGTCGGTGAGCCCAGGGTCGCCGCTACCCAGATCAGCGATGACAACGACATGTTCGCCCGTATCATCCGTGGCTTTTATGACGGGGATGATGACCTGGGCATTTCCGCGCTTGGAAGTGAGGCGCTGCGGGATCAACTGCGCGAGGTGGATCGCTACTTTGGGCAGGTAGACAATGCCGTGCAGTCCCTGCATGCACGGAGAGGCGATCTTGTCTCGCTCCATGAAGCCAATCAGATGATTTCAGAACGGAGTGATGCGCTCTTGTCAGCCACCCGTGGCGTGGAGTCGAGTTATCAGTCGGCCATGGATGACCGCCTCTTTTCCGCCACCTATGGCTACATTTTCGGGGGCGCTGCTCTCTTCATTCTCGGTCTGCTTGTTTACGTCTATGTACTGACAGCCGATACCCGCAAGGCGGCGGCGCTGCAGCTTGAACAGAACGAACGCAACCAGGAGGCCATTCTCCGGCTTCTGGATGAGCTCGGCAGTCTGGCGGATGGTGACCTGACGGTGCAGGTCTCGGTGACGGAAGACATTACCGGCGCGATTGCCGACTCGATCAACTATGCGGTCGAGGCCCTGCGCGACCTGGTAGTCACGATCAACGACACGGCGGTGCGGGTGGATGCCACCGCCCAGCAGACCCGTGCCACCACCTCCCATCTGGCGGAATCTTCCGAGCACCAGAGTGCGGAAATCTCGTCAGCCAGCCGCCAGATTCAGGAAATGGCCGAATCCATTGAGCAGGTCTCCGAGAACGCCGAACGTTCCACCAAGGTGGCGCAGCAGTCGGTGGAGATCGCGCACAAGGGCGGTGACGCGGTGCGTCGAACCATCGACGGGATGAACAGCATCCGCGAAACCATTCAGGAAACCTCGAAGCGAATCAAGCGACTGGGTGAGAGCTCCCAGGAGATCGGCGATATCGTGGAGCTCATCAATGACATTGCCGAACAGACCAACATCCTGGCGCTGAACGCGGCAATTCAGGCATCCGCCGCCGGTGAGCAGGGTCGGGGTTTTGCGGTGGTGGCGGACGAAGTCCAGCGACTCGCGGAACGTTCCGGTAACGCGACCCGGCAGATCGAAGCCCTGGTGAAGACGATTCAGACCGACACCAACGAAGCGGTGATTTCCATGGAGGAAAGCACCTCCGGTGTGGTGAGCGGGGCACAACTGGCCGAGAACGCGGGTGAAGCCCTGGATGAAATCGAGAAGGTGTCCAACCATATCGCGACCCTTATTCAGAGCATCTCCGGCGCGGCCCGACAGCAGGCGAAGGCCGCCGCCGATGTGTCCCGCACCATGCAGGTGATTCAGGAAATCACCTCACAGACTCACGAAGGCACTACGGCCACGGCCGAGAATGTCGGCAAGCTGGCGTCGCTGGCCACCGAGCTGCGGAAATCCGTTGCCGGCTTCAAGCTGCCCGGCAAGGAGCAGGATCGGACCGTGGTCATGACCTCGGACGCGATCGAGGATGCTTCCGGGGGCTCCGGGGAAGGTGATCTGGAATCCTTCGAGGACGTCTGGTCGGAAACCGACGAATCGACCGGCACTGGTGATCAGGCGACTGCCGGGGATGAGGGTCTGGAAGAGCTTGGTGAGGTGGAAGGCCTGCCGGAGCTGGGCGAACAGGACCGAGTCGATGAGGAGGCCTTTTCCGAGGAAACGGTCGAAGAGATCGAGTGGCCGGAAGAGGACAGCTCCGACGAGGAAACTGAGCGCGAACGGCGTCAGGCCTCGGAACGGGTAGAGTGAAGCAGGTGGGGGTGGGGCACCCGGCTGGGATGCCCATGCTGACTTGCCGGACACCGGGGTGAGGGTAGATGACACAGGCTGCTTCCGATTCGCTGCTCTGGATCAAGGGTGCCCTGGACAGTACGCTGGAGAGTGCCCGCCAGGGGCTCGAACGCTACGTCGAGGATGACGATTCCGAAGGCCTCGAGGATTGCCTGCGGAGCGTCCGTCAGACCCACGGGACGCTGCGGATGGTTGAAGTCCGCGGTGGTGCGATGCTGGCGGAAGAAATGGAAGCGCTTGCACAGGCCGTTGCAGACGGTGCGGTGCAGGACACCGAACCCGCGCTTGAAGTCCTTACCCGGGGCCTGATTCAACTGCCCGATTACCTTGAGCGTATCGTTGGCGGTCAGGAGGACGTCCCCCTGGCTCTGCTTTCACTGATCAACGACATGCGCTCCGCTCAGGGGCGACCCCTGCTGTCCGAAAGCGACGTCTTTGCCCGGGACATTTCCCAGCGCAGGCAGGCAGTCGAACCCGTCGAGCGAACCGGCGAAGCAGTCGGAGATGCCCAGGCCGTCGCACGCAAGTTGCGCCCGAAATTTCAGCGTGCTCTGCTGGGCTGGTATCGCAACGACAACAAGCCAAAATTCCTCAAGGCCCTGTCAAAGATTTCGGAAAAGCTCGAAGAAGCTTCCGAGACCCCCCCGGTGTTCCAGCTCTGGTGGGTCGCGGGCGGGGTGTTCGAGGCACTGCTTGATGGCGGTATCGAAGCAGATGTCTCCCTCAAGCAACGGGTCGGACGGCTCGACCGGGAGGTCAAGCGTCTGGCCATGGAAGGCGAGAACGCCTTCCGTGAGGATGCCCCGGACGAACTGCTGAATACCCTCCTGTATTACGTTGGTCGGGCACGGAGTGAGGGTGAACGGGTACAACGTATCCGTGAGAGCTTTGGTCTCGAGGAATTCCTGCCTGACAGTGAGCGGGTCGAGGCGGTGGAACGGTCATTGACCGGTCCCAACCGGAGTCTGATGGAAACGGTTTCCTCCGCCATCAAGGAGGACATCGCCCGGGTCAAGGATGCCCTGGATATCCATGTCCGCCTGGAAGGTTCCGACCCACAGGACCTGGCGCAACAGACCGAAATCCTTGCCAAGGTTGCTGACACCCTCGGCATGCTGGGCCTGGAAGACCTCAAGGAAAGCGTCGGCCACCAGGGCAGGGTACTGACCGAGCTGTCGGACGGTACCCGGCCGGTCGAGGACAGCACCCTGCTCCAGATCGCCAGCACCCTGATCGAGGCGGAACAGGAACTTGACCGGGAGATGCGGGCGGCTGCCGGTGGTGCCAGGCATGAGGCCGAGGAGGATGACCAGGATCCTGAAATCTCCGGTGCGGTGATCCGTGAATGTATCGTCAATATCGCCCGGATCAAGGAGCGTATCCAGGATTTCGTCAAGGCGCCCACGCGCAAGGAATTGCTCGAGCCCATTCCCCAACTGGTGAGCCAGATCCAGGGCAGCCTGAACCTGCTGGAACTGGACCGTGCCGGCGAGATTCTCGAGGCCACTGCACATTACATTCGCGATCGTATCTTCGCCGCCGGGCAGGCACCTTCGGAGCAGGACCTGGACCGCCTCGCCGATGCGGTGGTGAGTACCGAGTTCTATCTCGAAACCATGCAGCAGGGCCGGGGCCGCCCCGAGTCCATGCTGGACAATGCCGAACATTGCATCTCCGAGTTGGGCTATCGGCCGGGTGCCCTGCCCTCGCGACCGGTGGAGTCAATCGCCCCCGGGCCCGAGGCGTCCCCTGAAGGGCCTTCCCTGGAGAGTGCAGAGGTGGAAGAGGCTCCGGGCCAGGAAGGGCTCGAGGTGACCGAGGAGTCCGATGAGGCCCCGGATGAAGTACCGGCTGAACCCGCCGAGACGGAAAGCCAATCCGCGACCGGTGAGGTGGCGACACCTGCGGCGGCAAAGAAGAAGCCTGTCCCCAGACCGGAGGACATTGCGCCCGAAATTGTCGAAATCTTCCTGGAAGAAGCGGAAGAAGAGCTGGCCCGGTTGCGCGAGTACTATCCGGCCTGGCGTGACAACCCCAATGACCAGGATGCCCTGGTTACGGTTCGGCGCTCCTTTCACACCCTGAAGGGTAGTGGGCGCATGGTGGGGGCTGAATTCATCGGAGAATATGCCTGGTCCTTCGAGAACATGCTCAACCGAGTGCTCGACCAGACGATTGAGCCGGTGCCGCAGATAGGCGAGTTGGTAGGCCAGGGCATTGACGCCATTCCTGAACTGGTTGAGCAGCTCAAGGGCGGGCCGGACCCGGAGACGGACGTCGTGGCCCTGATGGAAGCGGCTGATGCTTTCAGCCGCGGAGAGACACCGGCACCGGTGGAAGCCGGGGCATCCGGGCCGGCGGCGTCCACGCCGGAATCGGAAGGGGCTGCGGAACCGGAAACCGAATCGCAGGCATCATCTGCCGAAGGGGAAGGGGCGCGTGAGGCGGAAGCTTCCCGCCCGGCGATGGATCCGACCCTGTATGAGATCTTTCGCAACGAATCCGAGCGTCATCTCGACACCCTCGACCGTATTGTCGAAGACATGCAGGGCGAAGAGCACGGCGAAATTTCCGATGAACTGCTGCGTGCCCTGCACACCCTGAACGGGAGCGCCCATACTGCGGGAGTGGATGAGATTCCCCGCTTCATTGGTCCGCTCGAGCGTCTGGCCCTGGCCATGCGTGCGAGTGGCACCCCGGTTGGCCCAGCCTTTGTGGAAGTGCTCAGGACCGCTGCCGAAACCAACCGGCGGATGATCGAGCAGCTGCCCACGGATCAGGGACCCGAGGCCGTGCCCGAGGCGCTTCTGGAGCGGATCAGCGAACTGCATGCGGAGGTGCCCGACGAGGAATCCGAAGACAGCGAAAACAGTATCGGTGACAGTCTTGAACTGGATGAGCTTACCGATGAACCGCCACAGGATGACACGCTGTCAGTCCCTGATGACGACAGCGTGGCGGGTGAGGAAGATAAGCTGGAGACGCCCTCGCTCGAAGGAATCTCGCTGGACGAGTCCGAGGATCCGCTCGATTCCAACGATGCAAGCTCTGCCGAAGAAGACTCGGGTGGGGCGACGTCGCTGCCGGAACCACCGGCACCCGAGCCGCCAGCCGCTGCGCCCGCGGAGCGCAAGACCATTGCCCTGGAAGACTTGCCGGAGTATGACCCGGATCTGGCTTCGGTCTTTCTCGAGGAAGCGATCGAACTGTCCGAGGCCATGGATGAGGCTATCCAGGAATGGAACGCGAACAAGGATGACAACGCCCTGGTTGCCACGCTCCAGCGCCATCTGCACACCCTGAAGGGGGGCGCCCGCATGTCCGGGATCTCGCCCCTGGGCGATCTCAGCCATGAGATGGAGACGATTCTGACCAAGGCAGTTGATGGCAAGCTGCCGGTCAGCGCCGAAATGATCGATCTCCTGCAGCGCTGTGTTGACCGTGTCGCACGGATGATAGAGCAGGTAGAGGCGAATCAACCGCTGGTGGATGGGACTGACCTGGAGCAGGCCCTCAAGCGCATGGATGCACGGGGGGGACGCGTCCCGGAAGAAGAGGACGAAAGTCCCGAGCTCACTGATCAGCCCGCCCCCAGTGAAGCCACCGAGGAGCCGGAGAGCTCGGCTCCGATGCCACCGGAGTCGGAAGCTGAACGGAGTCGCGAGCCGGCGCGAGATCAAGCGGTGGAGGATTTCGAGGAACGCCGCGGTGCAACACGGCTTCAGCAGGAGGTCATTCGGGTTCAGGCGGATCTGCTCGAGAATCTGCTGAACAACGCCGGTGAGGTCTCGATCTATCGCTCGCGGGTGGAACAGCAGCTGTCCAATATGCACTTCCACCTGAACGAACTCGACCAGACAGTGGATCGTCTGCGCCAGCAGTTCCGAAACCTTGAGATCGAAATTGAAGCCCAGGTCCGTTACGAGTGGGAGAAGGACGGAGAGGCCGACGATCCGGATTTCGACCCCCTGGAACTCGACCGTTATTCCCAGCTGCAGCAGTTCTCCCGGGCCTTGCAGGAGTCAGTCAGTGACCTGGTCAGTCTGCAGGGTCTGCTGAGCAATCATGCTCGTGAGGCAGAAACCTTGCTCATTCAGCAGTCCCGGGTGAATACGGACCTGCAGGACGGTCTCATGCGCACCCGCATGCTGCCCTTCTCGCGGCATGCTCAGCGCCTGCGGCGGATCGTGCGCCAGACCGCGGCTGAAGAAGGCAAGCAGGTTGATCTGCGCCTGATCGGTGCCGAAGGGGAAATGGATCGTCAGGTTCTCGAGCGGATTACCGCGCCGCTTGAGCATCTCTTGCGCAACGCGGTCATACACGGCCTGGAAACGCCTGAGGAGCGGGCCCGGGCAGACAAGCCCGAGAGTGGATTGATTGCGATCGAGTTGCACCGGGAAGGCTCCGAAGTCGTGATCGAGGTCATGGATGATGGTCGTGGCCTGAACCTGCCCAGGATCAGGGAAAAGGCCGAAAAACGGGGGCTGGTGCGGGCCGGCGCGGAACTGACCGAGCATGAGGTGATGCAGCTCATCCTGGAGCCCGGTTTCAGCACGGCGGAAACCGTGACCCAATCCGCTGGCCGGGGCGTGGGCATGGACGTGGTGCATAGTGAGATCAAGCAGCTTGGTGGCGGGCTGCACATGACCTCGAGCCAGGATGTCGGTACCCGTTTTACCATTCGTCTGCCCTATACCCTGGCCATCACCCAGGCACTCATGGTCAACGCCGCCGACGAGGTCTTTGCCATTCCGCTACCCTCGATCGAAGGCATTGTGCGAGTACCCCGGGAAGAGGCGGCCAAACTGCTGGCGGAAGAGGGTTCCCGCTACAGTTATGGTGGTCGCTACTACCAGGTTCAGCACCTGAGCGCCCAGTTGGGTCTCGGCCGCCCCGTGGTCCCGGAGGATGTCGCCACCGTGCCCATGTTGCTGGTCCGGGTCGGTGATCAGTCGTCCGCCCTGATTACCGAAGGCATGCGCGGCAGCCGGGAAGTGGTGGTGAAATCCGTCGGGCCCCAG
>SLND01000133.1 GCA_007133205.1 Natronospiraceae bacterium | reverse complement strand
GCCAGTACCAGGATCACCACCGTGAGCTGGCGGCCGAACTGGTGAATGCGGCGCAGCAGTGGCGTGGTGATTTCCTCGGCTTCCTCCGCGGCACGGCTGATCCGGCCCAGCTCCGTCCGCTCGCCGGTGGCCACCACCACCGCGCGTGCCCGTCCGGAGGTGACCAGGGTGCCCGACCAGCTCATGCAGCGGCGGTCGGCCAGCACGGTGTCGGCATCCAGGGCCTCGGTGGTCTTGTCCACCGGTACCGATTCCCCGGTCAGACTGGATTCGTCCACCCGGAGTCCGCGGCTCGAGAGCAGACGGGCATCGGCCGGTACGCGATCCCCCGATTCCAGCAGGATCACATCACCGGGGACGAGACCGACAGCGTCGATCTCCCGGATATCGCCATCACGCAGCACCCGCGTGCGGGTTCGCAGCATCTTGCGGATGGCGTCCATCGCCCGCTCGGCCTTGCCCTCCTGGACGAAACCGATGGTGGCGTTGATCACCACCACGGCAAAGATCACCCCGGCATCCAGCCACTCGCCCAGCAGGCTGGTGACCACGCCGGCAACGATCAGCACATAGATGAGGATGTTGTGGAACTGGGCCAGCAGGCGGCGCAGGGGACCGCGCCGGCGGGGCTCGGGCAATCGGTTTTCGCCGTGGCGTTCAAGCCGGCGGCTCGCTTCCTCGGAGGCAAGCCCCTGCTCATCGCTGTCCAGCGCCTGAGTGGCTTCCTGCGGAGCAATCGCGTGCCAGGGCCGCTCTTCCCGGGTTCGGTTCATGTGGCGAGTGACAGCCCCTGGTCACCCCTTTCGGGTTGACCGGGGGCTGCTTGTCCTTTTCCTGTCAATGGGCCGCCCGTGACGCCCGGCTCTTACAGGGCTGCGTCACGCAGTCGCTTAGCCACTCATGTTACCCGAATGCCGGGCGGATGGGCTGTCCCAATGGCCGGCCACCAGCCGCAGGGCACCGGGGTCGAGGACCGTGACGTGATTGTCATCGACATTCAGGATGCCGCGGTTGCGAAAGCGGCTGAAGACCCGCGACAGGGTTTCAGGCGCGAGCCCCAGGTGGCGCGCGAGATCCTTGCGGCCCATGGGCAGGAGGAATTCATTGCGGCTGCATCCGGCCCGTGCCTGGCGTTCGCCGAAGTCGATCAGGAAGACCGCCAGGCGCTGTTCGAGTGAGCGACGTTCCATCTGCAGCGTGCGGGTCAGGCGCAGCATTTCCTGGTACATCCCGAGCAGCACGGCCTGGTTGGTCGATTCAGTCCGGTTACCGGCCCCGGCCTCGGAAATGCGGCGCACACTCGTGGTGTTGAGCGCCTGCACCGAACTTGCGGCGGGACAGCCGGCCACGGCCTCGAAGCCGATCGTGTCACCGGCCATGTGAAATCCAATGATCTGTTCGCGGCCGTCCTCGTCGATCACGTAGCTCTTGAGAATGCCGGAGACGACCACGTAGGCACGGGTCAGTGACTCCCCTTCATGGAACAGGTGCTCGTCTCGGTGCAGGATCCGGTCCACCTCGGGTCGCTGCCAGGCGCGCGGGTAATGCCGTGCCGTGGAAGCGGCCAGGCCCGGATGAGGGGAAGTCTCGCCATTGTGCAGCTGTTGATTCATCGTCTCGCCTTCGTCAGGTGACCGTTGCGGTCGTTCCGTCCTTGTTGTCTCTAAACGATAGGCGTGCGGCGGCGGAGAGGGTATAAGGAGGTGCCCCTATCGCGGTGTCGTCGGAGCCCGCAAGAAGCGGCAGGGGAGGCGGGTGAATAAGAGGAGGCACGTATTGGCGTGGCTCAGGCAGCGTCCTCCACCGCGCGCCGGACCTCTGTTTCGAGCCGGGCAGCATCGAAGGGTTTGGCAAGCACGGTACGCGCCCCGGCGGTCAATGCCCGCTGTGCCAGGGGATCATTGGGCCGGGCCGTGAGTACGACGGTTGGAATGTCAGCACCCCTTGCCTGAAGCGCTTCGCGCAGCTCGGCCCCGTTCATGCCCGGCATCTGCAGGTCCAGGATCAGGCAGTGCGGCCCGGATCCGTTGCCAAACCCGGACTCGAGAAAGGATTGGGCGTCGGCATGGACACGGGGTTCCATGCCCCAGCTTTCGACCAGCAGGCTCAACATGCTGCGCACACCCTCGTCGTCGTCAACGACATGGACCTGCGGTCGGACAGTATTTTCATTCATCCTGTCAGGGGTCTTCAGCTCGGGTGACAGATATATGTCACATTCTGTCGGATATCGGGGAATGGGGCACTGACGCGGATCAACGTTCAGGTCGTGAGTTGGCTTTCGAGGCGAATCAGTTCCGGTGCGGTGCGCAGGCCCAGCTTGCGCATGGCACGGCCACGGTGGATTTCCACGGTTCGTTCGCTGATTCCCAGCTCGGCGGCAATGACCTTGTTGGCCTTGCCGGCCGCCGCCATCCGGGCCACTTCCAGCTCGCGCGGGCTGAGGGTGCGCAGGCGGGCTTCCAGTACACGCCGTCCTTCAGCCTGGGACAGTGACTTTCCATGGGTATCCAGTGCCGCATGCACCGTCTTGAGAAGCTTCTCACGGTCGAAGCCGGGCTTTTCGAAAAAATCCAGCGCGCCGCGCTTGAGCGCGGTAACGGCATCGGCCACGTCCGCGAAACCGGTAAGAAAAATGACAGGCAGCTCCGGTGCGATCTCGCTCAGTCG
>SLND01000141.1 GCA_007133205.1 Natronospiraceae bacterium | reverse complement strand
CGCGCGGGGCTTCGGAGCCCTATCGCATGTTCACCAGCCGGGCCGAACATCGCCTGCTGTTGCGAGAGGACAATGCCGATCTGCGCCTGACACCGGCCGGCCGCGAACTGGGCCTGGTCGGGGACGAGCGCTGGGCGGCCTTCGAGGCCAAGCGCGAAGCGGTCGAGCAGGAAAAGCAGCGCCTGAAGGCGACCCTGGTACGGCCGGGGGATATCAGCGCCGAGGAAGGCGAGCGGGTCTTCGGCACACCGCTCAAGAAGGAACAGCATGCCGACCAGCTCCTGCGTCGCCCGGAAGTGAGCTACGCCAGCCTCACCGGCCTGGCGGCGGTGGGCAGTGGAGTCAGTGACCCGGTGGTGGCCGAGCAGGTGGAAACCCAGATCAAGTACGCCGGCTATATCGAACGCCAGCAGGCCGAGATCGAAAAGGCGCGGCGCCACGAGGACACGGCCCTCCCCGCCGACCTCGACTATGACCAGGTCGCCGGTCTGTCCACCGAAGTGCGCCAGCGCCTGGCCGCGGCCCGGCCCGAGACCCTGGGCCAGGCCTCACGTCTCCAGGGCGTGACCCCGGCCGCCATTTCCCTGCTGCTGGTCCACCTCAAGAAGCATGGCCGGGGGCCGCGCCTGCGCGACTCTGCCTGACCCGGCCCCGTTGTCTGCCGCCGCGACTGGATTGATCAGTGGCCTCTAGAACCGCGCCACCTCGGCGTCATTGATGAACAGGGTCCGATCGCGGTATTCGGCCCTCACTTCATAGGCGCCGTTGATCCGCTCCAGCAGCCCTTCCTCGACCGCCGCATCCAGCTGCATCTGCACCAGGCTCGAGACATCCTCCTCGATATCCTCGTCGAGGCTGACATCGAGCAGCGTCATGGCCACGGCGCGTTCAATCAGCCGTTCCCCGGCTGCGAGCTTGCCCTCACCCTCGACCAGGCCCAGCCAGTCACGGGCCTCGATCAGGTCCCGGATCTCATCGCGTGACTGGTCAACCACCTGCATGCTGCCCTCGCCGACCACATCGCCTTCGGGCAGGCGAAGCGCCAGTTCATTCACCCGCACGCCCGGGCGGTTGAGGGCGAGCTCGGCCAGCGGCCCACGAAGTTCACCCAGTACCGCTTCGGCCGGCAGCACGCCGGCTTCCGGATCGTGTGCCGCGATTGCCTGCTGCAGTTCGGCAAAGGCATCCGGATCCAGATTGAACAGGCTCAGGTCCAGGTATCCGGGCCCGGCTTCCCAATCCCCCTGACGCAGGCTTTCCAGATGCACTTCGTGTTTCTGTTCCAGCAGCTCGGCATCATTGCGTCGCAGTTCGGTGGCCGCGACGAACCCGGAAAAGCGCATTTCGTCCTCGTCCGGCACCCGTGTTTCACCCCCGGCAATGCGCAGCTCGGTGCCGCCGAGCCAGAGTCCGGCCGGACCGCGGCGCTGATTCATCTGCAGCCAGACCCGGTCCAGCACGATACCGGTATCGTCCTCGGCCAGGAGCGAGAGGGCGCCACTGCGCGCGGTCAGGTCCATGCGATCAAGACCACGGTTAAGGCGGTAATCGACCAGGATCGCCTCCTCGCTGGTAAACCGAACCCCTTCTTCTTCCAGTTCGACCGGCTCCAGGCGCAGCTGGCCGTTGACCCCGCCCATCAATCCCAGGTGGGCGCTGTTGGACAGATCCAGACCGGTCTCGGCGACCGCGGGCAGGTTTTCCTCCAGCCGGCTGTCGATGACCGCGAAGCCCGGCCGCCAGCGTTGATGCCAGGGCGCCGGAGCGGTAAAGGGGACCGGGCCGTGATGTACCCGTTCTTCGAGATCAACAATGATCCGGTCTCCGTCTTCACGCGCCCAGCCGCCCTCGTGGGCCATTTCCGCGAGACCGGGTTCGAGGATCTCGATTTCCAGGCTGGCACGGGAATGAAACCAGCCGCGCTCATATTCGCTGACGGCGATTTCCAGGCCCGGCTGATCCGCCGAGACGCGATCCCACAGATCCGTGTACCGCCCTTCGGCCATGAAGCCGACACCCGCCGGCACTATCAGCACCAGCAGGGCCAGAACAACGACTGCCCCGGCCAGCCATCGCTTCATGTTCCGCTTGATCTTCTGCATGCGTCCAACTCCGTGTGTGCCCTTGATCGATGCCTTTATTGCTTCCCATTCAATCCCGGCTCTTCCTGACGCCTGATTCTTCGTCCGCGCCATCGAGCAATCGAGTCCGGACCGTACTTCCCGTGATGCGACATTCGGTCTGATGCCCGAACCAGCGATAACGTCTGCGACCAATGAAATGATACACCGCATCACGCAGGACACGGGGAAGGACGGCAAACACCGAAAGCCAGCACCAGGGTGCTGACAGCCGGCGCAGGATCGCCAGCCAGGCATCCGAGGCATGCAATTGCCGGTTTCCGATGACCACCACCATGCTTTCCGCGGGGGACGCGGGCTCGCTCCGCAGCCAGCGGCGCGCGCTTTCCGACTGCAATGTGGCGAAACGGATAAGGCCGGCCCGGTCACGGCGCGCGATGAACTCCGCACTGCCGTTGCAGAGGCGGCAATGACCATCCAGGAATACGATTGCGGGCTCGATGTTACTCATGGCGAGCGTTTCCCTGGTGCCGGTGCCCCGTCTCACGTCCTGAACCGGAGGGATCGGGCGTTCGCCCGGCTTCCGTGGAACGGCAAAACTGTGAACCAGT
>SLND01000080.1 GCA_007133205.1 Natronospiraceae bacterium | reverse complement strand
GACCAGACCGGGGACATGATCGGCTGGGGAGAGCCCATGATCCGGCGCGGGTTCTCGCCATCGGAATCGGCCACCAACAGATGGAACCGCTTGCGTTCATTGCGACGTTCCACCTGGACATAGGCAATCCGGGTATTGAAGGCCCCCGGGTCACCGGTGAGTTCCTCGTAGATCCGGTCACTGATTTCATGCGCGGCACGGCGCAGGCGATCCGCCCGGGCCGGTACCCGGTAACCCAGTACCTGATCCCCGGTGTAGACATCCAGCACCTGAAAGCGGATTTCGAGACGATCCCCGTCGGTTTCCCGGATTCGTCCGATCACGATGTTGTCTGCCTCCACCTCACGCCAGCGGTCGAGGTCCACATCATCGCCCTCGCCCGGTTCCTCGGGCATGGCGGCGCGCTCCAGGGGCTGGAAATAGCCGCTGCGCTCCAGATTCGCGCTGATGATGCCGGCCACATCCTCGGGCGGATCCCCCGCCCCCTCCCAGACAAAGGGAACGACCGCGACCGGTTCGGCCGCATCCACCCCGGAGGTGATCTCGACGCGCAGGACGTCATCGGCGGCAACGGGTGTCACCAGCAGGCAGCCGAGGAGAATGACCCCGTACCTGAGTCGCTGGAATGGCCTGGACATGTTCAATCGCGATTCCTTCAATTCCGATCCCCTCTGAATTCGAATTCGATTTCCCGGGTAAAGGCCCGCTCATCCTCCGGTTCCGGCAGGGGCGAAGAACGATAGACGGCACTCTCGATGGTACGCACCACGGCCGAGGGTGCATCACAATCGACCACGCTCACGCTCAGCACTTCCCCGCCCGGGGCCTGGCGCGCCCGTACCCGGCAACGCAGATCCTCCGGCACGTCGGAGGGCCGTCGCCAGTGTCGCTCGACATGGGCCCGTATCTCGGCGGCATAACTGGCGCGCAGATTGGCCACCTCGCGCGCTTGGCGGGCCTCGCGTTCCGCCTCCCGCCGGGCGGCTTCCTCCTCGGCCGCTGCCTGCAGGGCTTCTTCCGCCTCACGCTGACGCTCGGCCAGTTCTTCCTGACGCCGTTGCTCCTCTTCCTGGCGCTGGCGCTCGGCCTCTTCCTCCTGGCGGCGCTGCTCCTCTTCCTGGCGCTGACGCTCGGCCTCTTCCTCCTGGCGGCGCTGCTCCTCTTCCTGACGCTGGCGTTCGGCTTCTTCCTCCTGGCGGCGCTGTTCCTCTTCCTGACGCTGACGCTCGGCTTCTTCCTCCTGGCGACGCTGTTCCTCTTCCTGACGCTGGCGCTCGGCCTCCTCCTCCTGACGGCGCTGTTCCTCTTCCTGACGCTGGCGCTCGGCTTCTTCCTGGCGCCGGCGTTCGGCCTCTTCGGCCTCGCGTCGCTGCGCCTCGCGCCGTTCCAGCTCCTCGCGCGCCGCGCGGATTTCTCCGGCATCCACCACCGTGGCCTGGATCGGCTCTCCGCTCGCGGGCGCGGCTTCCTCGTCGATCGGCCGGTCGCGCTCGAGGCCGACCACCAGGAAGATACCCAGGAACAGGTGCAGGGTGGCCGACAGACTCAACGGGCCGCGATAATCATGCCACCAGCTTTTCCAGTCCCGGTCGGCCAGACGCATCCGGATCACTCGCCTCCGCCCTCCCGATCAGGCGGTTCTGTAATCAGACCGACGCTCGGCGCGCCGGCTCCCTGCAGCAGTGTCATGACTTCGACCACGCGTCCATAGGGCACGTTCGTATCACCGCGCACGTACACGGGAGAATCCGGGCGTTCCCGGAGGATGGCGCTGACCCGCTCGCGCAGCTCCTCGCGATCCACCGGGCGTTCGCGGTCATCCCCGGAATCGAGGTAGAACTGGCCGTCGGCGTCCACGCTCACCGTGACGGGATCGACATCCTGGAGCTCCTCCGGGTCAATGGGTTCCGCATCCAGGCGGGGCAGGTCCACGTCCACGCCCTGTATCAGCAGCGGCGCGGTGATCATGAAGATGATCAGCAGCACCAGCATCACGTCGATGTAGGGAACCACATTGATTTCCCCCATCAGACGTTTTTTCTTGCGTGCCCCGGCCATGTTGCCGCCCTACCCCGCGTTGCGTTCGAGAATGGAGCAGAATTCCTCCACGAAGGTGTCGTAGCGCACCTCCAGGCGTTCGACCTGATCGGCAAAGCGGTTGTAACCAATGACCGCCGGAATCGCCGCGAACAGGCCCATGGCGGTGGCGATCAGGGCCTCGGCAATGCCCGGCGCGACCATGGACAGGGTGGCATGATCCACCTGGCCCAGCGCGCGGAAGGAATTCATGATCCCCCACACGGTACCGAACAGGCCGATATAGGGGCTGGTGGAACCGACCGTGGCGAGAAAGGCCAGGTTGGCTTCCAGGTTGTCGATCTCGCGCATCTGCGTGACCCGCATCGCACGCCGTGCGCTCTCCACCGCCTGGCTGGGACTGCTCCTGCCCCGCTGGCGGCCCTCGGCAAACTCCGCGAAGCCGGCCTCGAATATGGCCTCCATGCCGTCCAGGGTCTCCTGGCGCTGGCTCAGTTCGCGGTAGAGTTCGGTGAGATCCCCGCCCGCCCAGAAGGCCCGCTCGAAGCGAATGGCGGAGGCCTGGGCATCGGCCAGCATGCGCCGCTTGCGAATCATCACCGCCCAGGAGCCCACCGAGGCAAGCACCAGCACCAGCATCACGAGCTGGACCAGCAGGCTGGCCTCGGAAATGAGAAAGAGGATGGAGAGTTCGCCGTTATTCATTCAGGAGCTTCTCCGCCATGTGGGCAGGCATGGGTCGCGGCCGGAAACTGTCCGCGTCGAGACTCGCGGCTGTGACGGTTGCCGTCGCCATTAGTTCCCCATCGTCTTCGCGGACCACGGTCTGTTCGAAACTGATTCTTGTCCGTCCGCTGTCGCTTACCCGGCAACTGACCGACAGCCGGTCGTTGAACCGGGCGGGCCGGCGATAGCGAATATCCACCGCCGCCACCGCGAACAGGATGCCCTCTTCCTGCATGAGCTGGTCCTGCTCGTAGCCGAAACTGCGCAGCCACTCGGTACGGGCCCGCTCCATGAATTTCAGGTAATTGGCATAAAAGACGACACCGCCCGCGTCGGTATCCTCGTAATAGACACGGACCGGCCAGGTGAAGCTGTCACTCACGGCGCATGCTCCTGAATGTGATTGCACAGGTGGACGATCCCCGGGCCCGGGCTCAATCGCCCGGTCCGGGTTCTTCTCCATCCTGGCGAAACAGGTCGAGACTGTCGGGGCCGGAGGTCTCCGGCGGCTTGAGGCCAAAATGCTGCCAGGCACCGCTGGTCGCCATGCGCCCCCGTGCGGTGCGTTTCATGAAGCCCTGCTGGATCAGAAAGGGCTCGATCACATCCTCGATCGTGCCCCGCTCCTCGCCGATGGCCGCCGCGAGGCTGTCCACGCCCACCGGGCCGCCGTCGAATTTCTCGATGATGGCCAGCAGGAGCTTGCGATCCATGAGATCGAATCCGTTGGGGTCCACGTTGAGCATGTCCATTGCCTTGTGCGCCACGTCACGCGTGACCCGGCCGTCCGCCCGGACCTGGGCATAGTCGCGCACCCGGCGCAGCAACCGATTGGCAATCCGGGGCGTGCCCCGGGACCGTCCGGCAATCTCACGCGCCCCCTCCGGATCGACTTCGAGGCCGAGGATATCGGCAGATCGCGTCACGATCCCGGCAAGATCCTGCTCATTATAGAATTCCAGCCGCTGCACGATGCCGAAGCGGGCGCGCAGCGGCGAGGTCAGCAGGCCGGCCCGCGTGGTCGCCCCGACCAGGGTAAAGGGCGGCAGATCCAGCTTGATCGAGCGTGCCGCCGGGCCTTCTCCGATCACGATGTCGAGCTGGTAATCCTCCAGCGCCGGGTAGAGGACTTCCTCCACCACCGGGCTCAGGCGATGGATCTCGTCAACGAACAGCACATCCCGCGGCTCGAGGTTGGTCAGGATCGCGGCCAGGTCCCCGGGGCGTTCCAGCACCGGCCCGGAAGTCTGGCGCAGATCGGCGTCCAATTCATTGGCAATGATATGGGCGAGCGTGGTCTTGCCCAGCCCCGGCGGACCGAAGATCAGGGTATGGTCGAGCGCCTCCCCACGCCCCCGGGCGGCCTCAATGAAGATCTCCATCTGCTCGCTGACCGCCGGCTGGCCGACGTAATCGGCCAGGCGGCGCGGGCGGATGGCACGATCGAAACGCGCATCCTCACCGTCCTGGCCCGGCGTCACCAGCCTGTTTTCGGACTCATCCATGCTCATAGACCCATTTCACCCGCCCCGGCACTCACCCGGCGACACCCTTGAGGGCGAGGCGGATGATCTCCTCGCTGTCCAGCCCCCGGTGATCGGTCGCGGCAATCATGCGCGACGCCTCCCGGGGCTTGTAGCCCAGCGCCACCAGGGCATCGAAGGCCTCGTCGGCGGGCTGCGGCGCCTGCGCGGGACTGCCTGTGCTCGCCGAGGCCGCTGCTTCTCCGACGTTCAGGCGATCGCGCATTTCCACCACCAGGCGCTCGGCGGTCTTCTTGCCAATGCCCGGCAACCTGGTCAGGCGCGCGGTCTCACCATTGCGCACACACTCCGAAAACTGCTCCGCCGAGATGCCCGAGAGTACGCCGAGCGCCATCTTCGCGCCCACCCCCGTGACCTTGATCAGGCTGCGGAACAGGGCCCGCTCATCGGCGGTGAGAAACCCGTAGAGCACGTGGGCGTCGTCGCGGACGACGAGATGGGTCAGGAGCTGCACCGTCTCGCCGCTGGGCGGCAGGGCGTAGAAGGTGGACATGGGCGCCTCCACCTCATAGCCCACCCCGCCCACGTCGATCACGACCGTGGGCGGCTGCTTTTCGGCAATGACACCGCGAAGAAAACCGATCATGCACTTCTCCCTGCCCGCCGCGCCGCCATTGCGACCGCGGAGGCCCGTGTATGGGCGTGACAGATGGCCACCGCCAGTGCGTCGGCCTCGTCCGACTGCAGGGCCCCGCGCAGCGAAAGCAGGACCCCCACCATGTGCTGTACCTGCTCCTTGCCGGCGGCGCCGCGACCCACTACCGCCTGCTTGATCTCGGTCGGCGAGTATTCCGCCACCGGCAGTGCTGCCTGAACCGCACCGCAGATCGCGGCACCGCGCGCCTGGCCCAGCTTGAGGGCGGACTGGGCATTACGGGCGACAAAGACCTTTTCCACCGCCACTTCGCTCGGCCGGTGTTCTTCCACCACCGCACTGATGCCGTCAAAGATGGTACGCAGACGGGCCGGGAACTCGCCGCTGCCGGCGGCAATACAGCCACTGGCCACGTGCGTCAGACGCCCCTTGTCGGCATCGATGACTGCAAACCCGGTTGTCACCGAGCCCGGATCAATGCCGAGAATGCGGACCAAGCGGCGCCGGGCCTCAGCCCGCCTCCTGGAACACGGATTCGGGAAAATCGGCGTTGGAATAGACCTGTTGCACATCGTCCAGGTCTTCCAGCCAGTCCAGGAGCTTGAGCACCGAAGCCCCGCCTTCCTCGTCCAGCGGCACGGTGGTCGCCGGGCGCATGGTGAGATCCGCGGCTTCCGGCACCATCTCCCGGGCCTCCATCACCTGCTTGACGGCGTGGAATTCCTCCGGCGAGGTGATCACCTCGCGCGTGCCGTCCTCGTGATTGACCACATCGTCCGCGCCCGCCTCGAGAGCGGCCTCCACCAGCGCATCTTCCTCCACCTGCTCGTCGTAATACAGCACGCCCTGGTGGCTGAACAGATAGGCCACCGAGCCGTCCTCGCCCAGGTTGCCACCATGCTTGGTGAAGGCGTGACGGACTTCCGAGACGGTGCGATTGCGATTGTCCGTGACGCAATCGACCATGATTGCAACCCCGCCCGGGCCATAGCCCTCGTAGCGGATTTCCTCCAGGGCATCACCGCCATCCTCGCCCGAGCCCTTGCTAATCGCCCGTTCGATGTTTTCCTTGGGCATGTTGCTGGACAGGGCCCGGTCGACCGCCAGGCGCAACCGCGGATTGGTTTCCGGATCACTGCCCTGGCGGGCGGCCACGGTGATTTCCCGGATCAGGCGCGAGAAGATCTTCGCCCGCTTCTTGTCCTGAGCCGCCTTGCGGTGCTTGATATTCGACCACTTGCTGTGTCCGGCCATGCCCTGATCACTCCACCAATTGCTGTCGCCCGTTAATTCGTTCTCTCCAAGAACGTTCCTTCTCGGAAAATTCTCTCTCAGAAATCCAGCCGCAGGCCGGCGTGCACCCCGGAATCCAGCCGGCCACTGCCCTGTTCCTCGAAGGCAGGCCGGACCTGGCGATAGCCAAGGTAGACATTGGCCTGGCGCAGAATCTGGTATTCGACACGAATGGCCCCTTGCAGGAATCTGTCCAGATCACCCCCGGTGACAATGGACGGGGCGTAATAGAGTTCGCCACCGATGCCGATCCGGTTCATATCCGGCAACGCGAAGCGAAAATGGCCCCCGAGCGCGAGACCCACGCCGTCGGGCCCGTCCGTGTCCACATAGATTGCGCGACCACCAATCCCGAGCATGCGTTGTGCATCTCCCGTCGGGTGCGGATCATCCACCATGTGCATGCCGATACCCAGCACATCCCCGCGATCCTGCTCATGCAGCAGGCTGAGCTGGGTTTCCATCAGATCATCAAATCCGACCGTGGCCCACTTGAATTCGGCCGCGTCATCGCTCAGGTTCAGGTCGATCGTGAGGGCCGCCGCCGACCCCGGCAGCACCAGGGACAGAAACAGCAGCACATTCAGCAGTTTGCGCATCCGGGTTCTCCGCATTTGCGTGGCATGGTGGTCCGGCTGATTCAGGCGCGTATGATAACGGTTTTGGCCTTTCACGACAGCGGGGCATGCCGGGATCACCCCCCCAATTCCAGGATGAACGCAACCACCACCCACAGTCCGAGCACCGGGTCCGTCCCGCAGCTTGACCAGACCCCCGAACTGGCGCGCGATCTGATTGCACGGCACACCGAGCCGGACGATCCGGTCCGGACGCGTGCCCGTGGGATTTTCAAGATCATCCAGCGCCTGGAGCTGCAACCGGACCTGGAAGCGGCCGGCTGGCTGTTTCCGGCCGTCGAGGCCGAGGCACTCTCGCTGGACGACGTCCGCGCACAGTTCCCGACGAGCGTGAGCACCCTGGTGGAAGACATGATTTGCCTGCCGGGATTCAGCCAGCTCGGCGACGAGGCGGGCATGGAATTGCAGTCGGACAGCCAGGCCGAAGCCCTGCGCCAGATGCTGATTGCCATGGCCCGCGACATCCGGGTCGTGGTCCTGCGCCTGGCCGACCAGCTTCACAGCATGTACGAGTTGCGCGATGCGAGTCCCGAGACCCAGCAGCGAGCGGCGATAGCGACGCGGGAACTCTATGCACCGCTAGCCAATCGTCTCGGCATCTGGCAGCTCAAGTGGGAGCTGGAAGACCTGATGCTTCGCTTCACCGAACCGGAGACCTACCGCCGCATCGCAAAGATGCTGCGCGAACGACGCGCGGACCGGGAAGCCTACATCCGTAATGTGGTGGCCCGCCTGGAAAACGAAATGCAGGCGGCCGACATCCCCGCCCGTGTCCAGGGCCGTCCCAAGCACATCTACAGCATCTGGAAGAAGATGCAGCGCAAGGGCGTGTCCTTCGACAACCTGTTCGATGTCCGGGCGGTGCGCATCCTGGTCGACACGGTGCCCCAGTGCTACGCCGCGCTGGGCGTGGTGCATGGACTATGGCGGCATGTGCCTCACGAGTTCGACGATTACATCGCCAACCCCAAGGAAAACGGATATCGCTCCCTGCATACGGCAGTGATCGGTCCGGAAGACAAGCACGTCGAGATCCAGATCCGCACGCAGGAGATGCACGAGCATTCCGAGCTGGGCGTGGCGGCCCACTGGCGCTACAAGGAAGGCGGTGGCGGCAGCCCGGCGATGGAAGAACGGATTGCCTGGCTGCGACAACTGCTTGAACCCGGGGACAGCAGCGAGCGGGAAACCGACATCCTGGAACGCTTCCAGTCGGAGGCCTTCGAAGACCGCATCTATACCCTGACCCCGGAAGGCGACATCATCGACCTCCCCGCAGGAGCGACACCGGTGGATTTCGCCTTTCGGGTCCATACCGGGGTCGGTTATCGCTGCCGGGGCGCCAAGGTCAACGGCAATATCGTGCCCCTGGATACCCGGCTTCAGAATGGCGACCGGGTGGAAATCCTGACCGGCAAGGAGGCACGGCCGAGCCGCGACTGGCTGGTACCCCAGTTCGGCTTCGTGGCCAGCAACCGCACCCGGGCCAAGATCCGCCAGTGGTTCCGGCGCCAGGATCGTGAGGAGAACCTGGAACAGGGTCGCCAGCTCATCGAGCAGGAAGCGGCGCGACTGGGCGTGGGCGAGGTGGATTTCACCGAACTGGCACGGGAATTCAAGATGCAGTCGGCCACCGAGATCCTGGTCGCCGTCGGCCGCGGAGATGTAACGGCCGAGCAGGTCGGGCGGCGCCTGGCCCGCCGCCTGGGAGAAATCCCGGAGACACGGCCCAGTTTCCGCACCCGTCCGGATCGTTCCGCCCAGGGCGGCGTACGGGTGCAGGGCGTGGGCGATCTCGCGACCACCATGGCCCGCTGCTGCCGCCCGGTTCCCGGCGACAGCGTGATCGGTTTCATCACCCAGGGTCGGGGCGTCAGCGTCCATCGGCGTGATTGCCGCAATATCCTCTCCCTGCCGGAAGAGAAACTGCGCCGCCTGATCGAGGTCGAATGGTCAGGAGAGGCCGGACATGAAGGCGGCGGCTACGCGGTTGAAATCGAGGTGGAAGCCTGGGATCGTCGCGGCCTGTTACGTGACATCACGGTGCTCCTGAGCAAGGAAGAGGTCAATATCACGCACGTGGAAACCCAGACCGACAGCACTCGCAATATCGCGCTCATGACCCTGACGGTCGAAATTCCCGACCTCGATCGACTTGGCCGGGTGCTGCACCTGCTCGACCGCCTGCCCAATGTGCAGCGGGCACGGAGAAAGCACGGCAGTTGAACGAAATCTCACGCATTTTGATTGGCGCTGGTGTCCTGACTTTCCGATTACAACGATGCTCATTGTGAGCATCTTTCTTTCGCTTATTGTGTGGCTGTTACGAAAATGAATACCAAACAACAATCCAGTCCTGATCCGAAACTGCTCTACACACTCAGTATCCTGCCCATCGTGATCGCCCTGGTGATTGCCTGGCTCCTGCCGCGCGAGCCGCTGGATCCGGTGGTGCAGGCAGCACCGTCAATGCAGCAGGTGCAGGCCGCCAATGCGGCCCGCCTGGAAAGCATCTTCGCCGAATACGGATACACCTGGCCACCGGACGGTGCCGTACCGCCGCTCGCGGTAACGACATTCCCCGAGGACATGGTGGATCTGGATACCGAAGAGCGCCGCGCCCTGTTCTTCCGCACTCTTCTGCCGCTGGCCATGGCGGAAAACGAACGGATGCTGCGCCTGCGCGAAGAGGTCACGCAACTCGAATCACGGCTGCAGGAAGAAGGCCGCGAACCCGACGCGGAAGAACAGGACTGGCTGCGTTCCCTGTTCGAGCATTTCCGCCTGTCCGGGGATCCCATGGCAGCTGACGACCGCGAAGCATTACTGCGCCGCATGGACGTGATTCCGGTATCCCTGGCACTGGCCCAGGCGGCCAATGAAAGCGGTTGGGGCACCTCCCGCTTTACCCGGGAAGCGAACAATCTGTTCGGAGAATGGACCTGGACCGCCGAAACCGGCCTGCTCCCGGAACGCCGTGCCGAAGGGGCGACTCATTTCGTGCGCAGCTTCCCGACCCTGGCCGCTTCGGTTCGCTCCTACGTGCGCAACCTCAACAGCCACCCGGCCTATCAGCCGCTGCGCGATATCCGGACCCGTCTGCGGGCCAATGACCAGGAAATCACCGGCACCGAACTGGCGGCGGGCCTGGAACGCTATTCGGAACGCGGTGAAGCCTACATCCGCGAAATCCGGGCCATGATCCGCCAGAACCGCCTGGAAGAGCTCGAACCCGACCTGGAACTGGAACAGTAGCCGGCGGCGCTTCAGCGCCGCCCCTTCAGCCACTGGAAGCTGTACCAGTGAAAACCACCCCCGGCGGCAGGCATGGTGCAGTTGTAGCGGCTGCGTCCCTCGGGCATCTCGCCCTTGGCCTGCACGATCAGGCGGGGCGGCGGCCCGGACTCCACTTCCATTTCTACTTCCCGATTCCCCGCGAAACAGTTGATGCGTCCCGGATCGATCGAATCCTCTTCGAAGGTCAGTTCCATCCGCGGCGGATTCTGCTCGTCGATGGCCGTGGGGTCATTGGGCCGCATCTCCCGGATCGGCAGGGGCCGGGTATGAACCCTTAGCCTGAAATCATCCGGGTCGGCATAGGCCTCGGCCATGGCAAAGCGTGGCAGACCCAGCAGGTCCGAGTGCCTGCCCACCGGACCGGAGTGCTGACCGAAGGCGACATAGCCCATGTCCTCGATCATTTCCTGCAAGGCGGGATCGTATTCCCCGAAGGGCCAGGCAAGCAGGAGCGGTTCCTCGGGGACGAAATCACCCAGTTCTTCGTTCAACCGATCCTCGGCACGCTGGATATCGGCCTCGACCCGGGCCCGCCATTCGGACTCGCTCTCCCCCGGCTGGCGTGCCACCAGGTAATCATGACTGG
>SLND01000132.1 GCA_007133205.1 Natronospiraceae bacterium | reverse complement strand
TCGATGTCGACGCCATCCGGGTGGGGTTCGAGCAGGCCCTGGTGGTTGTAGAGCATCACGTGCTCGAAAATGATCACCGGGTTGGGGTCCTGCAGCGCGGCCCAGAGCATGTAGCGGGCATCTTCCGGCGTGGCCGGCGCCAGGACCTTCAGGCCGGGGACGTGGGCGTACCAGTTTTCCAGGCTGTGGGAATGCTGGGCGGCCACCTGGCGCCCGGCCCCGGTGGCCATGCGGATCACCAGCGGCACGTTGAACTGTCCCCCGGACATGTGCAGCAGGGCGGCGGCGGTGTTCACGATCTGGTCCATGGCCAGCAGACTGAAGTTCACGGTCATGATCTCGACCACCGGGCGCATGCCGCCCAGGGCCGCGCCAATGCCGATGCCCGTGAATCCATTCTCGGCCAGGGGGGTATCGCGGATGCGCTCGGGGCCGAATTGCTCCAGCATGCCGCGGGTGACGGCATAGCAACCGCCGTAGCGGCCGATGTCCTCGCCCATGATGAACACGCGCTCGTCGTGCTCGAGCGCTTCTTCCAGTCCCCGGTGGAAGGCCTCGCGCAGGCTGACCTCGCCCGCTTCCGCTTCCGGCGCGGGGGGCGGATCGGGGGCCTCCGGCGCCGGGGCGAGGACATGCTCGAACAGGGTGGATTCCGGTTCCCACTCGGCGGCCTCGGCGAAGGCCACCGCCGCGTCCACCTCGGCGGTGATTTCGGCTTCCATCGCGTCGCGCTCGCCTTCGCGCAGCATGTTCGCGTCGTTCATCCAGTTGGCCAGGCGATCCACCGGGTCGCGCTTCTTCCATTCTTCGACTTCGGCCTGGTCCCGGTAGAGCTGGGGGTCGAACATGGAGTGGGCGCGAAAACGATAGGTATCGCATTCGATGAAGCGTGGTCCCTCGCCGCCACGAATCGCGGCCAGCGCACGCTGCGCGGCGCTCTCCACCTGGACCACGCTCATGCCGTCCACATGCTCGGCGGGTACTCCGATCGCCTCCGCCTTGCGATGCAGGGCGGTCTCGGCATGCGCGACGTGGATCGGCGTGCCCATGGCGTACTGGTTGTTCTCGCAGACGAAGAGCACCGGCAGTTGCCACAGGGCGGCCAGGTTGAGGGTCTCGTAGAACACGCCCTCGGCGGCGGCGCCGTCACCGAGAAAACAGACCGCGGCGCGGTTGGTGCCCTGCATCTTTTCCGCCAGGGCGAGACCGGCGGCCAGCGGCAGCCCGCCGCCGACAATGGCATTGCCGCCGTAGAAGCGGGCCTCGGCGTCGAACAGGTGCATGGAGCCGCCGCGCCCCATGGCACAGCCCGAGCGCTTGCCGTACATCTCGGCCATCACCCGGTCCATGGAAATGCGGTTGAGGAGGGCGTGGCCGTGTTCCCGGTAAGTGGATACCACCGCCTCGTCGTCGTGCATGTGGTGCATGACCCCCGCGCCCACCGCTTCCTCGCCGATGCACACATGCAGGAAGCCGCGAATCTTTTCCCGGGTGTAGAGCTCCACGCAGCGTTCTTCGAAACGACGGATGCGCAGCATCTGGCGCAGCAGTTCCAGGGCATGGGTGCGCGACATGCGGGCCTTCTGGCTGGTGGCACTCTCGTTCATTCACGCCCTCCTTCCAGGGTCGACAGGTCGCCCTCCGGCAGGCCCAGTTCCCGTGCACGCAGCAGGCGGCGCATGATCTTGCCGCTGCGTGTACGCGGTAATTCGTCGCGAAACTCGATCGCACGGGGTGCCACCGCAGGGCCCAGGCGTTTGCGGGCCAGGCCCATGAGATCGCGCCGCAGGGCCTCGTCGGCCTCGTGCCCCGGCTTGAGGGCAACGAAGGCCTTGACCGTTTCGCCGGCGACTTCATCCGGAACGCCAATCACGCCGGCTTCAGCCACGGTCGGGTGTTCGAGCAAGGCGCTTTCCACCTCGAACGGCCCGATCAGGTGGCCGGAGGACTTGATCATGTCGTCGGTGCGGCCGACAAACCAGAAATAGCCGTCCTCGTCGCGTCGTGCCAGGTCCCCGGTGAGATACCACTCGCCCGCAAAACTCTTGCGGTAGCGTTCGTCCTCGTGGAGGAAGCCGCGGAACATGGACGGCCAGCCCTGCTTGAGTACCAGCTCGCCGGTGCGATCCGGTTCCTCGATCAGTTCGATGCCGTTGTCGGTGTGCTCGGCCACCGCCGCCTCGATGCCGGGAATGGGGCGGCCCATGGAGCCGGGCTTGATCGGCAGGGTGGGGAAATTGGCGATCATGATCCCGCCGGTTTCGGTCTGCCACCAGTTGTCGTGGAAGGGCAGGCCGAGCACCTTTCGGCCCCAGTGCACCGCCTCGGGATTGAGCGGCTCGCCCACGCTGGCAAGGAAACGCAGGGCTGACAGATCGTGGGCGTCGGCCAGTTCACGACCGTGCTTCATGAGCATGCGGATGGCGGTGGGGGCGGTGTACCAGACCGCCACCCGCTCGTCCTGCAGGATCCGGTACCAGCGCTCGGCGTCGAACTCGGCCTCGTCCACCACCAGCGTGGTGGCGTTGGTCAGCGGCGCGATGATGCCGTAGGAGGTGCCGGTGACCCAGCCGGGATCGGCGGTGCACCAGTAGATGTCGCCCGGGTGCAGGTCCAGCGCGTAATGGCCGGTGACGTGGTGAGTGACCACCGCCTCGTGGACATGCAGCGCGCCCTTGGGCCGGCCGGTGGTGCCGCTGGTGAAATGCAGCAGGGCCGGCGCCTCGGGGTCCATGGGACGGGTGGGATAGTCGCCGGAGACAGCGTCCATGCGCTCGGCCGCATTGATCGTGCCGTCCGGGGTCTCATCCGTGTCACCGATGAGCAGGACATGGCGCACCGAAGGAGTCTCGGCAACCCAGTCGGCGACCTTCTTGCGAAACAGGCGCTCGGTGGTGACCAGCACGGCAGGTTCACCGATCTCCACGCGCTGGCGTACCGGTCCGGGGCCGAATGCCGGGAACAGGGGCGTGAACACACAACCGTGCTTGAGGGTGCCGAAGAATGCCGCGTAGAGGTCGGGAGTCCGGTGCGAGAGGCCGTAGACCCGTTCGCCCGGCTCGACACCGAGTTCCTCAAGGACCCGCGCGAAGCGGTTGGCGCGCTCGTTGAGCGCGGCATAGGTGTAGTCCACGACCGACCCGCCGTCACGCGGCAGAAAACGCAATGCGACCTGTTCGGCCGCTTCGCCGGAGGCATGGCGGTCGAGGGCCTCATGGGCAATATTGAGGCGCCCGCCGGGCATGCCGGCAAGCATGCCTCGGGCTTTTTCCCAGGTGAATTCCCGGCAGCTTCTTGTGTAATCGTCGAGGTTTGGTTGCAGGGCCTGCGCCCGGGGACCGGGTTGTCCTTGGCCGGCCGTCATGACTGGCGCTTCCCGTCTCCATTGCCCATGCGCGGGCCTGTGTGCATCGGGTCGCTTGTGGCGGGTGGTGTCGTCCAGCGTTTCCAGTCTTGATACCGGCGGGCCTCTTCCCCCTCGGTGCCTTCCTCGTGCGAGCCGAGAAAAATCAGGGAGTGTCGTGCATCGACTGCCTGTGACGCGCGGTAGGGTGCCTCGAAGAGCAGCCAGTTGGCGGCCAGCGTTGCGTAAGTTTCCCAGGCTTCCGGTTCCGCGAAATTCAGGCCCACCCCGGCAAACACCGCCAGGCGGTGCTTGCAGCACAGGCCCCGGGTGGCCTGCTCAGCCAGGCGCAGGCGAACCGGATCGTTCTCGCCGACGGCCAGCAGTACCGGACAGCTAATCTGCGGCAGGGCCTCCTCGACCAGGTCGGTCCGCGGGCTGCGCGCGATGACGGCGAACACCGCTTGCGGGTGGAGCGCGGCAAGCCTCAGGCAGGCTGCCGCCGCGGGGCCCTCGCCGGCGAGTGCCACCGGGAGATCCTGTGTTTCCATCTCCTGGCTTGCCCAGTGGGTGGCTGCCTTCAGGTATTCCGCTCGCAGCTCGATTCCGGACAAGGATTCCCGCCTACCCGATGATCTTCCATCGTGGGTGTATGCCGGTGGCTCAATATTCAGTGTCGCGCAACCGGTGTGGTTGAGTACTGCGGACAGACGCCTGTCGCGGGCCTTCTCACGCTTGTCCTCGGACATGGATATCACGAGGGTGTGGGGGAAATCGGGAATGGCAAGTTCTGCCGCCAATCGTGAATCCGCAGTCGGCAGATTCGCCTGGATGCTCGTCGGTGTCACTTCCGGCATCGCAACTTCCTCCAACGCTGCTCCGGCCTCGGTGAGCCCACCAACGGGCACGGCGGTATTGGCTCGTCACGGGCGGTAGCGGATTGTTGTTCGAAAATCCCCCGATCAAGAGCATCCTTGCTCTTGATCAGAGGCGGCAAGCGAAAATCCTTTTTTGCCTGCCTGGTGAAATCAACCGCCTGGAACGTTTGATTCCCGAAGCACATCCATGTGCCCCAGCAGTCCCTGAACGAATCAGGGATTGCATGCTTACGAGCATGGCCTTCGTCGCAGTGCGGTGCGATGACGGCGGTCATCGAAACCCATTCCTGGGCCTAGCCCTTGACCTTGATCCTCTTGGGCCGTGACTTTTCCGTCTTGGGAATGGTCACCTCAAGAACCCCCTTGTCGGATCGGGCCGAAACCTGTGCGGCGTCAGCCGAATCCGGCAGAAGGAAGCGTCGGAAAAAACTGCCCGAGAAACGCTCGCGGCGGCGGAAACCATCTTCCTGGGTATCGCGCTCTTCGCGCCGTTCGCCCCGAATGGTCAGCACCCCCTCGTCCAGGGTGACCTCCACTTCTTCGGGGTCGACGCCCGGAATATCAGCACGTACCAGGAAGCGATCCCCTTCGTCGTGAATGTCCACAGCCGGCGCCCATTCCGTATCAATGCCCAGAGTGCTGTCATCTTCCCAGGGCAACATGGAACCCATCTGGCTCATCAGGAGAGCTGGAAGATCTTCCATCGTGACAGAGGGCGTGCGGCGGCGGCTTCTTTGGCTGAGTGATCTCATCGTTGATCTCCTGGTGCGGGAAGTGGCTCCGGTAAAGCTTACTTTGGGGGCTTTCTGTGCACGGCGCATTGACCGCGATCAGTAGATTCAGGTGGGGGATTCAGGTGGCGGTGGACGGATCGGGGTGGTGCCTCGTGGCGGTCTGGACGCTCAGGGGCAGGCCGGGCCGGGTTTCCGGGTCGGCTTCCGTGTAACGAATATCGAGAAGGTCCCGGGCCCTTGCTGCCTTGTTGAACAGTGCCCGGCGACTGTCCGCTCCAACGAAGAGGATCGCGACCTCGTAGCTGTAGCTGTCCTGGTCCTGGGACGGCAATTGTGAAAGCCGCATGCCAGGACGAACGTGCAAGTGAATCCGGACGCCGGGGATCAGTGCTTCGATTTCGGCGATTTCCTCTGCATGTGGCGCATGAGCCACCGTGGCGTCGCCGGTGTAGCGCCGCAGCATGAACTTGGCAGCTCGACGGTATCCGCCACCGTTCTGTGGGTACGCGGGTTGTATGCCCTGACTCACTTCCACGGCCACTTCGTGATGACTGGCACCGGTCACCATCTGGAACAGGGGGCAGTGTGACTTGGAAATCCGCGGATTGACTTCCAGCAGATGGATCAGGTCCCGGCGGCGGTCGTGGAAGAACTCCATATTGAAAGGCGCATTGTCGTATCCAATGGCCTCCAGAAAGCGCCCGGCCACCTGGATCATCCGTTCCTGGACCCGTCGGGGCAGTGTCGAGGGATATTCGTAACGCTCGAAGCTTGAGTGATTGGGCCCGCGAAACGAGTCCACCACGCCGTAGACATGGGGGGTTCCGCGATGCACGTAGCCTTCCAGCGTACACTGGTGGCCGCTGATGATTTCCTCGGCGATGCAGTGGAATCCATCCACGATGCCGGTTTCGTCTTCCAGGCCGGCTTTCCCCAGCAGATAGTTGAAGGGTTCTCCAATCAGGCCGATGCCGATGCGGCTGGCTTCCAGAGCGTGCTCGAAATCCCGTTGATTGCGGATGCGGAACCCGAGATAGGAAGAAAATGCCTTCACCGGCTTGATCCAGAAGGGTGGTCGCAGGTCGAGTTCGGACCAGCCGGGTGGCTGGAAGGGGTTGATGACCTGGAAGCGGGGCACGACATGAGGTGCCACGATCTGCTGGTGGCGGCGGCTGAGGTATTTGTGTTCGCAGCGCATCACGGCCGGAATGGAAGCACCATGCAGGCCGAACTCGGCGTTCAGGAAAGGCAGCAGAGTGCTTGTGGGAAAGTCCCAGTGCCCGATGATGCCGTTCACTTCTCCAGGGAATTCCCGCAATTGATCGCGGGCCTTTTCCAGCAGGCGGGCGACCGGGTAGTGCGAGGGATTGACCAGTTCGTCGTAGTCCAGGAGCGAATGAAAGCGGTAGTTCGATGCGCCGCGGATGCTCTCGAGCTGTCCGCGGTTCCATTCATCCAGGCCAAGCACCAAGATGTTGCGCTTCCCACTGTCAGTCATGCAGACCTCCGGCTGCTGCGGCGAACCGGTTCCCCGGTTCGTTCCCTGCATCATGCTGGCGCAAGCCCTGGGGTTGTGCGATGACGGACGTCATTGAGGCGGCGTTCCGGGCGCCGGAGCTGTGCTGGCGGACGCCGCAGAGACCCCGTCAACGCTTTCCGGCTAGTGGGTCAGGGGTGTGAATGCAGTGATTCGCTTTTCTGCCCTTCGGGATCCGGCGCCCGGTGGTTGCGCCGCATGGCCAGGCGGCTGATGCCTTCCAGTCCCGCATCCGCTTCGGTGATCACGGACACGGGCATCCTTTCCATGAGTGCCCGCATGCGGCCCTTCGCCCGGAATGCTTCCAGGAAGTTTTCGCCGCTGAGATAGCTGTGGAGATGCGCCACGACGCCGCCGGCGAGGTACACCCCGCCGGTCGCCATCCAGTGCAACGCGGCATTGCCGGCAAAGGCGCCGAGCAGTCGCGTGAACTGTTCGATTGCTTCCACGGCCACGGAATCGTTTTTCCGGTCCGCCAGGCGAGTGACGCGGGATGCCGACCTGTTCTCATCGTCGCCGCCCTCGATGTCGCGGCGTCTGGCGAGATTGCATCTGTAGTCGTACAGTTCGGCGAGTCCGGGTCCGGAGAGAACCCGCTCCCAACTCACGTGTTCGTGGCGTTTGCGCAGGGCCTGAAACAGAGCCAGGTCGTCATCGGTGACCGGGGCCAGATCGCTGTGACCGCCTTCGGAAGGAAAGGTCTGTATGCCCTTTGGCCCGACTTGCCAGCCGGCCATCCCGAGGCCGGTGCCGGCGGCGATCACCAGGCCCCTGTCTCCCCCTGCCTGGCCTTCCTGAACCCGGGATACCTGTTCCAGTCCGAGGGCCGGTATGGAATGCGCCAGGGCTTCCAGGTCATTGATCAAGTGGACATCGGACAGTCGAAGCTCCATGGCCAGAGTCTCTTCGTCCACCTTCCAGGGGAGATTGGTGAACTGGACTGTGCCCTGGTGGACAGGGCCGGCGACCGCGAACCAGGCCTCTGCAATGCGATCTCGTTCCAGTGGTGACAGGTCGGAGAGACAGTATTCGACGGCTTCGGTGAAGGATTCGAAGTGGTGACTGGGAAAGTTGCGCTCAAGGCGGATCCGCCAGTGCCGTGACCTCCCGTCCAGTATCCGGAAGCGGGCGCGTGTGCCGCCAATATCACCTGTCAGCAGGTACATGCGCTGGCTCCAGATTCAGGGGCAGGATGGCCGACCTCTCGGATTGCTCCGCTGCAGTCCCTGTTCGCGTAGAGAAAACGGAATCGGGTTGCCGCGACCTCTCGATACAAGCTTCAGTTTGCGGGGGCGGGGCGCAGGCGCATTGATCGCCGTCATCAATCAGGGATCTCGGACGGTGGCATCGTCTTGCCGGCGGTTTGTCGCGCGTCTTCGATATCCGGGAGGCCCAGTAGATCAACCAGCGGCCAGGGGCGGCCAGGGTGAAAGCCCTGCGCATATTCGATGTTCAGTGCCGGCAGTGCCTCCATGATGCGGGCGGACTCCACTGACTCGGCACAGGTATGGATGCCCATGAGCTCGCCAATGCGCGAAATGGCTTCCACCATGGCGTGGTCAATCGGATCCTGCACAATTCCGCGAACGAAATTGCCGTCAATCTTGAGAAGATGGACGGGCAGGTTCTTCAGCCAGGTGAGCGATGAGAGGCCACTGCCGAAGTCATCCAGGGCCAACTGGAAGCCCTCATCGCGCAGCCGTTCCATGGTTCTCGCCGTTTGCTGGAGGTTGCCCATGACCGCGGTCTCGGTAACTTCCAGGCATAGCCTTGAGGGGTCCAGGTGAAAATCCTGTACCTGCTCGAGGAGGAAATCGGCTGTTCCCTGGTCTGCCAGGGACAGGGCAGAGAGATTGATGTGGATGATCGGCGTGTTCGTTGATTGAGCCTTGTGCCGGGCCAGCAGCCGGAAGGCCTTGCGAATGACATGACGATCGATTTCCGGCATCAGGCCATGACGTTCGGCGGCAGGCAGAAAGGCCATGGGAGGAATCAGGTTGCCGTCCGCATCCTGCAGGCGCAGCAATATCTCTGCACGCGTGTCCAGACCTTCCCGCACCGGAACGATGGGTTGCCCGAAAAGGATGAAGTGATCCTCGTCCATCGCATCGGTGAGGCGGGTCACCCATTGCAGTTGACGCCGGCGTTCAGTCTGGGCCCGATCGGAAGGATGGTAGATCCGGGCGCGATTTCGCCCCGCTTCCTTGGCGGTATAGCAGGCGGTATCCGCTTCGTGGATGAGTTCTTCAACACCGGGGCTGGTCGGGCCGATTTCGACCAGGCCAATGCTCATGCCCACATCAAAACTCCGATCGCCCGCATGCAAACGGTAACGGCGCAGGGTATCGTGCAACTTGTTGGCAACCAGCTTGGCCTGTTCTACCGGGCAGTGACGCAGGAGCAGGCCAAATTCATCCCCACCGAGCCGTCCCGTCACATCCGTATCGCGTACCGTCTCACCAATGAGCCACGCGATCTGACGAAGGAGCTGGTCTCCCGCGGCATGACCGACCAGATCATTGACTGCCTTGAAATTGTCCAGGTCGATAAAGGCGAGACTGTGTCTTCGGCCCGTGCTGCGGGCATCATGAACGAATTCCTGAAGGTGCTGTTCAAAGGCCCGCCGATTGTAAAGGCCGGTGACGGTGTCCCGCGATGCATGGTAGGAAAGCATGCGGTCAAGCGTGTGCTCGCGGTCACGTGGCGAGAACACCATGGCGCATCCCTGGAGGGTCGACTCGGCGTCGCGGATGGGGGCGCATGAACTGTCGATGGCAATTTCTTCACCATCCGGCCGGACGAGCACCTGGCCTTCGGTGAAAGACACGATATGTTGCTGCTCAAGGCAGCATGTCAGCGGATCGTTTATGGAAGCATGCAAGCGGTTTCGGATCACGACCACGTCCTTGTGGTCGCGGTGCATTGCTTCAGGCAGCGACCAGCCAGTAAGTTGCTCGGCCGCGGGGTTGAGGTAGTGAATGCGCCCTTGAGCATCCGTGGCCAGTACTGCGTCGGCCACCGACCCAAGGATGGTTTCGGACATTTCCTTTTCCATGGAATATCGTTCCATGTCCCGCCGAAGCCGACGGAGACTCAACAGAGCGAGAACGGCCGCAAGCAGCATCAGGGCCACATAACTGCCGAGCATGGTGGCCCGGCTGCGGGCAACTGATTCGATGCCGGACAGGGCCAGGTCGGAGCCGGCCCGCGCAAAGGCAAAGACTGCTCCGATTGCGGCATCCGCCGTCACCAGCCAGTCGCTGGCCTCCTGGAGATAATGACCTTCGTCTGCCGCGGCAAGATGATCCGTCACTGATATGAGGAACTCCTGCCTGCTTTCTCCCATGGCTTCCAGAAGATGGTCCAGTGAGGGATCCATCCCGGCGGCCGTTTGGGTCAAATCCGTGAAGCGCTGGTCGGCAAGTGACCGCGCTATTTCGATCTGGCGACGATGGGCAGAATCCAGTGGCTGAGCCGCGGCCAGGTGCCAGGCAAACAGCCCGCGAATGCGCCCCTGGTACTCAATCAGTTCGGTGGCCGGATGATTTACTGCCAGAGCCAGGCGCATGACCTCCGGTGGTCCGTCCAGGCCGGCGGCAAGGTAGCGCTGGAGAGCAATGGTCTGCTCGTTGAGCTGGGTGGTGGCTTCGAACCAGTCTTCCGGCAAGCTGGGGGTGCCGAGACCGTTGTCCTCTGCCGCGAGGCGTGCGCGGATCGTGTGCTTCCGGGCCAGCGCTTGATGGACGGCCGCGGCCCGCGAAGCGAGACCGGTATCGTCCGGGCGGCGTTGCTGGAGACGTGCGAGTCGGAGCAGTGCGGCCTGCCAGGCGAGATCCGACTCCAGCCACAGGGCATCAGGCCTGGAGGCCGCCTCGGCGTCGCCCAGCCAGGCGGCCGTGTGACCGCGTTCGCGCGCCTGGACCTCGGTCGCGTCCAGCAGGGCGTGGATGGTGCCATGGTCCTGTCGCCATTCCAGCGCGGCGCGGTAGCCGTCCCAGGTGTGCAGGCTCAGGAGCAGGCCTACGGCGACCAGTATTACGCCGGCAGTTGCCACGGACAGGGCAATGACATTTCCGGTGAGAAGCTGTGATATCGGTCTCTTCATGGCGAGTGGTGGGCACCGCTCCTGTTCCCATCCATTCACCATAATGTAGAAATTCGGCCAACGGCTTGATTCAGATCAAGGGAAGGGCGGGCCGGTATATCCGGCGAAGCCGGGACTGGAATGGCCTGGCGCGATTTCTC
>SLND01000020.1 GCA_007133205.1 Natronospiraceae bacterium | reverse complement strand
GCCATCGACATAGAAACGATGATTGTAATCCTCCTCGGGGAGCCGGTTGAGGCGGTCGAAAACACCCCGCGGCACATAGGCCATCCGTTCCTCGCCGGTTTCCACGTCAAAGCCGTGCAGCATGCCGTCACTGGCCCCGACGTAAACCATGTGGTCCCGTTCGGTAATGGTCTCGTTGTAGAACTCGGCGTAACTGCTGTCCTCGAGATCCTCCCGGTAGGGGAAAAACTGGTCCGCTACCACCGCCGGTTCGGAATTGATGATGGGGCCGAGGATGGTGTCTCGCTCCCGGAATCCATCCACATCCATCCCCCAAAGCCATTCCAGGCGCTCTTCGCCCGCCAGATCCAGATTGCCATCAGGGTCATGATCGAGCTTGAGTTGCAGATCCACCGGGAGTGCGTTCCACCGGAATGGCAGACCCGTACCGTTGGCCGGGTCCTCGAAATCCCAGGGATGGGCCCAGGTATAGATGTCTCGTGTGGCGGGGTTCAGGTTATCACTGGCCCGCCATGCCACGCTGTCTTCAAGTTCGGCAGCATCGGCATCAAGCGCAATCGCAAAGAAATCCCCGGACCAGTCGCGGGTGTCATACTGGCCCTGGAAAATATAGGTGCCGGTCTGCACCTGGGTGCTGTTCGCCGTGAGCGCCGAGGCTGCCATGGCCTCGTCGGTGATGCTGCGAAACAGCTCATCCAGGGTTTCCCGCAGGGCATCCTGATCCGCGACATTGTGAGCATGATCGGTGCCTCCGGCCTGGGCGAGATCGTCCAGCGCACTGGGCGGCACTTCGCCATCTTCAGGAATATCAAAACCAATCACATGCAGGCGGGTCTCGGTGGAGTCATACAGTTCGGCTGCTGCATTGGCGGCAGCTTCCAGGGCAGTTGCCGGATCGTCGGCAAGCGGAGTCCCATCGGCGCCCGTCGAGGGCATCCCGTCGGTCAGCCAGACCGCATGATTGGCACAGGCCTGCGGGACCCATTCATCCGGCACCTGTCCGTTTTCATCGCGCAGGTGGACCAGGCCCTGGTCGTCACCGAAAAAGTCCGACCCCGAATCCTCATTCATGTAGTCCTGCAGGGTCAGGATGGTGCCTTCGATGGGCGTGAGCCCGGCCGCGATCAGTGGTTCATCAGGGTCCGTGGTGAGGTTGGGGTTACCGGTATCGTGATGCACGGTGCCGAGCTTGGTATCCAGCCACTGACGATGCTCGTCGTCCATCTCCGCAAGGGGCACATGGACATAGCCGGGCCCCGGCGAGCGGCTGGACAGCCACTCCAGATGATCCAGGTCGATCGCCACCATCTTGTGGCCCCAGTGAAAGACACCGCGGGCGCGTGCACTGTCACTGAGATTGGCGTTGCGCATCCCCTCGAAACCTGAATATTCAGCCCAATTGCTGTCACACCAATTTCCATCGCCACCACCCGTTTCGGGGTCGCACTGATTCGTACCCATCTTTCTTTCGTAACAGCGAAAGCGGAACGGCTCCTCCTCAGTGTCATCCGGATTGTTCAGATAACAATGACTGACTTCATTGGGATCAAGTCCCGAATATCCGGGAATAGCCACGTTGTAGAAGATGTCATTGACCGGATCACTCGGATTCACGGTACCGAACCGCTTGGTGTCGGAATCCCAGGGATTGGCATCCAGATCGAATTCTTCATCATGGTGGTTCGGGTCATAACTGACATCGTAGAGGCGGTTTACCAGATGCCACTGCACCACGTTCTCGGTCGTGGTTCCGTCGTCCACATCCATCGGATACTGCTGATAGGCCATCAGGCCCAGCTGGGCCAGGTCACCATAATCCTCGATGACCTGCCGGGCTGCGGCTCGCGTGATTTCGGACTTGCTCAGGGGATGGGCGGCGCCGAAGACGTCGCCATCGGGCCCGGGCTCGGGATCGTCCACGTCATGCGGGCCGTCGCCTTCTTCCCAGGTGGCGTTCTTGTACCATCCGGCCGGCGGCCCGCCCGGGCCTTCCACCATGCTGTTGGAATTGTCCAGCATCAGCATGATGTTGGGGTTGTCACCCTCGACCACCAGAAGGGGGGTCTGCGAGATATTGGCCATGGCCGTACTGGCCAGCACCATGCCCAGGCCCATGCCTGCAAGCAGGACCAGGCGGGGGGCCATCTTCCCCCCCGTTATCCAATGCAAGCCCGATCCCCTCCTGTCCCGGTCCCCGGGTTGTTTGCGCGTTCGCATGTCACCCCCCTCCAATTCGCGTTTGTTGTTCAGTCTCTTGTAATGAAAAGACTCTCGATAACCGTTTCAGTATTACCGGTCGCGCCGGTGGATCGGGCAATAATGCGATAGGCGCCATCCAGTTCACTGGGTTCGCGTGTATCCCTGGGCGCACCGCCGGTGGTCACCACGGTAGGGTCCATTTCCTGGATGAAAAACACTGGCAGGGCGTCCAGGTCATCCGCGAAATCCACGCTTCCCCCATAGGGCCGCGTACTGACGGCGTCCAGATCATTGATATCCCATTGATCTTCCTGGCCCAGGCGATAGAAGTAATCCGCCTCGTAGAAAAAGGTCACGTTCTCGTCCACGAAGCGCTCACCGTCGCGCAGGGCGGCCTCGGCGGCCTGCAGGGACAGATGCTGGTCGCGCAGACCACCGGCCATACGTTCCTGCATGCCCGTGGTCTGCATGGCGGTCACGCCGAGTACGGTCAGGATGATCAGGATGATCAGGCTGAACAGGAG
>SLND01000010.1 GCA_007133205.1 Natronospiraceae bacterium | reverse complement strand
GGGCGCACATCCATGTGCGCCCGTTCGCCACGCTGCGTTCAGCCACCGGCTGAACGGTCGCGGCTCACCCCTGGAGGCTCTGGGTGCGCCATCCATGGCGCACACAGTCCTGGAAGACCCTGTTCGGCGCCAGGCCTTTTCTTTGAGGCATCACCTGAGTCGTGCTTACTTGACGCGCATTCAGGCTCCAGTCGGGACGCCGTCCGCCACCGCCAACGAAGGGGCATGGCCTTATAGAAAGCATAAGTGCGCAGTTGAACGCACTGCATGACCCACTAGCTCTGGCTGCCCTTGCGCCTGCCAATAAGCCGGTCCATTTTCTCGAACAGGCGGGGGAAATCCACCGGCTTGGTTTCATAATCGTCGCAACCCACTTCCCGCGCGGTGGCCTCGGAGGCCTCCGTGGCATAGGCGGTCACGATCACGATGGGGATATCGGCAGTATCCGGTTCCTCGCGCAGGGTACGAGTGGCCTCGGCACCACTCATGCCCGGCAGGCTCATGTCCATCAGGATCAGGTCCGGGTTGCGGCTGCGCGCCATGGACAGACCTTCGGTGGCATCCTCGGCGGCGAGGGTTTCATAACCCTCCATTTCCAGGTACTCGGTCATCAGGTGGCGGTTGATGCGGTTGTCTTCCACCACCAGCACACAGGGCTGACGGTTTTCCTCCATGCTGCTTGCATATGCGCCATCCGCATCCAGCTCGCTGGCGCTACCCGTGTTCAGTCGCTCCGCTTGCCCGGTCGGAATCCGCAGCGTGAAACAGGAACCGACGCCGCGTTCGCTCGTGAAATCGAGTGTTCCACCCAGCAAGTCGGCCAGGCCACGGCTGACCGCAAGGCCCAGTCCGGCACCCCCCGCTTCCCGGGTCAGGTGATCATTGGCCTGGCTGAAGGCGGAGAAGATATGCGCCTGTTCGCACTCGTCCACGCCGCGTCCGGTGTCATGCACGTGGATTGCAATTTCGGTCGGTCTGCCGTCATTCGTCTCCTGTGTGATCTCGACGCAGAGCTTCACCTCGCCGTTTTCGGTGAACTTGCCGGCATTGGACAACAGATTGAAAAGAATCTGACGCAGCTTGACCGGATCACTCCAGATGGGTTCCAGTCCCTGCGGACACTCGACTTCAAGGCGATTACCCCGTTCCTCCACCTGTGGCCGCATGGTGGCGGCGGCCTGATAGACCAGTTCATTCAGATGGATGCTGTGGTAATTCACCCGGGCCCGGCCCGATTCGATGCTTGAAAGATCCAGCACTTCGTTGATGAGGGTGAGCAGGTGCTGTCCCGACGACTGTATGTATTGTGCGTCTGTGCGTGCTTCGTCCAGTCCATCCTTATCCAGCATGCGCGAGAGTTTCTGGCCGTAACCGATGATGGCATTGAGCGGGGTGCGCAGTTCATGGGAGACCCGCGCCAGGAATTCACTCTTGGCGGCGCTGGAACGTTCGGCCAGGGCCACGGCATGGCGGAGTTCGCCATGGGCGGCACGCAGATCATCGATGGCGCGCTCGGCCCGATCATACTGCCGGCGCAGTTCTTCGAGATGGCGGGCCCGGCTGAGTGCGGAGATGGCATGCTCGCGGATCCGGGACAGGGGGCCCGGATCACTGATGCTCAGGCCTTCCGGATCATGGGCATTGGCCACCAGCAGGAAACCTTCGATGCGGTCACCCACCGGCAGACTCAGGGCAATCAGGCCCAGCGGGCCACCTCGCCGGGCGAGCAGTTCATGGTCGGCAACCGGGCTCAGATTACGGTACAGGCGGATGCCTTCCGCAATCTGTTCACCGCCTTCGGTGTAGCGGGCAATGGCATGGTCGGCCGAGATCCAGGTGTCTTCCCGGGATGGTGCAAACGGTGAATGGATGCCGGCAACCCGGAAACCGTCGTTCTCATCCCGGACCATCACCACGCCCCGGTCGAGATGTCCGAGAAACTCGATGGTCCGCTCCAGCAGGGCGGATACCACGCCCTGAAAATCCTCCCGGCTGTTGATCGCGGTCACGATCCCGTTCAGGGTTGCCAGCTCATCGCTCTTGCGCGCAATCGCCTGTCTTGCCCGGGTCTGGGCGCGGTACCGGTTGAAGATGAGTATTGTGAACAGGAAAAGAAGCAGCCCGCCGGCAATGGCGACGTTTCGCAGCAGGGCATCCCGTTCGCGTTGTTCCTCCAGCAGAGCAATGGCCTGGTCGCGTTGGGCCAGATCGAACTGCACCTCCGCCTCGGCGCGGCGAAGTTCATGGGCCTGCTGCTGATAGGCTTCCCTGAATTCTGCTGCCCGGATGTGATGTTCCAGGGCCCGTTCCGGCTGGTTCATGGCGGCGGCTATCCGGGAGGACAGGGCCCAGGCCTCCGCGGCCGTGTCCGCACCAACCCGGTCTTCCAGTTGCCCGCGCACCGGGGCCAGGGCCGCCTCGGCCCTGGCGTGTTGCCCGCCTTCATGGTAAGCGCGCGACAGAGCAATTCGGTTGCGTACATCGCCGTATTGATAGACGCCTGTTTCATCGGCAACCAGCACTTCCAGGTGAGCAATCGCATCGGCTGTTTCCCCGAGAGCCAGCAGATTTTCGCCGATGGCGCGATCCACCAGGCGTGAAAAGACCGGATCCTGGGCTTGTGCACAGCGTGCTTCGGCTTCGGCCAGGGACTCGGCCGCGTGTTCGTGGAGTTCGAGCCTGCTCTGGATGCTTGCCAGCTGATGCAGTTCGACACAGATTTCCCTCGAGTCTCCGCTGTGCCGTGCTTCAAGGACCGCCCGCAGGGCAAAATCCAAGGCGCGTTCATGGTAACCGGCCTGTTCGTAAATCAGTGCGGCCCGTCCGAGGATATTGGCACGGGAGCGGGGATCGTCGGTTTCTTCCATCTGCTCCAGGCCCTCGAGCAGGTATTCGAAGGCTTCGGTGTATCGCCCGTGGTTGTTGGCGGTGTTGGCAGCGAGGGAAAGTGCCTCGATATGAATTCGGGAAGACGGGGGTGATGCCAGGATGGACTCGAGTATGGTGAGTGCCTCATCGGGTTCGTTCTGCAATACGAGCACACGTGCGCGAACGAGTTGGCTGCGGGCCTGCAGTTCCTCCGGTGCCTCCTGAAGGCGGGGTTCCAGTCGCGAAAGTGTTTCCTCGACCGCCTCCCAGTCGGCGGCAACGGACAGGACCTCGAGTCGGTGTATTTCCTGTTCGAGACTGCGCTCGGCCTCAAGGAGCGGCGAGATGCCGATCCACAGGACGGTGCAGAGGCAGAGTATGGCGGAAAAACGCCAGCGGAATGACATGGCCCCGAGCTCCCCGGCCTTCAATCCCGGCCGGCAGAACCCATTTGACGCGCACGCCCGAACGTCGTCAATGGGGTGCGCGTCTCATTCATAACCTTTGACGGGCTTGTTGCCATCCTCTGTCGTGATCCGCAGTCCGGAGCGTTGTTCCAGGGTTTCCAGGTCCCGCCGGCGCAGTGTTTCGCGATCCTCGGCATCGAGGCCGTAGCGCTCCATCACCGCTTCGGCGTCCTGTTCATATTCGCGTTCGAGGCTGGCGTCCGAGCCCAGATCCTTGAGCAGTGTTTTCAGTGCGGACATGTCTCACTCCCTGTTGGCGGTAAATCATCCCTTTTCTCGTCGAGTATATGTCAAAAATCCTTGTGGTCCAATGAGCTACCGGGATCAGACCTTCTCCAGCGCCTGCACGTCGGCGCCGATATCCGCGAGTCCCTCCGGGTCCGCTTCCATTTCACGCGCCGGGGGAATCACCAGGGTGGTGTACTGCCGGTACTCCGCGTCGGGAAGTTCGTCCAGCCGCAGCCTGTCGGCACGAAAGGGCGTTACCGGAATCTGGGCGGCTTCGTAGAGAATGCATTCGGTATCCGCGGGGTACCAGCGGCGCAGCTTGTTGACCAGCGCCTGGACTCCATCGCGTTCGGCATGGAAACGGGCACAGCTCAGGTCCCCGGCCAGGGCCACCTGCCACAGTACCAGCAGGGCGGCGGGATTGGCGGTGTGATCGAAGACCAGGAACTGGGTGGCCTCGAAGGATTGCATGCCCCGTTTCCCCGGATCGAGGCCAAGATCGGCATAGAGACAGCCGTCGGCCGAGACGCCCGGCTCCATCCTCACCCGGTGACCGAGTTGCCGTGCCTCCTCCATGACCCGGTGAGGCACTTCGGCAAAGATGCCGGGATGCCCGTAAAGCGCCAGGCACACCTGACGGCCGTTTCGAATCTCGCCGAGGATGCGGTCATGCATTTCCCGGTAGGTTCTGCGCCGGTCCTTGCCGGTCGCATACAGCTCATGCAGGCTCACCACATCCGCTCGTCGTGCCCTGATCCATTCCAGCGCCCAGCCATCGGTGATCGTGAAAAGGACTTCCGCCGCATCGATTTCGGACACGGCCCGCTCGGATATGTGTCGGCCGAGCTGGATGCCCGTGCCGACAACAACCAGGCTGCCTTTTGCGCTTGCATCCCGGGACAGGGCACCTTCAGGCACAGCTTCACTCATGGCAGTTTGATTCCTGTTCGCTATTCATGTCTGCCTGGCCCGGCGCTCGGACAGCAGCCGCTGCATGTCCGCAAACAGTCGCGGGAAATCCACCGGTTTGCTTTCGTAGAGATCACAGCCGGTTTCCCGGGCCTCTTGCCGGGCCTTCTCGGTGGCGTCAGCGGTGACCGCGATGATCGGGATGTGGCGGGTTTCGGGGCTTTGGCGAAGCAGTTGGGTGACTTCGCCGCCGTTCATGCCGGGCAGGCTCATGTCCATCAGTATCAGGTCGGGGTGATGCTGTCGTGCCAGTTCAAGGCCCTGCGGTCCGTCCTCGGCCGCGAGGGTGTCATAACCCTCCATCTGCAGGTATTCCTCCATCAAGTGGCGGTTGATGCGATTGTCTTCCACGACCAGAATCCGGGCACGCTGCCCGTCTTCCGGCCCGGTCATCTCCAGTGTCTCCGAGGGTCCTTGGGGGGCGGATGCCTGATCCTCATCCCTGTTCCCTTCATTGTTTTTCCCAAGGGGAAGGCGCAGGGTAAAGGTCGTGCCCCGTCCGGGGCTGCTTTCCACTGACAGTCGGCCGTCCAGCAACTCCGCCAGTCCGCGGCTGACAGCCAGGCCAAGCCCGGCCCCCTCCGATGTCTCCGTGTTTGCCTTGCCCGATCGGGTGAAGGGGGTAAAGGCCCGGCGGCATTGTTCTTCATCCATGCCGATGCCGGTATCGCTTACCTGAATGACCAGTGCCTCTTCTTGTCCATCGTCGTCTTCTTCGTGCTTGTCATTGTGTTTTTCCACACTCACGCAGATCTCGCCCTGGTGAGTGAACTTGCCCGCGTTGGAGAGGAGGTTGAACAGGATCTGGCGCAGTTTCACCGGGTCGGTACGGACGCTGCCGATGTCTTCCGGGCAGATGAGCTTCAAACGATTATCCTGCGCCTCTACCTGGGGGCGCATGGTGGTGGCTGCCTGCTCAATCAGCCCGGCGATGTCCACGTCCTCGATCGAGACCCGGGCACGCCCCGCCTCGATGCTGGAAAGATCGAGCACTTCATTGATCAGGGCCAGCAGATGGTGACCGGCGGAATGAATGTACTCGGTATCGCTGACCGCATCCGCGGGACCCTGATTGCCAAAGCGACGCGTCAGCTTGTGGCTGTAGCCGATGATCGCGTTCAGGGGGGTGCGCAGCTCGTGCGATACCCGCGCCAGGAATTCGCTCTTGGCGGCATTGGCCTTTTCCGCATCGGCGACGGCCTGAAGGAGTTCGCTATGGGCGGCGCGCAGGTCCTCGATGGCCTGTTCCGCCCGCTGGTTCTCGCGACGCAGTGACTCCAGGTGCCGGGCCCTGTTGAGGGCGCTCAGGGCATGTTCCCGGATCCGCCGAAAGCGCTGGACATTCTCGATCTCGAGGTGTGCGGCCTGCTCGCGATTGACCAGCAGCAGAAAGCCCTCGATCCGTCCGTGCAGTTCCAGGCTGATCGCAATGATCCCGATCCGCCCCTCTTCGTTGGCCAGGTGTTCGCGGCCGGGCAGGGGAAGCATGTCCCGATGGACAAAAATGCCCTCGCTCACTTCCGCTCCGCCCCGGGTGTAACGGGCGATCGCTTCTTCGGCGGCAAGCGGGATCTCCTCGCAATCGGCGGCATCCGGGGCGTGCATCGCGGCCATGCGGAAGCGGCCATTTTCGCGAATCAGTACCTGGCCCCAGTCGGCCTTTTCCAGCAGCTCGATGGTCTGGCGGAGAATGACCGAAGCCACACCGTGGAAATCCGATTCCGAGTTGATGGCGCTGACCATTTCGTTGAGGGTGGCCAGTTCCTGGTTCTTGCGCTCCACCAGGCGGTTTAGTCGCTTCTGGTTGTGATAACGATTGAAGGCCAGGCCCGCGAGCATGGCCAGGAGCAGGCCCCCGGCCACCGCGGCGTTGCGAACCAGGATGTTGCGCTGTTCGCGTTCCTCGGCCAGAGCCAGGTCCCGTTCGCGCTGGGCGGTGTCGAAACGAACTTCGGCCTCGGCACGTCGCAGTTCATCCACCTCCCGGCGATAATCTTCCATCGCCTCGACCACCCGGCGCTGGGCCAGCAGTGCCCGGGGATAGTCTCCCTGTGCCTCGGCGGCGCGGCTGACGAAGTCCCAGCCATCGCGAACGAAGATTGCCGGCAGCTGCTCCGGAAAGTCATCTTCCACGCCGCTGAAAATGGTGAATGCGGTATCCGGATCGCCAAGGTCCAGATGTGCCTCGGCCATGAGCAGATGGATGGCAAACTCCGAGGCGTGATATCCGGCCTGATCTTGCAGGTCTTGAGCGCGCTCGAGGTGCTCGATCGCCCGGGCCGGTTGATCCAGTGCCAGCAGGGCTCTGCCGATGGCCTTGGTGACAATGACCGTGAAAACAGTGTCGCCGGCCTGCACGCAATGAATCCTCGCCTCGCTCAGCAGATGGTAGGCTTCTTCGTAATGGGCCTGATTATCCCGAATGCTCGCCAGTTGATGCAGTTCAACACACAGCTCGCGGGCATTGTCGATATGACGAGTTTCTGCAACCGCCTGTCTCGCATACTGTTCGGCCCGCTCGTGATCGCCCATGCGGAAGAACAGGTAGGCAGCGCGCCCGAGGATAGGGGTCTGGCGCTCTCCGGGCCGGTCGAACTCGTCACGCAAGTCCAGTCCGCGCTGCAGGTATTCGAAGGCCTGGGCGTATTCACCAGCGAGAATGGCCATGTTCACGGCACGAGAATACCCGTGAATCCGGTATTCGGGAGGGTTGGCCTCGTCGAGTACTTCTTCCAGGCGCCTGAGGGCCTCATGAAATTGCCCCTGCAGCCCAAGGTTGCGGGCTTCGACCAGCCGGTAGCGGAGCAGTGCTTCGTGCGAAAAGTCATCGAGATGGACAGCCAGCTCTTCAAGCTGTTCGTGGACTGTCTCGATCGATGCGGAGATCGACAGTGCTTCGAGCCTGTCGATTGCGTCTTCCAGATCATCTTCGCCGCTGGCGCCGGCCGGACCGCTCAGGGACATCATTAGTGCGAACGTGACTAGTGCAAACCGCATCGCCCCTGACAACCTCCCGGCTGCAGTGGCGCGCTGTACTTGCATAGTCCCTGGTTGATGAGCATCCATGAACAGTGCCGCCACGCTTCCCCGCTACCCGGCAGCCGGGAATTGAGGATGGTGGGTCACTCGTAGCCCTGGATCGGTCCCGTCTGCGGCGCCTCCAGCGTGCCCAGGCCGGACAGTTCCCGCAGTCGATCCTGGTCGCGTTCACGCAGGGCCTGTTTCTCTTCGTCCTCCAGGCCGTAACGCTCCATCACGGCCTCGGCATCGCGTTCGTAGGCTTCGGCCAGGGCCGCATCGCGACCCAGGTCCAGCAGCAGTTGCTTGAGTCCGGACATGGCATCCTCCCTGTGTTCTTTTTCCCTTTCAGCGGTGGCCCTGGTTGGATCGGGCTCACCTCAGTATATGTTCCTTCATTCCGGCTGCAAGCCGCCATTGCTGTTGCAGGCCCAACCCGGCCTGTCCATGATTCGGGGTCTTTGCGATGGGTGTATTAATGAACCGACCCGGAATGAACGATAACTGCGTCATCGGCCTGTGTGGCCTGCCGGGTGCGGGCAAGTCGCACCTGGCCCGCCAGCTCGCCGAGCATGCCGGCTGGCTGCTGCTCGACCGGGACCGGATTCGTGCCGAACTGTTCGGGGCGCGTTCGGATTCTGCCGCAACCCGGGCGGCGGAGCAGGCGATGGCGACGTGCATGGTGGAGAGCCTCTACGCGGGCCGCGCGGTGATTCTGGATGGCATGACCCTGGCCCGTGGTGTCGACCGGCGCCACTGGGCGCGGGCGGCCCAGGCGGCCGGAGGACAATGGGTGCTGCTTTACCTCGATTGTCCCCTCGCGCTCGCCCGAGAGCGGGTGGCCGCGGACCGGGACCGGGGCGGCCACCCGGCACCGGACCGGGACCCGGCCCTGGTAGAGCGGGTGGCGGCCCGTCTGGAAACCCCCGGCCCGGAGGAATCCCCCCTGGTCCTCGATGGCGGCGACCCGCCCGGCGTGGAGGAATTGTTGGGCCGGCTCAGGGCATTGGGGGAGATGGGGACTTGATGCAAGCGCTAGGCGAATATCCAGACAAGCATCAGGAGAAAAGCAGCCACCGCCAGCAGACCGTGTCCGATGATTAATCCCCCGGGGACTCGCTTCCAGCGCGCGTGAAAATACAACATGCTGAATCCGCCCAGTGCCGCGACCAGAAAACCCGACAGGGCCCACATGGGCAGCTCAAAGCGGACCCCGACCGCAGTCAGCATGTCCGCCTGTACCACGGCGAGCAGCAGAATCAGCAGCCCGCCGGCCGCGAACAGTCCGTGCAGGGTAACCTGCCAGAGGGGAGGCGGGCTGTTGCCGCGAAAATGCTCGACGGCCATGGTCATCCCGAAGGCGGCGGCAAAGGCAAAAAGCAGGGCGGCGGCAAAGAACAGTTCCATGCTCAGTCTCCCGGTCGTGATGAGATCGGATTGATGCGGAAAGCCCGCCGGCCAGGCCCGGCCGGGGCCTTTCCCCCCAGTAGAGCGTAGTCGGGTGCCAGCGAGCTGCAAGCTTGTCTGGGGGCGTCTGGCCGTCAGGACCGCCGGCTGGCGTCGCCCGATCAAAAAAACTCGAAAAATGCCAGAAATCTGGTGCTCCGGCGAGAACCGCCTCGGGCAAGCGCAGTCTAAGGTCATGATGCTCCCCTCCCGGACGGTCAGGACGCAACCAGGCGAGGCCCGGGAGGCCGGCGTTGAAAATTGGGGGCCCGCAGGGCCAAGGGAAGGTGAATCATGAGGATTATCATTGCCCTCATTGGTGGCGTGGCGGTGGCGATCGCGCTGTTCTTTTTCATGCAGAGCACGATCCAGACCGAAGGCCAGCGGGCGCAGATCGAACGCGGGGAACGGATCAATTTTGTTCGGGTGAGCCGGGACGATGATATCCGGGTGAGGGAGCGCATGCCCCCGGAGCCACCGCCGGAGTTCGTTGAGCCGCCTCCGCCGACGGAGCAGATGACCCAGCGGCACCAGGAAGTGATCCAGCCACGGCTGCAGCATGATGTGCCGCAACTGGATTTCGCCGCCCACGGGATTGCCTTTGGCGGCCAGTTCCAGCGTGGCCAGTATGCGAGTGCGGTGGATGGCGACGTGATCCCGGTGGTGCGGGTCGAGCCCCAGTGGCCGCGTGAGGCCCTGATCAACGGGACCGAGGGCTGGGTGCACATTGCCTTCACCATCCGCCCGGATGGTTCGGTGGCCAACCCGCGGGTGATTGCATCGGAACCCGGACGCCTGTTCGATAGCTCGGCGGTGCGGGCAATCCAGCGCTGGCGTTTCCGCCCGCGGGTGGTGGATGGGCGTCCGGTCGAGCGCCAGGCAAGCCAGGTGATCGAGTTCACGCTGGAAGGATCCGATCGCAGCCCGTACGAGGAATACCTGATGCGGCGCGACGGCAGGACCTGACCGGACAAGGCCGCAGCAACCACAACGTAAAAAGGCCCGGTTCACACCGGGCCTTTTTCATTGCGCGCCCCGGGCCGTGTTAGGCTTTTCTCTTCCGATCGATACACATCATAGCCTCAACCCGTCTGGTGTTCGGGCCGTAGCCGTATCACTCAAGCCAGCGAGAGCGGAGCTGCCATGAAGTTCATGCGAATCTTCCTGCTGATGATCGCAAGCGTATTCGTCCTGTCCGCGTGTCTCAGCCCGGATGAGGTGGATGTGGATCCTCCGGACGATGATGGGGAAGAGAAAAATGACCAAACCCGCCCGGCGGCTGAGACCGATCCGGAAGTTTCTTCAACTGTTCCGGGGCTGGATGGACTCGAGGGCGATGCGGGGAATGAGGATCTGCTCTATTTCCTGTCAACGCATGATGGGGATGAGGGCCTTTATGCGGTCGAGCCGGATGCGGGGCAACCCAACGAAGTGGATTCGGATATTGCAGATCCGGGGGCAACGCCGGTTGCGGATCGTTTTCTGATCGCGGCGGGTGCCAGCCGCAATGACGAGGAACTGACCGACTTTCGGCCCGATCAGGTTTTTTACGTGCAGGATGAGGGTCAGCGCAAGCGAGTTGCGACCGATGAGGCGGCAACCGATGTGAGCCCGGAAGCCTTTTCTGCAGGGCCGGGGCCGGACAAGGCGCCGGAACACTTCATCCTGCCGGATTACGAGGATCCCTTGGGAACCGCCGTGGCTTATCGGTATGACGGTCGCTGGTACCAGTTGCGCCTGTCCGATGATGACGAGCAGGATGCCCTGGCCTTCGAGGAAGGGCATGAAGTCATCATGCC
>SLND01000062.1 GCA_007133205.1 Natronospiraceae bacterium | reverse complement strand
GCCGCCTGCGTGATCCGGACAATCTGGTCCGGGTGGACGCCGAATGCGGCCGCCTCGAAGTGCCGGTCGACCATGCGGTCGAAGAGCCGGAGGACGAGACCCTGGAACTGCGCGTTGCACGTCTGCCCGCGACCCGCGGCGGTAGCGGCCGGGGCGAGAGCGAAAAGCCGCCCATGGTCCTGCTTGCAGGTGGTCCCGGCCAGGCCGCAACCGAGGCCTTCGTCGCCCATGCCCGCGCCTTTCGGCCATTGCGGGCCGGCCGCGAACTGATCCTGGTGGACCAGCGGGGCACCGGCGGATCGGCGGCGCTGGAATGCCCCGAGGAAATGGCGGGTAGCGGGGATGATCTGGAGCAGGCACTGGGCTGGGCGCGGGAATGCGCGGCCCACCTCGAAGCACAGGACATCAAGGCCGGGCATTACCTGACCCGGGATGCGGTCGCCGACCTGGAAGCGGTTCGTGAGGCCCTGGGCCACGAGGAATGGGTGCTTTACGGGGTCAGTTACGGTACCCGCGTCGCTCAGCAATACCTGCGCGCGCACGAGGTTCGGGTGGCGGCCTTCGTGCTCGACGGGGTCCTGCCGGCCGACGAGGCCCTGGGTCCGATGATCGGACCCTTCGCGCAAAGGGCGCTTGATCTGATGTTCAAGCGCTGCCGGGAAGACGAGGTCTGTGCCGAAGCCTTTCCGGAGCTGGAAGCCGATTTCGAATCGGTTCTTGAGGCATTGGAAACACAGGAACGCGAGGTCGAGATTCGCCACCCCCGTTCCAACGAACGCACCACGGTCGAACTTGACCGGGGGGCAGTGGCACAGCACGTGCGCTTCAGCAGCTACCTGCCCGAGAGCCTGGCGCTGATCCCCTTGCTGATTCACCGCGCCGCCCACGACGAGGATTGGGGGCCCCTCGCCGCCCAGGTGCTGTTGAGCGAGGAAGGCATGGAGGGCGTGATCAATTACGTGCTCCACTTCAGCGTGCTCTGCAGCGAGGATGCGCCCTTCATCGGCCTCGAAGACGGAGACCCGGAACATTACCTGGGCGAGGAAAGCAGCGAGATGATCGCGGCGATGTGCGAGCTTTGGCCGCGCGGCGAGATCGCGGAGGACTTCCATGAACCGGTGGAATCGGATCGACCCGGCCTGCTGCTGTCCGGGGAACTCGACCCGGTGACCCCGCCGCAGTGGGGGGAACAGGCAGCGCAAGGCCTGACCGGGGCACGCCACCTGGAGGTGGCCGGCAAGGGCCACGGCGTGGGTCACCTCGGCTGTATGCCCCGGATCCTGAATGACTTTCTGGAGGCACGCGATCCGGAGGCACCGGACATCGAATGCCTGGAACGCATGCGCCCGACACCATTCTTTCTCGACTTTTACGGGCCGGCGCCATGAGCTGTGAGTCGCCAGACCCCGGGAGCCGCGCAGGATGATCGAGGTAGAGGGACTGTCCAAGCACTTCGGCAAGGTTCGGGCGCTGGAATCGGTGAGCCTGAATGCGCCCGATGGCCGAATCACGGGCCTGCTCGGGCCCAACGGGGCGGGAAAATCGACCACCCTGCGGATCGTTTCCAGCGTGCTGCGCGCGGATCAGGGCAGGGTTCGGGTTGACGGCATCGACGTGGCCCGCGAGCCCACCCGGGCGCGGCGCGCGATGGGCGTGCTGCCGCATGATTCCGGACTCTACCCGCGCCTGAGCGGGCGGGAAAACATTGCCTATTACGGGCGCCTGAACGGACTCGAACCCGACTGGCTGGCCGAACGGATCGATGCCCTGGTGGAGAAGCTGGAGATGGGCGAGTTCGCCGACCGCCCCGCACGCGGCTACAGCCAGGGACAGCGCCTCAAGACCGCCCTTGCCCGGGCCATGGTCCATGACCCGCGCAACCTGATCCTGGATGAACCCACGAGCGGCCTGGACGTGATGGCGACGCGTGCGATGCGGGATGTCATTCGTCGCCTGCGCGCCGAAGGCCATTGCGTACTGTTCTCCAGTCACGTGATGCAGGAAGTCGCGGCGCTGTGCGACAGCATCGTGATCATTGCCCACGGGCGCGTGGTCGCCGAAGGCAGCCCGCAGGCGCTGCGCGAACAGATGGGTACCGAGGACCTGGAGGAGGCCTTCGTACGGGCGATTGGTCCGGATGAGGTGTCGGCATGAGGGCGCTGTGGACGGTCTTTTCCAAGGAATGCGTGGACCACGTCCGCGATCGGCGGAGTCTGTTCTCCGCCCTGCTCTTCGGTCCCCTCCTCGGCCCGGTGCTGTTCGGAATCATGATGGGCGCGGCCATCACCATGGCGGCGGATGATGTCGAAAAGGCGCTGGAGGTGCCGGTGGTGGGTGCCGAACGGGCGCCGGAACTGATCGCCTTTCTGCGCGAGAACCGGATCGACGTGGTCGAATTCGAGGGCGAGGACCCGAGGGCGGCAGTCGAGGCCGGCGAAGAGGATTACGTGCTGCGGGTGGACGAAGGCTACCGCGAGTCCTTCCGCGCCGGACGCCCCGCCAGTATCGGACTCTATGCCGATCGCTCCCGCCAGCGCCTGGCCGGAGACCTGCGGCGTATCGAATCGACGGTCAATGGCTATCAACGCAAGATCGGCCAGTTGCGCCTGATGTCGCGCGGCGTCGACGGGCGCCTGATGCAGCCGATCGTGCTGGAAGAGGTGGATGTCTCGACCCCGGAGGCACGAGGCCTTTTGATGGCGGGCATGCTGCCCTACTTCATCCTGCTTTCGGTGATGATGGGCGGCTTTTCGCTCGCGATCGACACCACCGCGGGGGAACGCGAGCGCGGGTCGCTGGAACCCCTGCTTACCACCGCGGCCAGCCGGGCCGCGATCCTGGGCGGCAAGCTCCTGGCGACCGCGTTGTTCTGCCTGGCGGCCCTGGCAATCGTGCTGACCGCCTTTTCAATCAGCTTCCGTTTCGTGCCGCTGGAATTGGCCGACATGGCAATCGCGCTCGATGCCCGCGCGGCGGTGACCGCCTTCTGGGTGGTCGCACCCTTTACCGTGCTGGGTGCGGCGATCATGTGCCTGGTGGCCTCGTTTACCCGCAGCTTCAAGGAGGCCCAGACCTGGCTGTCGGTGGTCCTCTTTGTCCCCATCCTCCCGGCCGTGATCCATTTCATCCGGCCCTTCGAACCCACCCTGTTGAATCTGGCGGTCCCGGTCCTGGGCCAGCACGTCGCCCTGCTGGAAATCCTGGCCGCGGAGACGCTCTCGCCGGCGGCCGTCATCGTCAATGCCGGCAGTACCCTGGTCCTCGCGGGCCTGGTGGCCTGTGCGGCCTGGCTCTTCTACCGCCGCGAGGGCCTGCTCGGCTGAAAATCGGTTGTCGCAACTGCATCGGCTCCACTGTAAGCTTGGCCTGAGGCGGATGACCCCGGCAGGAGGGTCAAGGAGGCGCCATGGGGATAGTGCCCGAGGACCGACACCAGGCGCTGCGCTTTCAGCGGGTGCTGATGGCGGCCGTGGCCTATCTGCTGTGGATCGGGGTCAGCGCCTACCTGTTCTGGCTGGAGCTGATCGTGATCCCCGCCTGGGTCATGGGGTGCTATTACCTGGGCATGATCGCCACCAATCTTTTTTTCCTCGTGCTGATTCGCACCGGGTTCAACCTGCGCTTGCGCGATCCCAGCATGACCCTGATCCAGATCTTGATCGCAGTCGCCTGGGCCATGGTCCTGGTCGGGGCCGCGGAAGCGGCGGCGCGCGGTGTGCTGTTGCTGCTGTTCTTCAGTGCCTTCTTCTTTGGTGTATTTCGCCTCACCACGGTGGATTTTCTCGGCCTGACGGTCTATGCCTGCCTGCTTTATGGCGGTCTTATCTTCATGCAGTCACCCCGGCTGTCCCCGGAGGAATTGCGGCTGGAAATCGTCCAGCTCGTGGTGGTGGCAGTAGTCCTGCTGTGGATGTCCTTCATGGGTGGCTATGTGGCCACGCTACGGGCACGCCTTAGGGAGGCGACCCGCCGTGATGATCTGACCGGGGCACACAATCGGCGTGCCATCACCCGCGATCTGGAGCAGGCCCTGGGCGAGGTCGCCGGAGAGGGCAAGACCCTGAGTGTGGTACTGCTGGACATCGACCACTTCAAGTCGATCAACGATCAATACGGCCACATGGTGGGCGACGAGATCCTGCGTGAATTCGTCGAGCGAATCCAGCAGCACCTGCGGGGTGAGGATTTCATGGCTGATCTGGCGGCAAACGCGGACAGCGGTTTCGGGCGCTTTGGGGGAGAGGAATTTCTGGTGGTCCTCCCCGGCACCGATGCCGCGGGAGCAAGACGCTGCGGGGAACGTCTTCGGGACGCGGTGGCCAGAAGCCCCTTTGTCACCGAAGGGGGAAAGCGGATTCCGGTGACGGTCTCGGCAGGCGTCGCGGAGCGGCGTCCCGGCGAGGACCTGGTCGGGTTGCTCGGGCGTGCCGACAGGGCACTGTATGCGAGCAAGCAGAACGGGCGCGATCAGGTCAGCGTCCATGAATGGGAGACAGCGGCGAGTCCCTGAGCCTGGCGTTTTCGCAGACGGAGGCGTGCCGAGCTATTTGCCGATACAGAAACTCGAGAAGATGCGCCCGAGCAGGTCATCGCTGGTGAACTCCCCGGTGATTTCATTGAGCGCCTGCTGGGCCAGGCGCAGTTCCTCGGCAAGCAATTCCCCGGCACGGCTTTCACGCAATTGGGCGGTACCCGCGTCGAGATGGGCGCGGGCGCGTTCCAGGGCATCCAGGTGGCGACGGCGCGCCATGAAACGGGCTTCACCGCCATCGGCATAACCGGCGCTTTGCTTGAGATGCCTGACCAGGGCCTCGACCCCCTCCCCGGTTCGAGCCGAGAGGGCAATCCGGTCGGATTGACCCGGCTGGGAACCTGGCGCGCGTCCACTGAGATCAATCTTGTTGTAAGCCACGGTGACCGGGAGTTCGGGAGGCAGCTCGTGGAACATGGCTACCGGGTCGCGGTGGCCAGCCTGTTCGGGATCACTGTCATCGATGATCAACAGGACCCGATCGGCCTCCGCCATTTCGGCGCGGGCCCGGCGAATACCCTCCTGCTCGATCACGTTGCCCGCCACGCGGAGCCCGGCGGTATCCACCAGGTGGAGGGGCATGCCGTCGAGATGAATGTACTCGCGCAGCACATCGCGGGTGGTGCCGGGAAGCTCGGTGACAATCGCCGCATCCTGACCCACCAGGCGGTTGAGCAGGCTGGACTTGCCGGCGTTGGGGCGACCGGCCAGAACGAGGGTCAGGCCCTCGCGCAGGATCCGGCCCTGACGCGCGCTTTCATCGATGCGATCGAAGCCCGCCTGCAGCTCCATCAACTGACGCTCGATCCGCTCATCGGAGAGGAAATCGACCTCTTCATCAGGGAAATCAATCGCGGCTTCGACGAAGGTGCGCAATTCGATCAGGTCGGCGACCAGTTGCTGGATTTCCCGGGAAAAGGCGCCACTCAGGGAGCGGCTTGCCGCGCGGGCAGCCTGGGACGAGCCGGCCTCGATCAGATCGGCCACCGCCTCGGCCTGGGCCAGATCCAGCTTGTCGTTGAGAAAGGCGCGCTCCGAGAATTCTCCCGGTCGCGCCGGGCGGGCGCCGAGTTCGAGAACGCGCTGGAGCAGGAGGTCCATGACTACCGGGCCGCCGTGGCCCTGCAGCTCGAGTACATCTTCGCCGGTAAAGGAATGAGGGGCGGGAAAGTAGAGCAGGAGGCCCGAATCCAGTGGCTCGGCGGCGCCATCCCGGAAATGAGCGTAATGGGCATGGCGGGGCCGGGGACGGATGCCGGTCAGGGACCGGGCCAGGTCGGCCAGGTGCTTGCCTGAAACCCGGACCACACCAATCCCACCCTGCCCCGGCGGGGTGGCGACGGCGGCAATGGAGTCTGCCTGATGGCTCATGGTGGGATGTTATCAGGCACTGGCCAGAGGGGTGGCGCAAGTCATGCGGGTGAGCGCCCGGCAGTGGCCGTCGACGAGGACGGACCACTGCCGGCTCAGTCCGCTCAGGAAGCTTTGGCGTGGCCCTCCTGTTCGATCACCCGGTTGATCTTCCACTGCTGGGCCGCCGACAGGATGTTGTTGACCGCCCAGTAGAGCACCAGCCCGGCCGGCATGAATATGCCGATGAAGATCAGCATGAAGGGCATCGCCATGATCACCTTGCGCATGGTCGGATCCGGGGGCGGCGGATTCAGTTTCTGCATGATGAACATGGACGCACCCATGATCACCGGCAGGATGTAATAGGGATCCGGCGAAGACAGATCCTGAATCCAGCCCAGCCACGGCGCGTGGCGCAATTCGGCGGATTCGAGCAGGACCCAGTACAGGGCGATGAAGACCGGAATCTGGACCAGGATCGGCAGGCAGCCCGCGGCCGGATTGACCTTCTCCCGCTTGTAGAGGTCCATCATCGCCTGATTGAGTTTCTGCTTGTCGTCGGCATAGCGCTCGCGCAGGGTCTGCAGACGCGGCTGCAGCTTGCGCATGCGCGCCAGCGAGCGGCCACTGGTTTCGGCCAGCTTGTAGAACAGCAGCTTGATGAACAGGGTCAGGAGGATGATGGACCAGCCCCAGTTGCCCACCACGCGATTGATCCAGTCGAGCGCGGTGAACAAGGGCTGGGCAATGATCCACATGATGCCGTAGTCGACCACCCGCTCCAGGTGGGGCGCGGCGGGACGCAGTTCGCTCTGGATCTTGGGCCCGAGATAGAGGCGCTGGCCGAAGCTGCGTGATTCGCCGGCCTCGACCCGGGTCGTGCGGCTGTCGGTGAATCCGATCCGGAAGCGATTGTCGCCGAGATCGCGGGTGTAATAGGTCAGCGACTTGTCCTCGTCGCCATGGGGGCGGGTGCCGGGGATGGCCACCGCAACGAAGTAGTGTTCGACCATGGCGGCCCAGCCACCCGGGATGCGCTTTTCGAGTGCGGACTCTCTCAGATCGTCAAAGTCCAGGCGCTCGTAGCGGTCGCCATCGTGGTAGGCGGGACCGTTGTGGGAGAAGGTCGAGGGGTCGAAGATACTGCGGGAGATCCCGGGATCGTTGCGCTCGATCTGGACATAGTCACGCCCGGCCCAGTCTTCCTCGCCGGTGTTGCGGATCTCCTGGTCGATCTGGACCTGGTAGCCACGGTGCGGGAAATGCATGCGGCGCAGGATTTCCAGGCCATTGTCATTGCTCCAGACCAGTTCGATCACATGGCCCAGGGCCTCGTCCGCTTCGGGATCGGGCATGCCGTCATGGACCCGCTCGCCTTCGGCATCCACGGCATAGCTGTCATTGAGCTCGAACAGCATTTCATCCCGGCGCGGCAATTCGACCCCTTCGTCACTCCATACCCCGGGCTGTACGGTGAAAATACGCTCCGGGCGGTCATCAAGGAGCCGTACCCGGTCGGGTTCATCAATCGTCTCGCGATATTCGGGCAGGTCCAGACGTCTGAGCTCACCGCCGAGGGTATCGACTTCGCCGCGCATCGACGCGGTCGCAAACTCGATGCGCTCGCCGCGTTCAGGGGCAGTCACCGGTTCCGGGGCTTCCTCCTCGGGTTGCGGATCTTCATCTGCAACTTCTTCCGGGTCGGGGATCGCCTCGTCATCCGGGCGGGGCACTTCGTCCGGATCCGCTTCTTCTTCAACGACTTCTTCTTCCGCCGGCTCGGCCTCTTCGTCGAAATGGGCATGCCATTCGATATAGATCCAGAAGGAGAGCACCAGCAGGGCGGCGACAAGGATGAAGCGCTGATTATCCATGGTGATGGCCGTTCCGTTTGGGTTCGGGGACGGGGTCAAAGCCGCCGGGATGCAGGGGGTGGCAGCGAAGAATTCGGCGCACGGTCAGCCAGCCGCCACGCAGGGCACCATGTCGACTGACGGCCTCGAGACCGTATTCGGAGCAGCTCGGAAAAAAGCGGCAGCAATCCCCCAGAAAGGGACTGATGAGGGCCCGGTAAAGGCGGATGAGCTGGATCAGGATCAGGCGCATTTTTCGATCAGACGCTGCCAGTTACGGTCCAGAGCGGCGAACAGGCGCTCATTGGAAAGTTTCCCGAGACCGGGGCGAGCGACAAATACGATGTCCAGTCCGGCCAGAAGGGTCCGCCGCTGGCGAAAGCTTTCCCTGACTACCCGCTTCAGGCGGTTGCGTACCACGGCGTTGCCGGCGTGTTTCCTGGAGATGGCCAGTCCCAGCCGGGCCTCGGGGGTCCCGTTGGGATGGGCGATCAGGGTGAAATTGCGATCCTTCAGACGCGTGCCGTGGCGAAAGGCGCGGCGGAACTGCTCGGCACGAGCCAGGCGGGCGGTGGGTGGAAAACCCGCGGCCCCCCGTTCCGACACGCTGCTTACGGCGTCAGGCGGGCACGCCCCTTGCGGCGGCGCGCCTTGATCACATTGCGCCCGCCGCGAGTGGCCATGCGCGCACGGAAACCGTGAGTACGCTTTCGACGCAGCCGACTGGGTTGAAATGTTCTTTTCATGGCTCGCTCTTCAAGGTCCGGATCCGGAAATTGCCACGCGCGACGCACCCTCGGTCCGTCCGCCGGGAAGCCGCGAAATGTAACCCTCAGGCCTTCGAGTGTCAAGCTTTCGGGGGCTGTGGATAAGCAGGGCGAAGCGGTATAGACTGCGGGGCTCGCGGTCCCGCGCGGGCCGCCCGTGATTCGTCCGCTGCATCCCCTGGGGAGTTCTACTGGTGAGCGAAGCGCTCTGGCAACGTTGTCTGGACCGGTTGGGCCACGACCTGTCCGAGCAGGAGCTCAACACCTGGATTCGGCCACTGCAGGTGGTGGAACAGGCGGAAGCGGTGCGTCTGCTGGCGCCGAACCGCTTTGTGCGCGACTGGGTACGGGACCAGTTCCTTGATCGTATTACCGAAGTTGTCGGCGAGATTGCGCCGGACGCGCCCACCGAGGTGCGGCTGGAGATCGGCAGTGCCGTGCGGCCGCCACGGGCGGCACCCGCGGGGGCCAGGCGCCAGGCGCCGGAAACGCCCGGGCGCGGGCGCGAGGGGGGCGCGGTGATGGGGAGCCGCCTCAATCCGGATTTCACCTTCGAAAACTTCGTGGAAGGCAAGTCCAACCAGCTCGCCCGGGCCGCGGCGCGGCAGGTGGCCGAGAATCCGGGCGGGGCCTATAACCCCCTTTTCATCTACGGCGGGGTCGGTCTGGGCAAGACCCACCTGATGCACGGGGTCGGAAACCGGCTGCTGGAGGACAATCCGCGGGCGCGAATTGCCTATGTCCACTCCGAGCGCTTCGTCGGAGACATGGTCAAGGCCCTGCAACACAACACCATCAATGACTTCAAGCGGCTTTACCGCTCGCTGGATGCGTTGTTGATCGATGACATCCAGTTCTTTGCCGGCAAGGAACGCTCGCAGGAGGAGTTCTTCCATACCTTCAACTCGCTGCTGGAAGGCCAGCAACAGGTAATACTGACCTGCGACCGCTATCCGAAGGAGGTGGACGGCCTGGAAGAGCGGCTCAAGTCGCGCTTCGGCTGGGGGCTCACGGTGGCGATCGAGCCGCCGGAACTGGAAACGAGCGTGGCCATCCTCAAGCGCAAGGCAAACGAGGACGATGTCGAGCTGCCCGACGAGGTGGCCTTCCTGATGGCCCAGAGAATCCGTTCCAACGTGCGGGAACTGGAGGGGGCGCTGCGGCGGGTGATCGCGAGCAGCCGCTTCACCGGTCAGCCGATCACGATGGAATTCACGCGCGAGGCACTGCGCGACCTGCTGGCGCTGCACGAGAAACTGGTGACGGTGGAGAATATCCAGAAGACCGTCGCCGAGTATTACAAGCTCCAGGTCAAGGATCTGCATTCGAAAAGAAGGAGCCGCTCGATCACCCGGCCGCGGCAGATGGCAATGGCCCTGGCAAAGGAACTGACCAGCCACAGTCTGCCGGAAATCGGCGACCGCTTTGGTGGGCGGGACCACACGACGGTCCTGCACGCCTGCCGCAAGGTGGAAGCGCTGCGCGAGTCGGAGGCGCGAATCAATGAGGACTATGTGACGCTGTTGAGAACCCTGACCAGTTGATGTGGGAAAGCTGTGGACAAGTTTACGGGTGCGATTCGATCCCATTTTATCCACAGGCAATCCACCGGCAAGGGACGGTTTCACACCCGGATTCACGCAAGGTTGATAGTCGCGCAAGATGTTGTTTTTAAAGAAAGAATGGATTCTTTCCACTGCCGGGAGGCGGACTAATAACAACAACAACAGAATAGATATTCAAGATAAACCAATAAATAAATGCACAGTGGACAAGTGGGTGAGCACATGAAATTCGAACTCAGTCGCGATCAGTTGCTCAAGCCGGTTCAGGCAGTTGCGGGGGTGGTGGAAAGACGTCAGACCATGCCCGTACTGGCCAATCTGCAGATCACCGCGGAAGAGGATCGTCTGACCTTCACCGGGACGGATCTGGAGGTTGAACTGGTAGCGGAAGGGACGGCCGTAGTCGGAGGTGGCGGGGAGATCACGGTACCGGGCCGCAAGTTGCTCGATATCTGCAAGGCCTTGCCGGAGGAAGCGGAAATACAGGCCGAGCTGAAAGGCGAACGGATGCAGCTGAAATCCGGGCGCAGCCGATTCACCCTGTCGACGCTTCCAGCCGCGGAGTTCCCGGTGGTGGAGGACATCCAGGTCCAGAGCCGGTTCGAGATCCCGCAGGGTACGCTCAAGGGCCTGGTGGAGCAGACCCAGTTCTCGATGGCGCAGCAGGATGTGCGTTATTACCTCAATGGTCTGCTGCTGGAAGTGGATGACAATCGCTTGCGTGCGGTTGCGACTGATGGTCATCGGCTCGCCCTGAGTGAGCGGGAAGTGGCGCTTTCCGAGGTGGGCTC
>SLND01000138.1 GCA_007133205.1 Natronospiraceae bacterium | reverse complement strand
GGCGAACCTCGTGGTGGCCAGGGCCATCCTTTCGCCGTCCATGTCCATTTCCCCGCGCATCGACCGCGTCCGCTGCAGCCAGAAGACACCGCTGGGCCGAACCATTCTTGCCAATTCGATCACGCTCACACCGGGTACGGTCAGCGTCCACGTACGGGAAAACGAGATCTGGTTCTATGCCCTGACCGAGGACATGGCCCGTGACCTGCAGTCCGGGGAAATGGACCGGCGCGTCACCGAATTCGAGGGAGAAGACTGATGTACGTTGCCACGGCCGCCGCATTGCTCGTGACCATGGGCCTGGCACTGGTGCGGGCCTTCATGGGACCAACCGTCTATGACCGCATTCTGGCGGTCAACGTGTTCGGTACCAAGACGGTGCTGATCATCGCCGTGATCGGTTTTGTCATCGGTCGGCCCGAGTTCATCGATGTGGCCATCGTCTACGCACTGATCAACTTCATCGGCATCGTGGCGGTGCTCAAGTTCTTTGAATACGGCAGTTTCGCTTCCTCGACGGTTGAGCCCGAAGACGAGAAAGAGGAGGACGCCCGATGAGTCTCGCGCTGGATATCATAAGCGGCGTCCTGCTGCTGATCGGCTCCGTGCTGTTGATCATCGGCGGCATCGGCCTGCTGCGTTTTCCCGATTTCTACAGCCGTATTCAGGCGGCCGGGATCACCGACACCCTGGCATCCATTGCCGTCCTGATCGGTCTGATGCTTCAGGCACCCGACATCCCGACCGCCGCCAAGCTGCTGTTTACATTGTTTTTTCTTCTGTTCACTGCACCCACGGCCAGTCATGCCATGGCCAAGGCTGCACGTCACAGCAAGGTAGCTCCCTGGCGCACCGGGGAAGGGGGTGACTCATCGCCGCGCTGATTGATATCGCCCTGCTGGCCTTCCTGGCGGCGGTGGCCATTGCCATCGTCCGCATCAGGAATCTGTTCGCCGTCACCATGCTGACCGGCATCTACAGTCTGCTGGCGGCCTCCCTGTTTGTCCTCCTGGACGCACCGGACGTGGCCCTGACCGAAGCCGCCGTCGGGGCGGGCATCGCCATCATCCTGATGCTGGGCACACTTGCGCTGACCACCAGTGAGGAAAAGGTCCACAAGAAGCCCCAGAACCTGCTTGCCCTGGTGGTGGTGTTCATAACCGGTGCCGGCCTGATCTACGGCACATTGGACATGCCCCATTTCGGGGACCCGGAAGCGCCGGCACACCAGCATGTCTCGCCGCGCTATACGCAGGAGTCGGTGGACGAAATCGGCATCCCGAACATGGTGACCTCGGTGCTCGCCAGTTACCGCGCCCTGGATACGCTGGGCGAAGCGGTGGTGATTTTCGTGGCCATGGTCGGCGTGATCATGGTGATCGGAGGCGGCGTGAAGCGACGCTGGCGTGATCGTGGGCGCGTCCTGCCGGACGGGAAGAGGGACAAGCCATGAACCAGTACACCGTTCTCCGCGTCATTGCCAAGATCATGATCCCGGTGATTCTGCTGTACGGGCTGTATATCCAGTTTCACGGGGAATACAGCCCGGGCGGCGGATTCCAGGCAGGCATCATCTTTGCCGCCGGTTTCGTGATCTACAGCCTGATCTACGGCCTGGAAAAGGTGCAGCAGGCCGTGCCGCCGGTAGCAGTGCATGTACTCGCGGCATTCGGCGTGTTCCTGTTCATTGCCTTCGGAATTGCCGGCATGCTCATGGGAGGCGACTTCCTCCAGTACCGCGTATTCATGGAGGACAACCACGCCGCCGAAACCCTGGGCATCATCGGAATTGAACTGGGCGTGGGCATCACGGTGGCCACCGTGGCCATTGCGCTGTTCTATGCCTTTGCAGGAAGGGAGCGCGACTGATGGACTGGCTCGGTCTTTACAACTACTGGGTCGTCGTCATTCTGATGATGGCCGGATTCTATATCGTGATCGCCCAGGGCAACCTGGTGAAGAAGATCGTGGGTCTGAATATCTTCCAGACCTCGGTATTCATCTTCTTCATCAGCCTGGCAAAACTCGACGGCGGCAGCGCCCCCGTCTATGTGGAGGGGATTACCGAGTATTCCAATCCCCTGCCGCATGTCCTGATCCTGACCGCCATTGTGGTGGGCGTGGCACTGACTGCCATGGGCCTGGCCCTGGTCGTCCGCGTCCATGAACTCTACGGCTCCATCGAAGAAGACGAAATCCACGAACAGGACGGAAGCGACTGATGATCGATCAGTTACCTGCGCTCCCGGTGGTCATCACCATGGCTGCCGCGCCGCTGGTCATGTGCCTGCTCCGCTGGCCCTGGCTGGCCTGGGCAACGACGACAGCGGCCTGCTGGGCGGCCCTGGCGGCCACCATTGCCCTGCTCCACCACGTGCTGGACGTGGGCACGGTTTCCTATGCCATGGGTGGATGGGAACCCCCCTTCGGCATCGAATACCGGATCGACGCCGCCAATGTCTTCGTGCTGCTTATCATTGCAGGCGTCAGCGCCCTGATCATGCCCTTCGCCAAACGCAGCGTGGAATCCGAGATCGAGGCATCCAAGATTCCGTTCTTCTATTGCGCCTTCCTGCTGGCCAACTGCGGCCTTCTCGGGGTCACCGCCACCGGCGACGCCTTCAATATCTTCGTCTTCTTCGAGATTGCCGCGATCGCTTCCTATGCCCTGATTGCCATGGGCAAGGACCGGCGCGCGGTCATGGCCTCCTACCAGTACCTGGTCATGGGCACGGTGGGCACGACCTTCCTGCTCATCGGTATCGGCTTCCTCTACATCATGACCGGAACGCTGAACCTCAATGACCTGGCCCACCGCCTGCCGGAGGTTTCCGACACCAATACGGTGCGTGCCGCCTTCGCCTTCCTGGCCGTCGGGGTCTCGCTGAAACTGGCACTGTTCCCGCTGCACCTGTGGCTGCCCAACGCCTATACCTACGCACCGTCGATGGTGACGGTCTTCCTGTCGGCGACGGCGACCAAGGTGGCGATCTACGTACTGCTGCGGCTGTTCTACAGCGTGTTCGGCATCGAGTTCAGTTTTGAAGAGCTGTCAATGAACTACGTGCTCTTCCCGCTCGCGCTGCTGGGCATCCTGATCCCGTCGATCGTCGCCGTCTTCCAGAACAACGCCAAGCGAATGCTGGCCTATTCCAGTGTCGCCAACGTCGGCTACATCATCCTCGGGATCAGCTTCGCCACCACCCTCGGCGTGATGGCCTCCATGCTGCACATCTTCAACCACGCAATCACCAAGGCCGCCCTCTTCATGGCGCTCGGCTGCGTGGTGTACCGGGCCGGGGGCACTTCGCTCGAACGCATGGCGGGCATGGGCCAGCGCATGCCCTGGACCATGGCTGCCTTTGTCCTGGCGGGCCTGAGCCTGATCGGGATTCCGCTGACGGTCGGCTTCATTACCAAGTGGCATCTGATTCTGGCCTCCCTGGAAACCGGATTGTGGCCGATTGCAGTGTTCCTGCTCGGCACTTCGCTGCTGGCCGTGATCTACATCTGGAAGGTGGTGGAGGCCGCCTATTTCCGCGAGCCGCTGGCGGAAAATGCCAACGTGCAGGAGGCACCGCTGTCGCTGCTGGTGCCCACCTGGGTCCTGACCCTGCTGTGCGTCGTCTTTGGCGTCTATACGCCGTTCACCGTGGGTATTGCCGAAACCGCTGCTGAAACGCTGATGGGAGGCTTCCTGTGACCCTCATCGAAGCCCTGACCGGTCTGGCACCGGACCTCGCCATCTATCTGGCACTGACCATTCCCCTGGTCGGCACGGTCCTGATCGTGCTCACGGGGCGCTGGCCGAACCTGCGCGAAGTGGTCACCGGCCTGACCGCCACCGGCCTCTTCCTGTCCGTACTCCAGTTGCTGCCCTTCGTGCTCGCGGGCGAGCGCCCGGAAGTGACCCTGTTCGAGTTCCTGCCCGGACTGGATTTCGCCTTCCGGGTCGAACCACTGGGCATGACCTTTGCCCTGGTCTCCTCGGGCCTGTGGATCCTGACCTCCCTGTATGCCATCGGCTACATGCGCGGCGCCGGCGAGGCGCACCACACCCGCTTCTACGCCTATTTCGCGATTGCCCTGTTCTCGGCCACCGGCATTGCCCTGGCCCAGAACATGTTCACCCTGTTCATCTTCTACGAGATCCTGACCCTGTCCACCTATCCCCTGGTGGCGCACAAGGGGCATGAAGCGGCCCGCAAGGGGGCACGGATATACGTGGGCCTGCTGCTCGGGACCTCGATCGGCTTCCAGCTCATGGCCATCCTGGCCACCTGGTGGCTGACCGGCACGCTGGATTTCACCGAAGGCGGCATCATGGAAGGCCAGGTGGGCCATGGCGTGGGTGCGGTGCTGCTGGTGCTGTACATGTACGGGATCGGCAAGGCGGCACTGATGCCCTTCCACCGCTGGCTGCCCGAGGCCATGGTCGCGCCGACCCCGGTCTCGGCCCTGCTGCACGCGGTGGCGGTGGTCAAGGCCGGCGTGTTCACCGTGCTCAAGGTGAGCATCTACCTGTTCGGTCTCGACTACATGCAGGCGCTGGTCACCACCGACCTGATCATGTATATCGCCGCCTTCACCCTGCTGGGGGCATCGATCGTTGCCCTGCAGAAGGATAACCTCAAGGCACGGCTGGCCTATTCCACCGTCAGTCAGCTTTCCTACATCGTCCTCGGCGCCATGCTGGTCAACCAGTACGCAGCCGTGGGCGGTGGCATGCATATCGTCATGCACGCCTTCGGCAAGATCACCCTCTTCTTCTGCGCCGGCGCCATCTACGTCGCGAGCAAGAAGACCGAGGTCAGCCAGCTTGATGGTCTGGGCCGAAAGATGCCGTTCACCATGTTCGCCTTTTTCCTCGGCGCCCTGTGCGTGATCGGGGTACCGCCGCTGGGCGGGCTGTGGAGCAAGTTCCATCTGGTGATGGGCTCCTTCGAGGCCCAGCACGCCATGATGGCCGGGGTGTTCATGCTTTCGACCCTGCTGAATATCGCCTACCTGCTGCCGCCGGTGACCCGGGCCTTCCTGCGCCCGCTGCCGGAAGGCGAATCACCCGGCTTCAGGGAAGCCCCGGCCTTCTGCGTGGTGCCGCTGAGCCTGACGGCCCTGGGTGGCGTGGCCATGTTCTTCCTGGCCAGCCCGCTGCGGGAAATGCTGGAAGGCATGTTCATTTACTGACCGGGAACCGCCATGACAATGACCATCACGACGATGATTGCAAATCTGTTCGATGCCCTGGTTCGGCGTGCCGCCGTGCTCAAGTGGCTGATGGTGGGGGTGCTGGCCCTGCTGGTCCTGATGGATGTGCTGATCCCATCTGACTATGACCGTTTCTTCTGGGAACAGCTCCCCGGGTTTGGCGCCTTCTACGGCTTCGTCGGCTGTGTACTGATCATCGTGCTCTCAAAGCTTCTGGGCAAGTGGCTGTTCCGCCCGGAGGACTATTACAGGAACGGAGTGGACCATGACTGACTGGGCAATGATCCCGGAACAGGCCCTGATCGACTGGCCGGCCGTGGATTGGCTCCACCCCGGCCTTGTCCTGATCCTGGGCGCGGCGCTGATTCCGCTGCTGCGCGGTTCCATTGGCCAGCTCTATCGTCTCGCCCTGCCCCTGCTGGCCCTGGTCACCGTCGTGGCCATGGCGCCGGGCACTCACGGCCAGTTCACCTTGTTCGACCTCGATCTGGTGGCCGGGCGTGTGGACGAGCTGAGCCTGGTATTCGGGCACGTCTTCTCGATCATGGTCCTGATCGGGGCAATCTATGCCCTGCATGTACGCGATCCGGTCCAGCACGTGGCCGGCTTCGTCTATGCCGGTTCCGCCATGGGCGCTGTCTTTGCCGGCGACCTGGTCACCCTCTACGTCTTCTGGGAGCTGATGATGCTCTCCTCGGTGTGGCTGATCTGGCGCCGCGGCACCGGGGTCTCCTACGGTGCCGGTTTCCGTTACCTGATCTTCCACGCCGTCGGCGGAGTGATGCTGCTCGCCGGCATCGTGGTCTATTACCTGACCACCGGCTCCATCGCATTCAACGAAATCGAGGTGGGCGGCGCTGCCTTCTGGCTGATCCTGCTCGGTTTCGTGGTCAACGCCGCGGTACCGCCGCTGCATGCGTGGCTCACCGATGCCTATCCGGAAGCCACGGTGACCGGCGCGGTCTTCCTGAGTGCCTTCACCACCAAGACCGCGGTCTACACCCTGATTCGTGGTTACCCGGACACCGAGGTCCTGGCCTGGATCGGGGCCATCATGACCCTGTACGGCGTCACCTTCGCCATGCTGGCCAATGATATCCGGCGGCTGCTGTCCTACCACATCGTCAGCCAGGTCGGATACATGGTCGCCGGCGTCGGCCTGGGCACGGCCCTGGCCCTGAACGGCTCGGCGGCCCATGCCTTCACGCATATCCTCTACAAGGCCTTGCTGTTCATGGGTGCCGGTGCGGTGCTCTACATGACCGGACGCAGCAAGCTCAGTGAGCTGGGCGGCCTCTACCGTTACATGCCGCTGACATTGATCCTGTACATGATCGGGGCCTTTTCCATTGCCGCCTTCCCGCTGTTCAGCGGCTTCACCTCCAAGACCATGATCGTGGAATCGGCGGCCGAGATGCAGGAAGCGGCAATCTGGCTGATGCTGTCCCTGGCCGCGGTGGGCACCTTCCTGAGTACCGGTCTGAAACTGCCCTATGTGACCTTCTTCGGTCGCGATTCCGGACTGCGCCCGAAGGAAGCCCCCTGGAACATGCTGCTGGCCATGGCCATCGCGGCCTTCCTGTGTATCTTCCTCGGCGTGGCGCCGCAGCCGCTCTACAACCTGATGCCGACCGAGGTGGACTACAACGCCTACACCGCCGGCCACGTGCTGTGGGAGTTGCAGCTGCTGCTGTTCACCGCGCTGGCCTTCTTCGTCCTGCTCAAGTGGGTCGGCAAGCCGCCGGAGCCGAAGATCAACCTCGACACCGACTGGAGTTACCGGGTGGCGGGGCCGGCGGTACTGAGCATGAGCCGGGACGCAATCCGTACCGTCTGGGCGGCCTTCATCGGTTTCCTGCAGGGCCAGGTGCGCTGGGTGATCGGCACCCTGTCCGAGCATCACGGCCCGCAGGGCGCCCTGGCGCGCACCTGGCCGACCGGAAGCATGGTTCTGTGGGTGGCAGTGCTGCTCGCCGCCTCGCTGCTGATTTATTACTTCTGAGGCCGGAGCTGCAAGCCAAAAGCTTCATTCTGGCTTGCGTTAGGAGCAGGACCCTTCGTTGCCGGTGACGGGGGGCGTTCCGGTCCATCTCCCGGTGGACCTCCTCAAGGCGGGCTCACCTGCGCCGTGTCACCCGAGAGTTTGGTTCAGTTATCGAGTGAAGGGGGCTCGGCAACGCTCGACCCCATTCCGTCCGAAGCCGCTCCGCCCAGCGCCCGAATAAGCCTTCATCAGGCACGGCGTAGGTGCTCCCCCAAGAGTAGGCCTTGGTACCGACAGGGCTTTCCAGGAATGTGTGCGCCATGGATGGCGCACCCATAGCCCCCAGGGACGGGTTCACGGCGATCCTGGAAAGCCCTGTCGGTACAACAAGGCCGGATCGCCCCATCACCGGCAACGAAGGGTCCCACCCCGACCGAAGTCGCGGCTGGAAAGCCGCTCCTACAGAGCCTTGACCAGAATGCGGTCACAGCGGCGGGTCTCGATCGTGTCCGAGGCATCGCGATAGCCGGCCTGTTCATACAGGGCGACGGCTTCACGCAGAACAGAGGCGGTCTCGAGCATGACCCTTTCATGGCCCGCCGCTCGGGCCTGGTCCTCGAGGAAGGCCAGCAGGCGCCGACCCAGACCACGCCCCCGGATGCACGGCAGCAGATACATCTTGCGGATCTCCGCGGTGCCGGGCAGTCCCGCCCAGGGCCTGTACCCGGCCGTGCCGACCACTCGGCCGTTCTCGTCTTCCACCACCCAGAAGCCGCCACCCGCCTTGAGGTAGTGCCGCTCGATGGCATGGGCGTCATGGTCCGAATCGTCGGGCTCATAGCTCAGGCCGTATTCGCACAGGGTCGCCGCAATCACGTCGGCGCCCGCGGCCCGGTCGGCTGGCTCCCAGGGGCGCACCCGAAGGCCATCGTGCTCAAAATGATCCGGCACGCTCATTCCCCGGCTTCGGTTTCGGTCTGGCCACGCAGCCAGAGCACTCCGGAGGGACAGTCGATGCCTTCCAGCCGGGCTTCGTGGGCGGCGTACTCCTCGGGATCAGGACGCCGTACCGCCAGGCTCAGACCCTCACGCTGGATACGCCGGATCCCGAGACCCGCGTCTTCCCCGCCTGCTCCCCGGGCAGCGGCACCATCCCCCAGCGACAGGGCCTTCTGGCCCCCGGTCATTGCCAGGTAGACGTCGGCCAGGATCTCCGCGTCCAGGAGAGCGCCGTGAAGCTCCCGGTTCGAGTTGTCCACCTCGTAACGCTTGCACAGGGCATCCAGGCTGTTGCGCTGGCCCGGATGGAGTTTTCGCGCCAAGGTCAGGGTATCGAGTACATCGCAACAGGACTCGATGGAGTCACCATGCCCCATCAGCTGGAGTTCGTGATCCAGAAAGCCGACATCGAAGGGCGCGTTGTGGATAACCAGTTCGCTGCCACGCACGAACTGAAGAAAGTCTTCCGCCACTTCGGCAAAACGGGGCTTGTCGGCGAGGAACTCGTTGTCCAGACCGTGGACATCCACCGCGCCCTCATCCACCTGGCGGTCCGGATTGAGATACTGGTGGAAGGTCTCTCCGGTCAGGCGGCGATCCACCAGTTCCACACAACCGATCTCGATCACCCGGTGGCCCTCCGCCGGTTCCAGGCCGGTGGTCTCCGTATCCAGCACAATCTGTCTCATTCAGGCACCTCTGCCGTTCATTTCGTCGATGGCCTCGTTGGCCAATGCATCGGCCCTTTCGTTTCCGGGATGGCCCGCATGGGCCTTCACCCAGTGCCAGCGCACCTCATGCTTCTGCTGCAAGCGGTCCAGTGCCTCCCACAGCTCGCGATTGCGCACCGGCTTGCGCGAGGCGGTCTTCCAGCCACGCTGCTTCCAACCGGGCAGCCATTCGGTGATCCCGCGGCGCAGGTACTCGGAATCGGTGTAGAGCTCCACGCGGCAACGACGCCGGAGCGCGGACAGGGCCTCGATCGCCGCCTGCAGTTCCATGCGGTTGTTGGTGGTATCCGGCTCGCTCCCCTTGAGTTCGCGTTCATGCCCGCCCCAGCGCAGCAGTACCCCCCACCCTCCCGGACCGGGATTACCGCGACAGGCGCCGTCGGTATAAACCTCTACTGCCTTCTCAGCCAAGCTCACGATCTCCTGTTTTCCTGCGCAGCGCACTGCGCCCCTGTCCGGCGGCGGTGGCGGGAGGACTCACGGCCCGCTGCTGCTCACGCCATGCCGGTCGAATCACGGTTCTCCCCGGCACCCGCTTGCGCGCCAGGGCCGCATAGCCAGCCGATGGCCAGGGGCCGGGCCAGGCAGATCTGCCCCAGCGCTCGAGAAATCGGCTGCGGCGCAACAGCCCGGCCCGATCCGTGGGTGGGCGGTAGAAGTAGCGCTCCACCTCGACCACCTCCATATTCAGCAACCGCAGCCAGTCTGCAATCCGCGTCTCCGCCAGCAAACGCGCGCCCCAGGGGAACCGCACCGGGCGAAAGAGATCACGCATGCCCCAGAGACTGAAGCGGCTGAAGCCGAGCAGCAGCAGGCGCCCCTCCGGCACCAGGATTCGATGTGCCTCACGAATCACGGCGTGGGGATCGTCGGCATACTCGAGGACGTGCGGCATCAGCACCACATCCACCGAATGGGATTCGATCGGCAAGCGTTCCGGACGCCCCCGAACCGAGCCCCCGCCACCCCGGGTGACCCGCAGTTGATGTCCGGCAAAGTCCAGCGAGGGCCAGCCCCGGGCACCCGCGCCCCAGTCCCCCAGCGTGAGCATGTTAAAACCGCCCTGAGCGGCGAGCAGACGGCGGATCACCAGTCTTTCTGTTCCAAGAACCGCGCGCCCCAGGGGTGAACGTACCCAGGCGCCCGGATGATCCTGCCTGTTGCTCAGCATTCCGGTTTTCCCCCGGGGCGGTGATTTCCCGTCTCTGGACACGGTTCCTGTCGCGGCGGAGCCGTAATCCGGCCGCTTCGGTCGGCCCAAGGATATCTGCTCACCGGCGCAGGCGCCAACGCTGCTTTGGGTCGCTTCTCGGAAGTGCTCTCAAGACATTATTTTTGTTGATTTTTCACTAGTTGCCGGTAGCATGGGCGACATGTTGCGCATCACCCCCGTACCAGCCCTCCGGGACAACTACGTCTGGCTGCTCCACGGCAGCGACCCGCAACGAGTCGCGATCGTGGACCCCGGTGAGGCGGCTCCCGTCGAGAAGGCACTGGCTGACCATGACCTGACCCCCGAAGCAATTCTTGTTACTCACCGCCACTGGGACCATGTGAATGGCATCAGGGATCTTCTCAGCCAATACGAAATCCCCGTCTACGGACCGGCAGACGAACCGGTACCGGCACGCACACGCGGCCTCGGGGAAGGCGAACGGCTGAATCTCGACAGCCTTGGCCTGTCTTTCGACATACTCTCGATTCCGGGCCATACCCTGGGCCACATTGCCTTCCACGGCCACGGCGTACTGCTGAGCGGAGACACCCTGTTCAGTGGCGGCTGCGGGCGGGTATTCGAAGGTACGCCGGGTCAGATGCTGGCTTCCCTGGAGCGGCTGGCGGCGCTGCCGGCGGACACCCGAATCTACTGCGGGCATGAATACACACTGAAGAACCTGGAATTCTGCGCCGCGGTGGAACCGGACAATACCACGATCGCCGAGCACAGGACCTGGGCGGAAGAGCGCATCCAGGCCGGCGAGCCCACCCTGCCCAGTCGCCTTGGCGAGGAACTGCAATTCAACGTCTTTCTGCGTTGCCGACAGGACAGCGTGCGCCACAATGCCGAGGCACATGCTGGAAAATCCCTGGACGATCCTGCGGAAGTATTTGCCGCGATACGGGCCTGGAAAGACCGATTCTGACACTGACCCGTTCAGAGATAACCGACAATCCACACAAGCTAGCGGGAAGAACAAGAACATGCGCCCCGATGACAAAGCCTCGACAAGCTTCGGCCTCTTTCCGACAGGACTGGCACTGATACTGCTGGGCGGCTGCGCCCACCTGGAGCCCATGTTGCCCTCGGGAGAGAACGACAGCGAGGAGATTCCGCGCCATCTGAGCGGTCCGCTGGCCACCGACCCCATTGCAGAACCGGTATTTCATCCGCGCCCCTATATTGACTGGACGGAGCACGCGACCCACATCGAAGCGCCGGACCCGGATGCGCCGCCTGAAGATATCTGGGAACGGATCCGGCGTGGCCTTGCCATGGAAGACCGGGACAATCAGCGCATTGACCAGCACATTGATTGGTACACGCGCCATCCTGCTTACCTGGACCGGGTGGCGACCCGAGCCGAACCTTATCTCTACTACATCCTCGAGGAAATCGAGGCACGGGAGATGCCCACGGAAATGGCCCTGCTCCCGGTGATCGAGAGCGCCTATGATCCCTTTGCCTATTCTCACGGGCGGGCCTCCGGCATCTGGCAGTTCATCCCTTCCACCGGCCGGCATTTCGGCCTGGAGCAGAACTGGTGGTATGACGGCAGGCGGGACATTGTCGAATCAACCGAGGCGGCCCTCGATTATCTCCAGCAACTGGCGGACCGTTTCGACGGCGACTGGGAGCTTGCCCTCGCCGCCTACAACGCCGGCGGCGGCACGATTTCCCGGGCCCAACGCCAGAACCGCAATCAGGGGCGCGAAACCGACTACTGGAGCCTCAATACCATTCCACGGGAAACGCAGGGTTATGTGCCCAAGCTCCTCGCCCTGCGGGCCGTGATCAAGGATCCCGACGCTTACGAACTGAGCCTGCGGCCGCTGGAGAACGAGCCCTATCTTGCCAGGGTGGAACTGGACGGCCAGATCGATCTCGCGGTAGCCGCGGACCTGGCTGACATCGATCTGGATGAACTCTATCACCTCAATCCCGGCTTCAACCGCTGGGCCACGAACCCGGATGGTCCCCACCGCCTGCTCATTCCCCGGGACAGCGAGGAAGACTTCAAGGACGGGCTAGCCGAACTGGATGAATCGGAACAGGTGCAGTGGCGGCGGCACCAGATCAGTCAGGGTGAAAGTCTGGAAACCATCGCGCGCAAGTACAATGTGACCGTCAACCTGTTGCGTGAAATCAATGAAATCCAGGGAGACACGATTCGCGCCGGCACCCATCTGCTGGTCCCCGAAGCGAGCAGCAATCTGGCCGACTACTCGAAGAGCGAGGAACAGCGCCTGGCACAGATTCGCTCCACCCCCCGCGGGAACCGGGACCGGATTGATCATAACGTAAGCAGTGGCGAGTCCCTGTGGAATATTGCCAGGCAATACGGGGTCCGGGTCTCCGACCTGGCGGAATGGAACGGCATGGCCCCCGGCGACACACTGAGATCCGGACAGGAACTCACCGTCTGGGTGGAGGAAGGCTCCCAGGCGGGAATGGCCGCGCGCATGAGTGGCGGGCCCAATACGCCCGACCGGGAAATCACTTACCGCGTGCGCTCCGGTGATTCCCTCTCCACCATTGCCTCACGCTTCGGCGTGAGCGTCTCGGATCTGGTCCGCTGGAACAATATCTCCACCGATCAGCCCCTCCAGCCCGGACAACGCATTCGCGTCATCGTGGATATCACCGCCACTTCCGGCGGCTGATCCGGGTGTCGCCCTGGCGGTTGCCGAGGGGCGACCCTCGCAGCTACCCCGCGAGCTATGGAATAATGCAGCTTTTCCCCGACAACCCGTGACTGGAGACCCGGAATTATGGCTTTCCTTAAAGGCAAAAAGGCATTGATCGTCGGTCTGGCCAGCAACCGCTCCATTGCCTGGGGCATTGCCCGGGCCATGCACGAACAGGGCGCGGAACTGGCGTTCACGTATCAGAACGACAAACTTAAGGACCGTGTCGAAAAGATGGCGGGGGAAGTGGGATCCGAACTCTGTTTCCCCTGCGACGTTGCCAGTGACCAGGAGATCGAGGACGTATTCACCGAACTGGGCAAGCACTGGGACGGGCTGGATATCCTCGTTCACTCGGTGGCCTATGCACCACGGGAAGCGCTCGCCGGGAATTACCTGGAGAGCCTGACGCGCGACAGCTTCAACCTCTCCCACGAGATCAGTTCCTACAGCTTTGCCGCTCTGGCCAAGGCTGCCCGCCCGATGATGCAGGATCGCAATGGGGCCCTGCTCACCATGAGCTATCTGGGCGCCGAACGGGCCATCCCGAATTACAACGTCATGGGCGTGGCCAAGGCCAGCCTGGAAGGCAATGTGCGCTTCATGGCCGCTGATCTCGGTGCCGATGGTATCCGGGTCAACGCGATTTCCGCGGGACCGATCAAGACCCTCGCTGCCGCCGGCATCAGCGGCTTCCGGGGCATGCTGGATCACGTCAAGCGCCTCTCACCGCTGAACCGCAACGTGACCACCGAGGAGGTCGGCAACACCGCGGCTTTCCTGTGCTCGGATCTGGCCAGCGGCATCACCGGCGAGGTGGTCCACGTGGACAATGGCTACTCCATCATGGGGATGACGCTCAAGGAGTGAATCGCCCCTGCACCACCAGCCCATGAAAAAAGCCCGCCATTCGGCGGGCTTTTTCGTTCAGCTTTCAGTCTGTTTCATTCGCCGATCACCTGCTGGCGTCGAGCCGGATCCGGAAGAAGATCCTCCTCACCCTCCAGATGTGCCACGATCACGGCGCAAACCCCGTCCCCGAAGACGTTGGTGGCCGTTCGCAGCATGTCGAGAATCCGGTCGAAGACAAACAGCACACCCAGGGCTTCGATCGGCAGACCCACCGCCGTCAGGATGATCCCGATTGCGACCATGGAGGCCATGGGCACACCGGCCACGCCAATCGAGGTGACCAGCGCCGTCACCACCACAATGAACTGCAGACCGAATGTCAGCTCCACGCCATAGGCAGGCGCAATGGCCTGGGCGATGAAGATGGCAGCCACGCACTCATACAGGGCCGTACCATTCATGTTGACTGTCGCCCCGAGGGGGAGGACGAAACTGCTGGTGCGTTGCGAGACATTCGCATTCTTGCGTACACAATCCATGGTTATCGGCAAGGTGGCCATGGACGAGGCGGTTGAAAACGCAGTCAGAAGAGCCGGCCCCATGGCTCGGAACAGTCGCAATGGGTTTCGCCCGGTCAACCAGTAAATCAGCAAGGGCATGACCACGAACACGTGGGTAAACAGAGCCACCACTACGGTCAACGCAAACACGACAAGGGGACCCGCCATATCCAGCCCCGTTTCCGTGACCACCTCGGCCACCAGCCCGAACACACCGATGGGGGCAAACAGCATCACCAGGTGAGTGATTTTCATCATGACCTGGAAAACACCATCCCAGAACCGGTAGAGGGTATCGGCATTCTCCTTGGCAACCCGGGTCATGAAGTAACCAAACAGCAGGCTGAAGAAGATCAGCCCCAGAAGCTCCATTTCCACTGCCGCGGCGACAACATTTTCCGGAATCATCCGGAGAAAGATTTCCACTACTTCGCTGGCATCCGCCTCACCAATCTCCTCGACGGCCTCGGCCGCCTCCTGATCCAGGCCGAGGCGTTCCGGACCGAGTGGCTCGCCGTTGGCAAAACCGGGTGTCGTGAGATTGACATAGATAAGCCCCACAAGCACCGCGATCAGGCCGGTAGCGATATAAAACCCGAGAGTCTTGCCTCCCATCGGCCCCAATCGCCCTTCCTGCGCAATACCGGCAATACCGATAATGATGGAGGACACGATCAGGGGGACGATGATCATCAACAGGGCGCTGATGAATAGCGTGCCGAGGAAATCATAGGTGGCGAGAGCCCGCGCTGCCCCAGCCGTTTCCTCATAGTGGCCCGTAATCAGGCCCGCACCGATGGCCAGGACAATGGCTATCAGGATCTGCCAGTGCAATTGTATCTTCGGCATGGGGAGCTCCTTTGCATCCAAATGGCTTCTGGATGCCTGAGAAACCGGGCCCAGGCCTCCCCGACCGAATCAGGGGCCGTGGGACAGGGAAGCCATGTTCCCGCGCATTCCTCAGACCGGAAAAAGCCGGAGAGGACATCCTCTCCGGCTCCATTGCTTCAAACCATCACGGCTTATGGGGTACCACCACCCTCCTGCATGTCCGGAGGAGGCGCACCCTCATTCACCGGTTCTTCGTCTGCATCGAAGGGATCTTCCTCTTCATCAAGCAGGACGTCTACATCCGACACGCGCCAAAGCTCGCGTATATAGGCATCGAGTTCACTCATGCCCAACTGCCGGGCCCGCATCATGCGCTGCTGGGTACGCTCCTGCTCGTCAAGTTCAACAAGCTCCTCGTCTCGAACTTCGAGCAGTGCAAGCACGGAAATCAGGCCTTCATCGCGCTCCATGAGCTCAACCCGTGCTCCCTCCCCGGGCCGGCCCAGGCGGAAAACACGGTCCCTCACATCGGTATCGACGCCGGGATCCTGGCGCTCGATCCAGCGGGCCTCACTGGCCTCCAGGCCGCGATCAGCCGCTGCGCCTGCAAGATCCCCGGTTTCGCGTGCCTGTTCCAGCAGACCACGAGCTTCATCCCTGGCACGTTCACGAGCCTTTTCGCGGCGCAAGTGGTCTTCCACTTCGTCGCGGACCTCTGCCAGCTCGCGTCGCTCGGCAGGCTTGTGATCCATCACCCGAATCACAACGACACGATCATCGTCCAGTTCGATCGGATCACTATTGAAGCCCTCGTTCAGCACGATATCACTGAAGGCTTCACGCCGAACTTCGCTGTATTCTGCGATACCTTCGCCGGAATCACGGGTCACCCCCGAGAGACTCTGAACATCAACGCCCAGGATGTCGGCCAGGGGCGCGATATCTTCCGGGTTCTGGAAGGCTTCATCAGCCAGGGCTTCCCGGAGATCGAAGTAGATCTCTTCCGCCCTTCTCTCACGGAGATCCTCTTCCAGCTCGTTCCGCGCGTCCTCGAATGCGACCGGCTCACGCGCAAGAATTTCATCCACCCTGATCAGATGAAAGCCGAACTGGCTGCGCACCGGATCGCTGACAACGCCTTCTTCCAGTTCGAAAATGACCTCATCGACTTCATCGACCATGTCACCTCGACTCACGGTACCCAGGCTGCCACCTTCTTCCGCGGAACCGGGATCAGTGGAATAGTCCCGGGCCAGCTCCTCGAAGGATTCACCCTCCTCGATCCGTGACTTGAGCTCTCGGGCCTTTTCTTCCGCCGCGTCCGGATCTTCATCATCGAGCAGAATGTGCCGCACCATCCGCTCTTCATCTTCCAGAAACCGGTCCTGCTGGCCTTCCCAGGCTTCCCGCAAGTCGTCTTCCGAGATTTCAACGCGCTCCCGGGCAAGCTCCATGCTCAGTTCGACGTAGGCGAGTTCGACTTCCTCGTCGGTGCGGAAATCATCCCGGTTTTCCTCGAAGTAGGCTTCCACTTCCTCGTCACTCACCGAGACCGCTTCCAGGAAGTCATCGGTCTGGACATTGACGAAACTGAAACGGCGCTGCTGCCGTTCAAGCGCGGCAAGGCGATCCAGTTCCTTGTCCGTGACAAATGCCGATTCGGCGATACCACTGCGAATCACGTCGGTCTTCAGATCTCGGCGCATCTGATCTTCAAAATAGGATGTAGACATCCCCTGCGCGCGCAGCAGGTTCCGATAGCGCTCCATTGAAAACTGCCCGTTTTCCTGGAAGGCCGGAATGTTCTGAATCTCGCGCGCCACACGCTCTTCAGTGATGTCATAGCGGTTACGGTCCGCCCGTTGGACTATCAACTCGCGCTGAATCATGGCGTCCAGTACTTGGCGCCTGAGCGCGGGCTCATCCAGCTCGTCGGGATCGTATGCATCGCCCATCGCCTGGCGCATCTGCTGGAGTTGACTCTGGTAGCGATCACGGAACTCACGGTTGGTGATTTCTTCCCCGTCAACTTCCGCGACGTTATCGCTAAAGGTGCCTTCAAAATAGGTATTGATTCCGAACAGGGCGAACGGAATGCTGAGGAAAATGACGACTACCCAGGCTACCCAGCCACGGATATTGTCTCGAATAGACTGCAGCATGGCTCGAAACCTACATTGCCAATCAGATCAACACCGCCAGTCCACGCAATTCAATCCTGGAACGACGGCTGGCCCACCGCGGGCCGGATTCGACCTCTCCCGGAGTCGGAGACCGAATCAAAAAGGGCGCCCCGCGGGGCGCCCTGCTCTTCTGGCGGAGTGGACGGGACTCGAACCCGCGACCTCCGGCGTGACAGGCCGGCATTCTAACCAACTGAACTACCACTCCGTCTTGACTGGTGGGTGCTGGAGGGCTCGAACCTCCGACCCTCGCCTTGTAAGGGCGATGCTCTCCCAGCTGAGCTAAGCACCCTCAAGGAATCCTTCAGTTTACGGCATCCTTGAGCGCTTTGCCAGCCTTGAAACCCGGCATCTTGCTGGCGGCGATCTGGATGGTCTGACCGGTCTGCGGATTACGACCGGTGCGTGCCGCCCGTTCCTTGACGGAGAAGGTGCCAAAGCCGACCAGAGTCACCTGATCCCCCTTCTTGAGCGCATCGGTGATGTTGTCCACCACGGAATCCACGGCACGAGCGGCGTCGGCCTTCGAGAGGTCCGCGGAAGACGCCACGGCTTCAATCAGTTCCTGTTTGTTCATAAAACCCTATCCCCTGTTGAGCGGTAAAGTGCCACTGAATCTCGAACAGCGCTATTGTCCCTGGAAATCAAAAACCTCATCCCGCCATCACGGCGCGGCGGGTCATTATGGCAGCGGTCCGGATTCACGGCAACCGTTTAAGACCACAGGCCGGGGCCTGCGGGCCAGCGCGTGAAGTTTTATACCAACCCCCCAATTCCACTGTCAACCAGAAAAACCGGGCCTGAGCCCGGTTTTCCCGGCGTACCAGAGCGTATGTGCTCAGAAATGAGGATGAGCCAGGCACAGGGTCCCGACAGGCCCTCAGTGGGCGCGAGGCTCCTTGCCCTGGTTCTCGCCACCACGGGCCTTGGCAGCCGCTTCCATCGCGTCCTCGGCCCCCTCGGGCAGATGCTGCAATGCAATCTGGAGTACCTCGTCGATCCACTTGACCGGCCGGACATCGAGCTTGCCCTTGATTTCGTCGGAAATCTCCGCGAGATCCTTGGTGTTTTCTTCCGGAATGATGACCGTCGAGATTCCACCACGCAGGGCCGCAAGCAGTTTTTCCTTCAGTCCACCGATGGGCAGAACCTCGCCTCGCAGGGTGATTTCCCCGGTCATGGCCACTTCCGCGCGGACCGGAATTCCAGTCAGGGAGGAAACCAGGGCGGTGCACATGCCGATACCGGCACTGGGACCATCCTTGGGTGTGGCGCCCTCCGGCACGTGTACGTGCACGTCGTTCTTCTGGTGAAAATCCGCTTCCACACCCAGCATGGCCGTGCGGCTGCGGACCACGGTCATCGCCGCCTGTACGGATTCCTGCATGACATCACCAAGCTGCCCGGTCTGGATCAGCTTGCCCTTGCCGGGCATCACACTGGATTCGATGGTCAGCAATTCGCCGCCCACTTCCGTCCAGGCCAGGCCGGTGCACTGACCAACCTGATCATGCTCTTCCGCCCGACCATAGCGGTAGCGGATCACGCCAAGGAATTCGTTCAGGTTTTCCGGGGTGACCTCGATGCAATCCGAGGACTTGTCGAGCAGCAACTGCTTGACCACCTTGCGGCAGACCTTGGCGATCTCACGTTCCAGGTTCCGAACACCGGCCTCGCGCGTGTAGTGACGGATGATGGCCTTCAGGGTGTCATCCCCCATCACCAGCTCATCTTCCTTGAGCCCGTTGTCCTTCAACTGCTTCGGCAGAAGGAAGGCCTTGGCGATGTTCATCTTTTCGTCTTCGGTATAGCCCGGGAGCCGGATGACCTCCATCCGGTCCAGCAGGGGTGCCGGAATATGCATGGTATTCGCGGTACAGACGAACATCACGTCGGAGAGATCGAAATCGACCTCGAGATAGTGATCGCCGAAGGCGGAATTCTGTTCCGGATCCAGCACCTCCAGCAGGGCTGAGGCCGGATCGCCGCGGAAGTCCATGGCCATCTTGTCCACTTCATCCAGCAGGAACAGGGGATTCTTCACCCCCACCTTGGCCATGTTCTGCGTGATCTTGCCGGGAAGTGAGCCGATATAGGTCCGACGGTGCCCCCGAATTTCGGCTTCATCACGGACCCCGCCGAGGGACATCCGTACGAATCTCCGTCCGGTTGCACGGGCAATGCTCTTCCCGAGCGAGGTCTTGCCCACCCCGGGCGGGCCCACCAGGCAGAGGATCGGTCCCTTGAGCTTGCGTACCCGCTGCTGCACGGCGAGATACTCAACGATCCGGTCCTTGACCTTCTCCAGCCCGTAGTGATCTTCATCCAGAACCTTCTGTGCCCGGTCCAGATCCTTCTTGATCCGGCTCTTCTTCTTCCAGGGCACGCTGGTCATCCAGTCGATGTAATTGCGGACCACCGTGGCCTCGGCCGACATGGGCGACATCAACTTCAGCTTGTTGAGTTCGTTCTTCGTCTTGTCCCTTGCCTCCGTCGGCATGCCGGATTCTTCGATCTTCTTTTCCAGCGCCTCCAGTTCGTTGGGCGCGTCTTCCAGCTCACCCAGCTCCTTCTGGATGGCCTTCATCTGTTCGTTCAGGTAGTACTCGCGCTGGCTCTTTTCCATCTGCTGCTTGACGCGCCCGCGAATCCGCTTCTCCACCTGGAGAATGTCAATCTCGCCGTCGATCAGGGCAAGGACGTGTTCCAGACGCGCACGGACGTTGTCCAGCTCGAGAATCTGTTGCTTTTCTTCCAGACGCAGGGACATGTGCGCCACGATCGTGTCCGCCAGGCGCCCGGGATCGTCAATCCCGGAAAGGGACGTCAGGACTTCAGGCGGCACTTTCTTGTTGAGCTTCACGTACTGGTCGAACTGGGAAATCACCGAGCGCATCAGAACGTCGATTTCGCGCTCGTCGTAATCCTCTTCGGTTTCGACCGCGGCCACTTCGGCCTGGAAATAGCCCGCTTCGCCATCCAGCTTGACGATACCGGCACGCTCGCCGCCCTCAACCAGTACCTTGACGGTGCCATCGGGCAGCTTGAGCAGTTGCAGGATCTGGGCCAGTGTTCCCACGCGATAGAGATCCTTCTCCCCCGGATCGTCCACTTCCGCGCTTTTCTGGGCCACCAGCAGGATCTGCTTGCCATGGTTCATGGCCCGGTCGAGGGCTTCGATGGATTTCTCCCGGCCCACGAACAGCGGAATCACCATGTGGGGATAGACCACAACATCCCGGAGCGGGAGTACCGGCACCTCGACCGTCTCTCCTTCCGGAATACGGGGCTTTTTCTCTTCCTGATCGCTCATCTGATTCACCTCGCCACGGACGATGCGCCTTTCCTGCAGCCGCATCGTCCAGTCATACGGTTCACTTGCTTTCCAATGTGGGGACGGCCTGCGCGCCTTTCAAGCACCCGGTTCGGAAAAACCGGCTGCCGAGGCCGAACACGCGGGGCCGCCATGGCCCCTGTTCCGGAAAGAGGCAATGTGGGGCAATCAGTCCTCGGAGGAACCGGCCGCCGCCTTTTCGGTCGGCCCGTCATTGCCGTAAATGATGTAAGGCCGGGCTTCGCCCTTGATCACCGATTCATCCACCACGACCTTCACCACGTTTTCCATGGAGGGCAATTCGTACATGGTGTCCAGCAGCAGGCCTTCGAGGATGGTACGCAGCCCCCGGGCGCCGGTCTTGCGCTCCATCGCCTTGTGCGCCGTGGCCCGCAGGGCGTCATCGCGGAAATCGAGTTCCACACCCTCCATTTCAAACAGTTTCCGGTACTGCTTGATCACGGAATTCTTGGGCTCGACCAGAATTTCCATCAGCGCCGCTTCGTCGAGCTCCTCCAGCGTGGCGACCACCGGCATCCGGCCGACAAATTCAGGGATCAGACCGAACTTGATCAGGTCTTCCGGCTCCACGTCATGGAGGATCTCGCCGACGTTGATGTCCTCGTCCTGCGAGTGCACCTCCGCCGCAAAACCGATGCCACTGCGCTTGGAGCGGTCCTGGATGATCTTCTCCAGGCCGGCGAAGGCACCGCCGCAAATGAACAGGATATTGGAGGTGTCCACCTGCAGGAATTCCTGCTGGGGATGCTTGCGCCCTCCCTGGGGCGGCACGGAAGCCACCGTGCCCTCGATCAGCTTGAGCAGTGCCTGCTGCACCCCTTCCCCCGAGACGTCCCGGGTAATCGAGGGGTTGTCGGACTTGCGCGAAACCTTGTCGATTTCGTCGATGTAGACAATCCCGGTCTGGGCCTTGTCCACGTCATAGTCACACTTCTGCAGAAGCTTCTGGATGATGTTCTCGACATCCTCCCCCACATAGCCCGCTTCGGTCAGGGTCGTGGCGTCGGCAATCGTGAAGGGCACGTTCAGCAGGCGCGCCAGGGTCTCCGCGAGCAGGGTCTTGCCGCAGCCGGTCGGGCCGATGAGCAGGATATTGCTCTTGGACAGCTCGACTTCGTCCTTGCCCTGGCGGGAATCCAGCCGCTTGTAGTGGTTATACACCGCTACGGAGAGGACCTTCTTGGCCTTCTCCTGGCCTATCACGTACTCATCAAGAACATCGTTGATTTCCCGGGGGGTGGGGAGTTCGCTGCGACCGCCATCGGCACTCTCCTGCATCTCCTCGCGGATGATGTCATTGCAGAGTTCGACGCATTCGTCGCACACGAAAACCGACGGGCCAGCAATCAGCTTGCGAACCTCGTGCTGGCTCTTGCCGCAGAAAGAGCAGTAGAGGAGTTTGCCCTCGTCGTTCTTTCCGCCGTTTTCATCCGTCATGGCGCGTGTCAGCCTCGATGTGGCGGTGACTTTCCAGGCTGCTTCCGACAGCCTGCCTCAATATATATCACGGACCGCCCGGGCAGCCCAAGCTGCTGCCGCCTCAGGCGGCTCCGGCGTCCCGGCGTGCGAGGACCGAGTCAATCAGGCCGTACTCGACCGCTTCGTCGCCGCCCATGAAATTGTCACGGTCGGTGTCCCTGGCCACTTCCTTCACCGGCCGCCCGGTGTGCTCGGCCAGGATCCGGTTGAGGCGCTCTCGGGTCTTGAGAATTTCCTGGGCATGGATGTCGATGTCGGTCGCCTGCCCCTGAAAGCCGCCCAGCGGCTGGTGAATCATCATCCGGGAATGGGGCAGTGCATGCCGTTTCCCGGCCGCACCCCCGGCCAGGAGCAGCGCGCCCATGCTGGCGGCCTGACCGACGCAGATGGTGCTTACATCCGGGCGGATGAACTGCATGGTGTCGTAGATGGCCAGCCCGGCACTGACATGACCCCCCGGCGAATTGATGTAGAGGTGAATATCCTTGTCCGGGTTCTCGGACTCCAGGAACAGCAGCTGGGCCACCACCAGGTTGGCCACCTGATCCTCGACCGGCCCGACCAGGAATACCACCCGCTCCTTGAGCAGTCGCGAGAAAATGTCGTAACTGCGCTCACCGCGGGCGGTCTGCTCGACCACCATGGGAACCAGGTTCAGGGCCCGGGTATCGCTCGCACCACCAGTGCCGTGTTCGCTCATATGCTTTCAGTCCCTTTGTCTGCCGGTCCTGCTCAGACCGTTCTCACCCAATAAGAACTTCACTGACCGCCGAAGTTCATCACGTCCCGGAAGCCCTGCTTGACCTCCTTGATCTCGGCGGACTCCAGCAGCTGATCCACCACCTGCTCTTCCAGGGCCATGGCCTGGATCTGTTGCATGGCCTGGGGATTGCCGCGGTACTGACGGGCCAGTTCTTCGCCGTTCTCCTGCCCGGCGGTGAGCCGCTCCAGAACCTGCTCGATCCGGCTCTCATCGGGCTTGACCTCATGCTGGTTGATGTACTCACCCATCAGCAGACCCAGCTTCACCCGGCGCCGCGCCTTGTCCTCGAACATGTCCCCGGGAATATCCGGGAGCTGTTCCGTGTCCTGAATGCCCATCTGCTGCAGGGTCTGGCGCTTCTGGTTCTCGATTTCCTGGTCCACCAGGGCCTGGGGCAATTCGACCGACTCGTTTTTCTCCAGGAAACGGTCAAGGGCCTGTTCCTTGACCTTGTTGCGCAGGGTCTGATCGAGCTCCTGCTCCATGTTTTCCCGCACTTCCTTGCGGAGCTGCTCCACGCCACCTTCGGTCACGCCAAACTTCTCGCAGAAGGCCTCGTCCAGTTCCGGCAGTTCCATTTCCCGGACCTCATGGACCTTCACCTCGAACACACCCTTCTTGCCGGCAACCTCTTCGCTGCCGTAGTCCTTGGGAAACTTGACCTTGATCTTCTTTTCCGCGCCCGGCTTGAGGCCGCTCAGGCCCTTCTCGAAATCCTCAAGCAGCCGACCGGCCCCCAGCTCCACACTGACCTGTTCGCCGCTGCCACCCTCGAAGGGCTCACCGTCGACAGTCCCCTCGAAATCGATCACGACCTGGTCGCCTTCGCCTGCGGCGCGGTCCACCGACTTCCATTCCCCGTGCTGTCGACGCAGGTTGTCGAGCATGAAATCCACGTCTTCCTCGGTGATTTCCACCTGCGGACGCTCGATTGTCTCGCCCTCGATGCCGATCGGCTCGAATTCCGGATAGACCTCGAAGGAAGCCTCGTACTCCAGCTTTTCGCCGGGCGTGTCACGCAGATCATCGATATGCGGGTTGCCGGCCGGATTCAGGTTCTGCTCGTCCAGGGCCTCGGACCAGGTCTTGCGCAGCACCTCGTTGATCACTTCCGAGCGCACCTGTTCGCCGTACTGCTGCTTGAGCACCTTGAACGGGACCTTGCCCGGACGGAAACCCGGCAGCCTGGCCTTCTTTCCCAGGGACCGGATCCGGCTTTCGACTTCCGAGTCCACGCGCTCGGCGGGCACTTCCACTTTCATCCGGCGCTTGAGACCACCGGCGGATTCCACTGAAACCTGCATCAAAGACTCCCTCGAGAATCGGAGACAAGAATGAACCGTGACGGCTTGCGGGTGAATAAAGCGCCTGCCGGGGTCGATATCCGGCCCCAGGGCGCCCGCGACTGTCCTGGTCGGTGTCTGGTGCGAAAGGAGAGATTCGAACTCTCACGGGGGCACAACCCCCACTGGGACCTAAACCCAGCGCGTCTACCAGTTCCGCCACTTTCGCCCGGCGAACCGGCCTGAGCTGGCCGGTTCAGGCCAACACGGGATTATAACGACTCGCGGTCACCCGGCGAAACCCGCTGACGCGGCTCATCCCCCCTTTTCTGCCTCCACCGGCGCAATACAGTCCGGATCATCGTGCTCGGGCCGATTCACCCGGGTACTCACCGGCCAGGCCTCGAAATCCGTCAGTTCCGCGCCCGAGAGGAGCAGAGCCAGCCGGCCGGGACCCGTATCCGGCGCCATCCAGGCCTCCAGGTCGGACTCCGACAGGATCGCTGGCTGACGATGGTGGAGATCATTGATCCAGCCCCGGGCAGCCGTCGTGAGAATCGCATAGCCATGGGTGCAGCCGTCCCGGCTGGCCTCGGGCAACCGGGTCCAGATGCCGGCAAAAAAGAAGAGATCTCCATCCCGGTGACGAATGTACCAGGGCTGCTTGCGCTCACCGACCGGCTTCCACTCGAAGAAGCCGTCGGCCGGCACCACGCAGCGATGGCGGCGAAATGCGGCGCGGAACATGGGTTTCTCGGCCACGGTCTCGGCCCGGGCATTGATCAGTTCGGGGCCGTCGGGCATGAAATGGGGCCGGAAGCCCCAGTGCATTGCTACAACCCCGGGCTGTCCCGATTCGTTCAGCCCCACCACCGGCGCCGGCGTGCCCGGGGCCCGGTTCCAGGTAGGCTGCGCCTGTTGCGCGGGAATGCGTTCCAGCAGGGGATGATCGAACCGGGTGAGGGTGTAGCGCCCGCACATGGATCGCGGTTCACCCGCCCAGCCAGAGGAAGGGCATGATGGAGAAGTACAGGATCAGGCCCACGACCGCGGCCGCGCCGATGAATTGCAGCGGCCGCCGGGTGATCAGGTCGATCAGTGTCTCGGCCGTGCCCTCGCGCCGCCTGCGATCATGCTCGGCCCGCATTTCCCGGGCGCGACGGGTCTGGTACTCGACCATCAACTCCTCCACCCGGTCGGCCTGGCTCTCATCACCGAGCCAGATGCCACCGGCGGTGATTCCCCAGCGGTTGGGTGGCGTCTCGTAATAGTCAATACCATTGGCCGACAGCAGCTCACGGACTTCGTCTGCTTCCTCGTCCGGCACGTGTCGGAGATTCAGTATCAGTCGGGACATGGGTCCGCGTCCGCCTGGCTTCACTGCCCCCATTCTACCCTGAACCCCGCCCCGGCTTGAGCCTCAGAAGCGGTAATGCAGATTGACCCAGCCGCGGAGGGTGCGTTCCCCCGAATCCGGTATGACCTGGGCGACCCCGAAGGACGTGGATGTCCCGCGAAGCTCGGGCAGGAGGAACAGGCCATTATCGAGCCGGGCCTCGACTTCCAGCCCGCGAAGATTCAACCATTCACCCTGGCCGAAATCCTCATCGTCCATCCGGTGACGGCGCCAGAAAAATCCGCCCTCGCTGCTGCCGATGCGCAGGGTCTGGCTTTCATGGTAATTGCCCCACAACGCGCCGGCGGGCAGGGCCGGCTCGAATCTCTGGAAGGGTCGATTGCGCGGTGTCCCGACCGTGCCGGGCTGTCCGCCCAGACGCAGCGCCTCGCCGTCTTCCGCTTCCCCATCCATCTTGGCCCGCCGCCCCCGGAGCAGAATCTCGGATTCCCCGTATCCGAAGGCCAGGCCCAGACCCAGACGCCATTCATTCCAGTCCCGGTTCTCGCCATCGCCATCCTTGCTACCGCCGCCCATGCCACTGACCTCCATGAGCTGGCGGAACCCCCAGTCCCCGCGCGAAACGGACAGGAACTGCTCGGCATCGGCGTAGATCCAGCTGCGATTGCCGTCCCCCTCCGGGCCGTCAAAATCCATCCGGGCCACTCCGCCCCCGACATTCACACCCCCCGGTCTCAGACGGCGAACCCAGCGCGACCCCATCCACGCCCCGGTGCGGGTTTCTTCCCAGACGGCCGGCAGCTCCGGGGCGGTCTCACGCTGCTCGCCGGGATCCAGATCTTCGCGGTAGACGCCGCCCTCAAAGTCCGCCAACCAGCCCCGCCAGCGCAGATTGGCCGCCGCGCCATTGGCACTCCCCCGACGGCTGCCGCTGGCGGCCAGATTCCAGTCCAGCCGGCCCACCAGATCACCGCCCTTGATACCGAGATCCAGGGCATAGTCGGAATGGGCCCAGCGGTAACCGAGCATCGCGCTCGCCCGACGGGCCCCTATCCCATAGGGTCGGTCCGGATCCTCGACTGCCTCCGTCTCGCGCACTCGCGGCTCGCGGGATTCGGGCCTTACCACGGGTCCCCAGGCCGCACGTGCCGGCAAGGCTTCCTCCGGAACCTCCCGGTCGAGTTCAAGCAGGTGGAGGTTCCAGCCACGTGCATGGAGAGAGCGATACAGCAGCAGGTCTTCTCCCGGCACCGGAGCCGCACCCGACGGCACGCCGAGCATGCGGGTAAGCGCACGACTGTCACTGCCGTCCGGCCTCATTTCGTGAAGATTGACGTAACCCTCGCGCCCGGCGGTGAAGTAGATTCGCTCACCATCCGCGGCCCAGGCCGGCTCGGTCAGGTAGGCACCGGCATCGGCCCGCTTGAGGATCTCCTCCTCACCCGTACTCAGGCTGCGCAACACCAGTCGCCACTGGCCCGCTTCATGGCGCATGTAGACAAGACGCTCGCCATCCGGAGCCACGCGGGGCTGGTCATGAATCACGTCCAGCTCTCGCTCCGAGAGAGGCTCCACGGCACCCTTGTCGAGATCTACCAGGACCAGCTGCGAATACCCGTGCCGGTAGCGCACGGCAACGGCCTGATCCGCCCCCGGGATCGGATCCGGGCGATGGAGATCGGCCCGTCGTGTCACCCGTTGCAGTCGATCCGCCCCGATGTCCCAGCGCCAGACATCCGAGTGCCGAAACCCTTCAAAACCGGGGGAACGGCGGGTGAAAACCAGGCTCTCGCCATCGTCGGTCCAGCGCACATGATGCATGTCCTCGCCCTGCCTGGCGGGCAGTTCGGCACGGCTGCTGCGCGGCAGGCTGTCCGGTTTCACCGCCTTGACGTCTTCCGGGTCTGCTTCCAGCTTGCGTTCCTGGCGCCTTTCCCAGCGCTTGAAGGCCTCCTCATTGTCATCCAGGCGAAACACACGCAGGACACTGGCCCGATTCCGGTCGCGCACCACCACGGCCACATATTCGCCATCGGGAGACACCGCAGGGCGACCGGTATTCCACTCGAATGCCTGCCAGATTTCCCCTTCTACCAGCTTGTCACCGGCTGCTTGTTCCGCCTCCAGTGCGCCATGGGTCGCCTCGGCCAGAAAACGCTGGTAGAGCACGCGTGGCCTGGCACCGAATACGCCCTCGAAGGCCTGGTCGAAACTGCGCGGTTCACGGGCCGTATAGCGAGCCCAGACCCTGGCAAAACTCTCCTCGCCGTGCTTGTCAGCCAGCCAGTCGAAGAATGCCGCTCCGAAGGTATAAGCGAGCTGCCCCTCCTGCCAGCCGTCGGCCCGGGAAGCAATCCGCTCGTAGCCCGGCAATTCTCCCGCCAGGGCCCGATGACGAATGATGGCCACGGTGAGATCACTGTCCGGCCTCCCGCTGCCGGTCAGCTCCGTCTCCAACCAGGTCGCGTAACCTTCGAGTGCCCAGAAGGGAACCCCTGCAAGCGGTTCCAGGCCTGCCGGAAACCAGACCTGGGCAAGAAAACGGTCCGGCTGGCGACGAAGCGGGCGGGACAGATGAGCGATATGCACGTACTCGTGAGCAAACAACAGCTCCGGGTAATCCCCGAAGTGGCTCAGTTCGTGGTCCGAGCCGGGCGGGGTACTGAACAGGGCGGTGCGGCTGCGTCCGGGCAGGGGGATGGCGAACCCACCAGGTGCGGCGAAGGGATCAGCCACCACCACGTCCACCAGGGTGTCGGGTCGATATCCGACACGCTCGCCGATTTCGGCAGCTACCGGTTCCGCCTGCCCGGCCAGCTTGCGCGCCCAATCCTCCCAGGGCTCGGGATAATGAAAGCGGAAATGTTCCGTCTCGAGCGTGCGCCAGGCAGCGTAGGGAGGTTCTGCGCCAAGCCCCGGGGCGACCAGACAGAGGGCAAGCAAGACAAATACAAGCAACGGGCGCATCTGCCTCTCCCGGGGTGGAGCGTAATTGACTTCCGGCACCAGGGCCCCTACCAGCCCTTCCGTGCCGGTCCCATCTCAACCCCGGCTCTGGGCATCGGCAATCTCCTCCAGGTCGATACCGAAATCCTTGGGATCCCGAACCCCCTGGATCTGCCACCTGTCCGCATCCATGCCTTCCAGAAGCGAATCCAGATTGACCAGGGGGCGACTGGCGTAGGGATTGCCCTCCCCGTCCCGCAACATCATCACCACCGGACGAAGGCGCGTGCGCTGATTGTGGGAAATGACCACCGCCAGGGCGCCACTGCCCAACTGGACCAGACTCCCGACCGGGTAGATGCCGATACAGCGCATGAACTGCTCGACCAGATCTCCACCGAAATCCGTTGCCGCCCTTTCCCTCAGCCGGCCCAGAGCTTCCTGAGGCAACACAATGTCGCTCGAATAGGAAGAGGGACTGGTCATGGAATCGTAGGCGTCCGCGATTCCCACGATCCGTGCTTCCATGGGGATATCCTCCCCGACCAGGCCCTTCGGGTATCCGCTGCCATCATAACGCTCGTGATGGTAATGAACGACATTCAGGGCCGTTTCCGGAATTCCGGGAATGAGGCGCAACACATTGTAGCCTTCAACAGGATGGCGCTTGATGACGTTGAACTCTTCATCCGTCAGGGGTTCCTTCTTTTCCAGCAACTCCTGCGGTGTTCGCATCATCCCCACGTCGTGCAGGAGCGCCCCATGGCCAATATCCTCCAGAGTGTCGCGCCCGTAGCCGAGATGACGTGCAAAGGCGACAGCCAGCACACAGGTATCCATGCAATGGGCTGCCAGATACTCATTCTTGCGCTTGAGATTGGTCAGCCAGATGGAGGCATTGGGGTTGCTGGAAATGGTGGCGATCAGCTCGGAGACCACTTCCCGGGCATCCTCACTGTTGACGCTTTCCCCAAGACGCACATCCTCGAGGAGCTTGCTGGTGACCGCCGTCCCCTTGTCCCGGACCTCCCGTGCCCGTGTCACTTCTTCCTTGAAATCCGTGAACTTTTCATCCGGCACTTCCGGACCAGGCTCCGGGGGTCCCTTTTCCAGTTCGGCAGGATCCACATCTCCACTCTTTTCCAGATCAATGAAGACATGATCACAGGTTTCACGGAGTTGTTTCAGGTCCTGTTCGTCCTGAATGGTGAAACCCTGGAAAAGGAATGGACTGTCCAGCCAGGGCCGATCCAGCTCGGCGACATACATGCCGATTCGCAGATCGCCTGCATTGACTTTCTTGTGCTCCATACGGGCAGTTCCCCTTCGCTCCAATGTGATTGGACCCGAACCTCAGCGCAGGTTTTCGTCACAAGCTACCACCCCATCCAGAAAGAGGGGAAGCATTCCCCAGACCGGCAATCGGCCCAGGTACCCCGCGCAGCATATTCCCCGTTCTGTCTTCGGTAAATTCCGGCGGTTCAGATCCAGGCGGCCAGAAAGCGCACCACCCACCAGGCAACAATCACCAGCTGACCCGCGAAGAAGAGGAAGCGCAGTATTACCGCGGGAATCGCGGTGGAACTCAGGTGAGTGAGACCTTGCGCGACCCTCAAACCAAGTAGCCACAGTGCCAGCGGATCGGTCACATCAGTCTGTTCTGTTACCAGCGCCAGAAGGAGCACTCCCCCAATCAGGGGGAAACTCTCATAACAGTTGGCATGGGCACGTGCGAGACGGTGCGCAAAGGGGGACACATCGGCTCCGTCAGGCTGAAAGCTGTCGGCGCGTTTCCTGCCACAAAGCACCAGGTAGCTTCGCATCACTTCGTTGATAATGATGAGCAAGAGCGTCCAGGCTATAAACCCCAGAACGGCGAAAGCGGTTGCCGACACGGATCCACCTCCCATCTCCGCGGGATAACCCGCCTTTGGTTGCCTATCCACCCGCCCCCATGGGGAGGGCCTCTTGCCCTCAGCCTAGTTCATCTGGTGCAGGCTGGGTAGCAAAAGCGATCGCCCGCGGGAGTGGCAAACAAGGACCGAAATGCCGGTGGCATTTCGCAGCCGCCGCGAGCGCCGCGCCACGGAAGGCGCGGCTGGTCGACGCTCCAGGGACGGCTGTCCGGCACGGCGAAGAACGAAACTCACCCCGCTGTCCGAAACAATTCAACAATGCTCGGGGTTCGAGTCCCATTCCAGAAGACACAAAAAAGCCGGTAACCCCTGGGGGAATACCGGCTGATTCTGGTGGGCCGCCAGGGACTCGAACCCCGAACCTACTGATTAAGAGTCAGCTGCTCTACCAGTTGAGCTAGCGGCCCGCAAATTGGGGTGGACGATGGGACTCGAACCCACGACGACCGGAATCACAATCCGGGGCTCTACCAACTGAGCTACGCCCACCACTGAACTCTTGCTACAAAATAATGCCGGGAATGGCGCGCCCGGCAGGACTCGAACCTGCAACCCTCGGCTTAGAAGGCCGATGCTCTATCCGGTTGAGCTACAGGCGCGAACCCTGTTTAGACCGCCCAAATCTGAAACTGTCTGGAGCGCGATCCTGTGACCCGACTAAAAACATGGTCGGGGCAGAGGGATTTGAACCCCCGACTTCCTGCTCCCAAAGCAGGCGCGCTACCAGGCTGCGCTATGCCCCGATGACTCTTCACCGCAGGGGGCACCAAACCAGCCGCCCTACTTGCTTCGCGCCTGCTTCGCTCGCAGGCCTGTTGGCGGCTCG
>SLND01000090.1 GCA_007133205.1 Natronospiraceae bacterium | reverse complement strand
GCCCTGCACCAGCGGCTCTGGACCCTGTACGAAAACAACAACAGCCTCGACTATACCCCCGAAGCCATGGGGTATGCCGGGCCGAAGTGGGTAAGTGATCGCGGCGAACGGCTCGAAAGTGAAGGGCCGGTTGATAAAGTAGATACGACAGCAGTGCTCAATGGGCACTCGGAAATGCGAATGCCCAGCGAAGAATTATTTCAAGCTACATATCGTGTCGCCATAATGGAAGGCGTCATTATGAGAAGTACAGGTTGGGGGAGGCAAAAGTCTTGAGGATTGGTTCCTTTGTTCTTATCTATGCCGCAACCTTATGGTTGTCCGGATGTACAGTGTTGCCCGGAGGTGGCGGCGGAGAAGTTTCGGTCGTCCAAATCACGGATGCTGGAGATGTTGCTATTTCAGGCGGTCGTTACGACCGTGTAATCCTGTGGGATCTCGAAGAGAAGACCTCGGAGCGCCTTACCCGAAACGCAGAGCCTTATAGTGCTGCCATCTCACCGAATGGTCGCTTCGTCTTCTGGCAGGAACGTGATGGCACAACTCACCTTAAGGATTTGGAGACCCAAGAAGTTGCAGAGCAACTGATCGATTACCGCGTTTTTGGTGCGGCAATTTCGAATGAGGGGCGAGTTCTCGTTTCGGATCCGCACTGGAGTATCCGACTGATTGAGGAAGGCCAGATAGAAACTATCCGCAAGTCTGAGCGACCCACCTATGTCGTCTATGGGCAGATTTTGTCACTGGAATGGAGCCGAAGTGGAAATTACTTCCTTTCTGCTGCGTTTGGGGAAATGGTGGAATCCAAGGAATCTCCACCCTTTCAGGAAAGACCCGACGACCATCGCTTTGACAATCCTGTTCTCTGGTCTGCGAAGACTCTCGAACCGGAATACGTCTGGGCCGAGAATTCAGCAAAGTTACATGCCACTCTTAACCTGGATGGTGAATATCTCTTGAGCGGTGCAGAGAATATGCCCGGTTATGTTATTGATGGCCCTACCGGTGAAAAAAAGCACAGGCTGGCCAGTCTCAGGTTTGGAGTTCAGACCAATCCGGGAGCGGATATTGGCGAGGGGGAGTGGGATGACTCGGGCTTGATCGATCCCCCGGAGGGTTTCCTCGAGGAACGAACCAGCAGCCCCATTCTGGCGATGCGTTTCATTACGGATGAGCACTTCCTTCGTATCAGTACCCATAAACCCTGGGTGATTCTTTACCACGTCGACGACCCGCTGCCGAAGAAATATTTTCCCCTGGGTGAAAGTCCCTTTCCAGCGGTGAGTGAATACCGCCGCCACGAAGCCAGCGCCGCCGCGCCCGAGGGCAACGTCTTTGTCATCGGCCGCCAGCGTGGGCGGGGCATTCTGGTGTACGAATTCGACGAAGAGGCAATGACCTTCGAGCAGGTCTGGACGCCGCGGCGGTAGGAGAAGGCTTTACAGCCTCGACCCAGGTCCTGGTCCACCTGACCATGGGGTACGGCACCCGCTTGGTCGAGACAGGAATGTCTCTTACAGCGATAAATTCACGCGACATTGGCACGGCCGCCTGTTCACTGGGAACTGTTCACTTCTTTTTTCCTACCCCCAGAACAGGTACACCGCCCCCAGGTTGTAGAAGACGTGAATCAGGATGGGGGTGCCCAGGGTGTCGTGGCGTTCGCGGAAGTAACCGAACACCAGGGAGGGAAAGAACACCAGCGCCGCCCACACGGGGGGCTGGTGAATCAGGTGCGCGGCAGCGAATAACACGCTGGTGATCAGATTGGCCACGGTCAGTGGCCCCAGCCGCCAGGCCATCAGGCGGGCCAGCGCGTCCTGGATCAGGCCGCGAAAGACGATCTCCTCCAGTACCGGGTACACCAGCACCGGTAGCAGAAACACCCACGGCGCATGCAGCGGCCAGGTCCAGTCCGGTTCCGGCGACAGGACCAGACTCATCCCCAGCCAGCCCACCGGACCGGCCGCCAGGGCGATCCACAGCAGTGGATCGCCCTGGCGGATACCGGTGAATCGAAGTGGCGGCAGCATACCGCCCAGTTTACTGGCCGGAAGCCGCCGCGGGGGGCTCCGTTGCCGCCTCGAAGATCAATTCACCATCGCGGTAATCCACCTGGATGGTGTCCTCGGGCCCGAAGCTGCCTTCCAGAATCCTCTCCGCGAGCGGGTTCTCGACCTTCTGCTGAATGGCGCGCTTGAGCGGGCGTGCGCCGTAGACCGGATCGAAACCGGTCTCGCCGAGATGATCCAGGGCGGCATCACTGACCGAGAGGTAGAGATCGCGCTCGGCAAGCCGTGCTTCCAGATGCCGCAGCTGGATCCGCGCGATGCTGCGAATCTGATCGCGGCCGAGTGCATGGAAGACCACCACATCGTCGATCCGGTTGATGAACTCCGGCCGGAAGTGCTGTCCGACCACGCTCATCACCGCCGACTTCATGGTCTCGTAATCACTGTCGTCGGTGTAATTCTGGATTTCCTGCGAGCCCAGGTTCGAAGTCATCACCACCACGGTGTTGCGGAAATCCACCGTCCGGCCCTGGCCATCGGTGAGGCGACCGTCATCAAGAACCTGAAGCAGGACGTTGAACACGTCCGCGTGGGCCTTTTCCACCTCGTCGAGCAGGATCACGGAATAGGGCCGCCGGCGGACCCGCTCGGTGAGATAACCGCCCTCGTCGTAACCGACATAGCCGGGCGGTGCGCCAATCAGGCGGGCCACGGAGTGTTTCTCCATGAACTCCGACATGTCGAT
>SLND01000048.1 GCA_007133205.1 Natronospiraceae bacterium | reverse complement strand
GGCGGCAGCGCTGAGATCAGGCGAGGCGAGCTGAATCAGAGGCGCCGTTGAAATCCACCAGTTTCCAGTAGCCGAAGAGATTGGTGGGGTGGACTCCCTTGCGTTCGAAGCCCTCCGGTTCCGGCAGCTCCGACAGGTCCATGGTCGGACGGAAGCCGAGGTAGCGGGACAGGGGGGAGAGCCCTTTCTCGAAGGTGCGCACCACCGGGTTGCGGGAAGCAAAGTGATTGACCACCAGCAGCCTTCCGTCGGGATGGCAGACCCGCGCCATTTCCTCCATCAGACGATCCGGGTTGGGCACGACCGACGCGACATACATCGCGATAACCACATCAAAACTGTTGTCCTCGAAGGCCAGGTTTTCCGCATCCATTTCGACCAGAGCCTCGACCTGCTGCAGCCCTTCACGCTCGCAGCGGCGACGGGCGATTTCCAGCATTTCGTGGCTGATGTCGATGCCGACCACCCGGGAATCCCGCGGATAGTAGGACAGGGAAATACCGGTTCCGACCCCCACTTCCAGGACCCGCTTGCCCGGCAAGGGCTCCATCAGTGACATGGCCTTGCGGCGGCCCGGATCGAAGATCGGTCCGAAGATCTTGTCGTAATGGCGGGCATAGCGGCGGTAAGCGGACTTGATAGAGCCTGTATCCATGGAAGCCTTCGCATTCAGGAAGGAGGGCGAAGTCCGCACCCCCTTGTTTGTTCTGAGTTGTGTTTCGGCTGTCAGCCCTGAAGGGGGCGATAAGCCGGTCGCAGAACAGACTAGTCGATCCCCCGGGCGAATGACAAGCACGCCCGGGGGCCGACAGGCAGGGCAGGGGTTCAGGCTTCGGCAGGCAGCCGATCCCGGTCGTGGGGCTTGTCCAGATCCAGCTCGGGGCCGCGCGGAATGATCCGCGTCGGGTTGATATTGCCATGGCTGTAGAAGTAATGGCGCTTGATGTGGCGCATGTTCACCGTGTCCGCCACGCCCGGGTGCTGGTAGAGCTCCCGGGTGTAATTGCCCAGGTTCGGGTAGTCACGGATGCGGCGGAGATTGGTCTTGAAGTGGCTGACATAGACCGCGTCGAAACGAAGCAGGGTGGTGAACAGGCGCCAGTCCGCCTCGGTGATGCGCGGCCCTGCCAGATAGCGGCGCTGCCCGAGCAGTTCCTCCAGTTCGTCCAGTGCCCGGAAGAGTGCATCAAAGGCTTCGTCATAGGCTTCCTGACGGGTGGCAAAGCCACAGCGATATACCCCGTTGTTCACATTGTGATAGACCATTTCATTGATCCGATCGATCTCGTCACGCAGTGATTCCGGGTAGTAGTCCGTACTCACATCGGTGTGCGCGTCGAAGGCGGAATTGAGCATGCGGATGATGTCAGCCGATTCATTGCTGACGATGGTATCCCGCTCCTTGTCCCAGACCACCGGAACCGTGACCCGGCCGGTATAGTCGGGAGCCGCCCGGGTATAGATCTGGTGCATGAAGTCGTAGCCGAACAGCGGATCCTGGGTGCCATCCTTTTCCGGGCCGAATTCCCATCCGTTCTCCAGCATGTCCGGGTCCACCGGTGAGTACGAAATGACCTTTTCCAGTCCCTTGAGCTTGCGAAAGATCAGGGTGCGATGGGCCCAGGGGCAGGCATAGCAGACATAGATGTGGTAGCGGCCCGGTTCGGCAGCAAACCCGCCCTCACCACTCGGTCCGGGACTGCCGTCCGGCGTGATCCAGTTGCGGAATTTGGCCGACTCGCGCACGAAACGGCCTCCGTGCTTTTCAGTGTCATACCACTGATCGACCCATTTGCCTTCAACCAGTAAACCCATGATTTCTTCCCTTGTTGGAGAAACGGTATGTGCTGTTCGGTAATTTCCTGGCGCAGGAAGTTCCGTCCCCGGGTTCCGGAAACGACCCCGGGAATAATCTTCCGCGTTTTGGGGGGCGGGGGCAGGTCAGGCTGCCCCCGCCAGTTGCTGTCAGTCCCAGCCGAGCTTGCGGCCCAGTGACCAGTCCCGCGTACCGTGCAGGACCACCAGCAGCAGACCACCGACGATGGCGATGTTCTTCAGCAGATGGTTGACTTCGTTCTGGTCGCCGAGATCAAAGTGGAACAGGGCACCCGCCAGGATCGTGAATACCGCCAGCGCAATTGCACCCCAGCGGGCCTTGATACCGAGGATCAGCGAGAGTGCACCGACCACTTCCACCAGGATTACCAGCGGCAGCAGCATGCCCGGCACATTGAACATTTCCATGTAGCCCTGCGTGCCTTCGTAGTCGGCAATCTTGTTGAGACCGGCCAGCAGGAAGATCAGGCCCATGAGAATCCGGGCGCCCAGGTCGATGAGATTGTCTTTCATGGTGGCTCTCCTGTTTGCGTGTGCCTGTGATCCATTATGGATTGACATTTTCGATTTACCAGACGAAAGTTTCGCTTCATATGTTCGAAAAATTCGATTGGTAGAGGCCGATTCATGACCACACCCGGGGGGTACAAGCCAACGCCGAGGACCACCCTGGCCCAGTGGCGGGCACTGCAGGCGGTGGTGGACGAGGGCAGTTTCGCGGCCGCCGCCGAGGCACTGGGGCGAAGCCAGTCCTCGGTCAGTTATGCGGTATCACGACTGGAGGAGCTGACCGGAGTGAAACTGCTCCGTCTCGTCGGCCGGCGGGCGGAATTGACCGAGGCCGGCGAGACCCTGCTGCGTGGCGCCCGCCAGCTCCTTGCCGAAACGGCGGAGCTGGAGGGCCTTGCCGGCATGCTGGAGGCCGGCTGGGAAGCGGAAGTGGCTCTGGCGGTGGATGGCATCCTGCCACGGGATGTGTTGCTGCAAGCCCTGGCGGATTTTGCCCGCGAGTC
>SLND01000095.1 GCA_007133205.1 Natronospiraceae bacterium | reverse complement strand
AGCCGACTTCCTTCCCATTGGGTACATAGAGATTGATCACGCGCAGGCCGTCATAGGTCGCGGCCAGCACCCGGCGCTGGGGATCGTCCATGCCGGGCAGGTCAGTAATGATATCCGTCCCGGGCCGGTCCGAGATCAGGGCCACGCCGTTATAGGTCCGCTGGCCATTGGCAATCACGTGATAGCCGAGTTCCTCGTAGGCATCTGCGGGAAACACGTCATCCGGTACCTTGGTTTCCTGCAGACCCACCACGCTCGGTTGCTTTTCCCGGATCCAGTCGCGCACCTGATCCCGACGTACACGGATGGAGTTCACGTTCCAGGACACCGTCGAAAAGCTCACAGTCGCAGTCCTCCCAGTCGCTTGCGCAGCTTGTACTCATGCAGCTTCCAGCCGCCCAGCCCGGCGAGGCCCAGAAGCAACAGTCCACCCAGGCTCAGGCCCAGCAGCATGTTGCGCGATGGCATGGCCGATTCCGTCTCGGATGTGGTCGGCTCCGTGCTGGTTTCTCCCGACGGCGCCAGCAGCGGATCGAAGGCGGTCACATGCCACAGACTCACCCGTCGCTCGCTGGCGGCACGGGCCTGGTCGCGTTCCGCCTCGGTCCGGGCCAGTCGTTCCTGCAGACGTTCGACCTGTTCGCGCAATTCCGCCCTTTCGGCTTCCACCGAATCAATGCGGATCCGCGCCGGGGGCGAGCTCACGATGAAGGCGTCATTGACCCAGCCCTCGTTGCCGGCTTCGCTGCGCACGCGCTCGAAACCCGAGTCGTACTCGCCCAGCACTTCCAGTTCGTCTCCGCTCTCCAGCAGCTCGATCCGCTCGCTGTTGCTGCTCGGCTCGGCATACAGGCTGAGCCGCAGGCGGTCGTCGACCCAGAGCACCTCCGCTACAGCGATGAACGACAGGCCGAGAAGGATGAATAGTGTAACAAGGCGCTTCATGCCGCGACCCCGATGCCGTGATGGCGCAGGAAGGCATCCAGTTCGGCATCGCGTCCCCGAAATTCGCGAAAGACTTCCGCTGCCGGGCGGCTGCCGCCCAGGGCCAGCACCGTTTCGCGAAAACGTTGACCGGTCTCGCGATCAAAGATGCCCGCCTCCTCGAAGGCGCCGAAGGCATCCGAGGAAAGCACTTCCGCCCAGAGATAACTGTAATAGCCGGCCGCGTAACCCCCACCGAACACATGACCAAAGCCGTGGGCGAAACGATCATATTCCGCGATCGGCACCACGGCGGTCTCATCACGCACTTCGTCGAGCAGCGCCTGGATGTCGGTCCTGCCGGTCTCGTATTCACAGTGCAGGCGCATGTCGAACAGGGAGAACTCGATCTGGCGGACCAGCTTCATTGCCGACTGGAAATTGCGCGCCGCATGCATGCGCTGGAAGAGTTCTTCCGGGAGCTTTTCCCCGCTTTCATGATGGCCCGAGATCATGTCCAGCCCCTCCCGGCTCCAGGCAAAGTTTTCCTGGAACTGGCTGGGCAGTTCCACCGCGTCCCATTCAACGCCATGAATCCCGGCCACATCGGCGACATCGACCCGGGTCAGCAGGTGTTGCAGGCAGTGCCCGAATTCATGGAACAGGGTCAGCACCTCCTCGTGGCTGAGCAGGGCCGGACGGTCGCCTGTCGGCGCGCCGAAGTTGCAGGTGAGAAAGGCCACCGGCGTCTGGACACTGTCCCCGATCCGGCGTCGGCTGCGGCATTCATCCATCCACGCCCCGCCGCGCTTGCCCGGGCGCGCAAAGAGATCGAGATAGAGTTGCCCGACGGGTTCACCCGCCTCATCGGTAATGGCATGAAAACGAACATCCGGATGCCAGCTGTCCACCGTCTCGCTGTCCTTGATCCGGATCCCATACAGGCGTTCGCAGATCCGGAACATGCCATCCAGCACCGTTTCGAGCGGAAACCAGGGCCTGAGCATTTCATCCGTGATCGCGAAACGGGCCTCGCGCAGTTTCTCCGAGGCCCAGGCCACATCCCATGGCTCCAGCGAGTCCAGGGCAAGTTCCTGACTGGCGAAGCGACTCAGCTCGGCAAACTCCTTCTCCGCCGCCGGGCGGGTGCGTGAGCGCAGATCATGCAGAAAGTCGAGGACCTGCTTCGGACTGTCCGCCATCTTGGTCGCCAGAGAAAGTTCGGCATAGTTGTCCAGTTCTAGCAGCCCGGCGGCCTCCTGGCGCAGGGCCATGATCTCGGCCATGACCGGGCCGTTGTCGTATTCGCCCGCCTTCGGCCCCTGATCCGAGGCACGGGTCATGAAGGCCTGATGCATCTCGCGTCGCAGCTCGCGGTCATCGCCGTTCTGGAGAACGGCAAAGTAATCGGGAAAATCGAGCGAGAAGGTCCAGCCCGACTCCCCGCGCTCCTCGGCACGTGCCGCGGCACGGTCCAGGTCGGCCTGCGGAATCCCTTTCACCCGCTGCTCGTCGCTCACGTTCAATGTCCAGGCGTGGGTGGCATCCAGCACGTTCTCCTCGAAGCGCGACTGCAGTTTCGACAGTTGCTCCTGGATATCACGAAAACGCTTTCGGTCCGCCCCCTCCAGGGCGACACCCGAAAGGCGAAAGTCACGCAGGGTGTCGTCCACCGTCTTGCGTCGGGCGGTATCCAGATTCCGGTACTCGCCCGACTCGCGCAGGGATTGCCATGCGTCATGCAGTTCGCGGTCCTGACCCAGTTCCGACTCGTGGCGGGTGATCCGCTCCAGACAGGCATTGAAGGCGGCACGCACCGCCTCGTCATTGGCGACATTGTTGAGATGACCGATGGGCGCGAAGACCCGCGACAGGCGATCCTCCAGGTCTTCCAGCGGCGCGCCCAGCCGCTCCCAGGTCCAGGGTTCCCCGCCCGCCTTGATTTCGGCGATGCCCTCGCGGATCT
>SLND01000005.1 GCA_007133205.1 Natronospiraceae bacterium | reverse complement strand
CGCGCAGCAATGACAACGAACTCGCCAGTCGACTCAATGATCTCTTCGCCACCGATCGCGACGTGCTCTGGGAAGCCGAACTCGAAGAACGAGTCCGGTCACTCGACGCCGACCGGGTCAACCAGGCAATGGCGGAATATCTCCGCCCGGAAGCACTGGCCCTGATGATCGCGGGCGATCTCGGTGTGGATGAAACCGAGCCCGTCGAAGAAGATGCAAGCTGAACCGCGAACCATGCCCCGTTCCGAGCTGGATGAACTGGTTGCGACGGTCGTGTCTCCGGATGACGGGGACACGGCCGCCGCTTCCACGCGCGCCCATCTCGACAGTCTGGCAAAGCCGCCTGGGGCCCTGGGTCGGCTCGAAACCGCCATCGTGCAACTGGCACGTATTCAGAACCGCTCCCGACCCGAGATCGGACAGGCGGCGCTGTGGCTTTTCGCGGCCGATCACGGCATTGCCCTGGAAGGTGTCACTGCCTGGCCGCAAAGCGTGACTGGGGCCATGCTGGCGACCTTTGCCGCGGGGGAGGGCGCCATCAACCAGCTCTGCCGTGAGAACGGGATGGCCTTTACAGCGGTCAACGCGGGCGTCGCCGAGCCACCTCCAGGCAGTACTCACCTCGACGCCGCGGTCGGCCCTGGCACGGCGAGTTTTCTTCATGGTCCGGCCATGAGCCGGGATCAGGCCCGCACAACACTGCTGCGTGGTGCTACCCTCCTGCATGAGGCTGACAAGCGGATAGGCGTCGTCGGTTTCGGTGACATGGGGCTGGGCAATACAAGTGCTGCCTCGCTGCTGACGCATTGTCTTACCGGCGTGGCCCTGAACGAATGCATTGGCCCCGGTGCGGGCCTCGACGCGGATGGCGTCCAGCGCAAGCGGCGTGTCCTGGCGGATGCCCTTGCGACAAACGGACGACCGGATGACCCCTTCTCCATGCTCGCAACATACGGCGGATTCGAGATCGGCATGATCACCGGCGCTGCTTTGGCCGCCGCAGCCGATCGACGCCTGATCCTGGTCGACGGCTTTATCGCGACTACGGGGGTTGCCCTGGCAATCCGGCTGGCCCCGGCCGTACGGGAATATTGCCTTTTCACTCATCGCGGGGCGGAACCCGGCCATGCCCATCTATTGGAGATGCTTTCCGCCACGCCGCTGATGACCCTCGATCTGTGCCTGGGGGAGGGCGCAGGCTGTCCACTGGCTCTGCCACTGATCCGCTCGGCCCTGGCCTGTCGTGACGGCATGGCCAACATTGATGGCGCACTCGCTCGCTCGGCACCTGACGCAGGGCAGGGCAGGTGATGTACAGAATCGCGAATGACCTCTTCCTGGCCGTGAGCTATTTCACTCGACTGCCCGTAGACCGATGGGTGAATTACAATCACGCGGCCCTTGACCGGGCGAATGCCTGGTTCCCTCTCGCCGGCTGGCTGGTGGGGTTTGCAGCCACCGCGGTGCTGCTCCTGTCCGCCCTGTGGTTGCCACTGCCCGTCGCGATACTGCTGGCGATGGCCATGACGGCTCTTGCCACCGGGGCTTTTCATGAGGACGGGCTGGCCGACACTGCGGATGGGTTTGGCCCGGTCGGCGATCGTGAAAAGGCACTGGCCGCGATGAAGGACTCCCGGCTCGGCGTCTACGGCCTGCTGGCGACAATATTCATCCTCGGCTTGAAATTCCTGGCCCTCAACGGGCTCCAAAGCAGCCTCCATGCCGCCCTGGCTCTGTTTGCGGCGCAACCCCTCAGTCGGTTCGCTGCATTGAGCCTGATCCTTGTGCTGCCGCAGGTCAGTGGCGCGGCCAGTCACACCCGGGCTGTCGCCCGGCGACTCCCAATCGCCACCCTGGTGATTGCCCTGATCACCACTCTGCCGGCCCTGGCTCTGCTGGCCTACCTCTCATTACTTGCTGTACCGACGGTCCTCATCGCCCTCACCGCCACCCTCGCCATTTTCATGCGCCTGTGCCGAGCCCGTTTCGGGGGCTACACGGGCGATTGCCTCGGGGCTGCCCAGCAAATCTCCGAGACCGTAATCCTGCTGGCCTGTGTCACCGCCGCGGGTGAGCTCTGAACAGACAGCATGCACGCCCCCGGCCCCATATATCTGCTGCGTCACCCTGTACCGGAGCTTGCATCCGGCATCTGCTACGGACGGACGGATATACCCCTCCGGCCCGGCTGGGAAGCCAGTATCGACACACTCATTACCCGATTGCCCACCGGAATCCGCATTGTCTCAAGTCCCTCACGCCGCTGCCTTCAACCGGCACGGCGCCTTGCCGATAAACTGGACGCCCCGTGTAAAAGCAATCCCGATCTTCAGGAACTGGATTTCGGTGATTGGGAAGGGCAGGCCTGGGATACGCTTGACGGGCCGGAAAGCCGTCACTGGGCCAAGGACTTCGTCCACCGCTGTCCACCCGGAGGAGAATCCTTTGCCCAATTACAAAGGCGGGTACGGGTGGCCGTGCAGCGTGAAATCGAAACCACAGGCTTGCCCCTGCTCCTGGTCACGCACGCGGGCCCCATCCGCGCCCTGCTTGCGATACAGCACGGACTCGCCCTGAACCGGAGTTTCGAGTACAAACTGGACTTCTGCAGCCTGCACCAACTCGACCCCCGAAACATACGCTCCCCAGCACCCCAGCGGAATTTGGATGGAAGGCTGTCACGCTCGACTCACTTCCCCTCGATATCGCAACCTGAACGATCAGGAAGCCGAGATGGCCGAGGAGGGCGCGGCGGCCGTCCCTTTTTGCTCATCGCCGTTTCATGGCTCGGCCCAACCAGCCAATCAGCGCGCCGATCACGAACACGGTGAGCAGAACGACAGCCCTGGGCGCCTCCCATGTCCAGACCAGAAATTCCACACCCACGACCTGCT
>SLND01000148.1 GCA_007133205.1 Natronospiraceae bacterium | reverse complement strand
TCCCAGCGCCCGGACTTGCCGCCTTCCTTGAGCAGCAGGCGGACGCCGCCGAGCTCCAGTGCGGGTTCGATCGGCTTGGACAGGTCCCAGATGGTCAGGAGTGCGGCATTGACCGCCGCCAGGGCTTCCATCTCGACGCCGGTGCGCGCACTGGTGACCACGGTGGCGAAGACGTCCACCGCATTGGCCGATTCATCCAGGCGGCAGACCAGGCCCACGTGATCGAGCATCAGCGGGTGGCACAGCGGCAACAGATCGGGCGTGCGCTTGGCGGCCAGGATCGCGGCGACCTCGGCCAGGCGCAACGGATCGCCCTTGGGCAGCTCGCCTTGCTTGAGCTGTGCCATCACGGCCGGCCCGACCCGGATGCGTCCCGTGGCCACCGCCCGCCGCCGCGTGGTCGGCTTCTCACCGACATCCACCATCCGATAATTCGAGTCAGTCATCGCTTCCACCCGTTGTCATGGAACACGAAGTGTTCTGGTATAGAACAATCATCTTCGTGCCCTTCGTACTTCCTTCGTGTACTTCGTGTCCAGGATCAGCATTTCCAACTGGCACCGCGCGTCTGTTTATCCACCTGTACTGGCCAGGTGCGGGGTGTCGCCGTAGTCGCCCTGGTGCAGGAAGTGCGAGGCACTCTTCTGGAACAGGGCCTCGCAGATGCTGCGCTTCAATTCGGGGCGATCGGCATCACTCTGAAGCAATGGACGCAGATCGTGGGTGCCGTTGCCGAACAGGCACAGGCGCAGCCCGCCCCGCGCGGTGACCCGCAGGCGATTGCAGCCGTCGCAGAAATTGGGTGCGTAGGGGGTGATCAGTCCGATCCGGCCGCGATAATCGGGATGGGTGTATTCAAAGGCCGGCCCGTCGGTCAGGCCCCGTTCCTTCGGTTGCCAGCCGGCGTCCACCAGTTGCCGTGCGACCGTGGCGCCACTGACGTGCCGCTGCTGGAAGTAGTCCCCATTGTCTGCGGTGCGCATCAACTCAATGAAACGCACCGCGACCGGGCGCTCGCGGACGTATTCCATGAAATCCGGAATTTCATGATCGTTGAGCCCGCCCAGAAGCACGGTATTGATCTTGACCGAGGGAATGCCCGCGGCAATGGCTTCGTCGATGCCGCTAAGGACCCTGGTGTGTCGGCGGTCACCGGTGATTCGCCGAAAGCCTTCTTCACGAAGACTGTCCAGGCTGACATTGACCGCGGTCAGGCCACCGGTGCGGAGCGCTTCGGCCTTGCCCGCCAGGTTGAAGGCGTTGGTGGTCAGTGCCAGTTGCTCGATCCCCGGTGTGGCGCCGGCCATGGCGATGATGTCCATCGCATCCTTGCGTACCAGGGGCTCGCCGCCGGTAATGCGAAGCTTGCGAATGCCGAGTTCGGCGAAGGCCGCGATCAGCCGCTCGATTTCCGCCTGATGCAGGAAACCGGTGGGTGTGCCCTGGTAACCGTCGGGGAGACAGTACTCACAGCGGAAATTGCACACGTCGGTGATCGACAGGCGCAGGTAGGCGAACCGGCGTCCGAACCGGTCCTCGAGTGTTTGCTGCATTGTCCACTCCTTTCCAAAGCCGGGAGGCAGAAGGGTTTCCCCGCCTGCCCTGGCCGCTACCGGAAGGAGGATTCCCGCCGGCCGGCGGCATCCGGACCGTGGCAGCGGACTGCGGTAGGTCCCGGATGCTCGGAGTCGGGCTCCCTCGAGAGGTGAGCCTGGAGATCAATTCTGGCTGTCCGGGGACCGGTCTGCCTTGACTCAGGTCAAAATCCGGGCCGACTAGGCGATCCGGGAAAAATTGGGCTGGGCGCAGGCAGGTTTGGCCCCAAGCGTGCTCGAGGCCCTATACTCGCCTGCCATCGTTCAAGGCAACCGGAAGGCGTCCATGCCCAGCCGCAGTACCAGTTTTCGCCCACGTAGCGAGCCCCCCGCGCCTGTGTCCGAGGTCGGGCAGGGCTTCGGAGCGGGGGTTCCCGCGATCTCCGTGCGCGGACTCAGCAAGGTCTATGAGTCGGGACTCAAGGCCCTGCACGAGGTGGACCTGGAGATCCGCCCGGGCGAAATCTTTGCCCTGCTGGGGCCCAACGGCGCCGGCAAGACCACGCTGATCAGCATCATCTGCGGGCTGGTGAATGCGACCTCGGGCGAAGTCCGTGCGGGCGGGCATGAAATCGTGTCCGAATATCGTGCCGCCCGCAGCCTGATCGGACTGGTGCCCCAGGAGCTGGCGACCGAAGCCTTTGAAACCGTGCGCCATACGGTCCGCTTCAGCCGTGGCCTGTTCGGGTTGCCCGGCAATCCCGAGCACATCGAAAGGGTGCTGCGTGACCTCAGCCTCTGGGACAAGCGCGACCAGCAGATCAAGAACCTCTCCGGCGGCATGAAGCGCCGGGTGATGATTGCCAAGGCCCTGGCTCACGAGCCCCGGATTCTGTTCCTGGACGAACCCACCGCCGGGGTCGACGTGGAGCTGCGGCGCGACATGTGGGCCCTGGTCCACCGCCTGCGCCAGCAGGGAGTGACCATCATTCTGACCACTCACTACATTGAGGAAGCCGAAGAGATGGCCGATCGGGTCGGGGTCATCAATCGCGGTGAGCTGATTCTGGTGGAGGAAAAACACGAGCTGATGCAGAAACTGGGCGCCAAGGAACTTGCCCTGCATCTGGAACAGCCCCTGCAGTCACTGCCCGATTCTCTGGACGAGCGGGGTCTGAGTCTGGAAGACGGGGGCTGGACCCTGATCTATCGCTACAACATCCGGGAACTGGAAAGTGGTATTGCCGGGCTGCTTCAGGATCTGCAGCAGGCGGGTATTCATTACAAGGATCTCGAGACCCGTCAGAGCTCACTGGAAGAAATCTTCGTCAACCTGGTCCGGGACGACTCATGAATCTTTA
>SLND01000116.1 GCA_007133205.1 Natronospiraceae bacterium | reverse complement strand
GAAATCACCATCGGGCAGTTCCAGGCGTTCCCGGCGTGTCGCCGGACGCGGGCGGGGACGCAGCAGGTTCTGGTAAACGGTCTGGGCATGACGGTTGCGACACCACCAGGCCGGTCGAAACTGGCTCGATACAATCATGGATATCTCCCCGGATGGTCCTGTCGGGACCAGGCCTGACTCCGGGGCAACCGATCTATTGAGTCCCCGGAGATTGAATACAGCAGTGCCAGGGAGCTATCCGGTCGGCACCCTGTTGGCCTTCAGATCCTCCACGACTGAAGGATCCGCCAAGGTCGTGGTGTCGCCCAGGTTGTCCATTTCGTCCGCCGCGATCTTGCGCAGTATCCGTCGCATGATCTTGCCCGAGCGGGTCTTCGGCAGGCCCGGGGCCCACTGGATGATATCCGGCTTGGCGATCGCGCCGATTTCCTTTCTGACCAGCTCGGTCAGTTCATCACGCAGCTTGTCGCTGGGTTTTTCTCCGGCCATCAGGGTGACATAGGCATAGACACCCTGGCCCTTCATGTCGTGGGGGTAGCCCACCACGGCGGCTTCGGCGACCTTCTCGTGCAGTACCAGGGCACTCTCGATTTCAGCCGTGCCCAGCCGGTGTCCGGAAACATTGAGTACGTCGTCCACCCGGCCGGTAATCCACCAGTACCCGTCCGCGTCCCGCTGGGCGCCATCGCCGGTGAAATAGGTTCCGGGGTAGGCGCTGAAATAGGTCTGGTAGAAGCGTTCGTGATCACCCTGGATCGTGCGCATCTGCCCGGGCCAGGGATGCTTGATCACCAGGTTGCCGGCGGCTTCGCCTTCCAGTTCCTTTCCTTCGGGATCCATCAGTGCGGGCTGGACCCCGAAAAAGGGGCGGGTAGCGGAGCCGGGCTTGAGATCAGTGGCGCCCGGGAGCGGGCTGATCAGGATGCCGCCGGTTTCGGTCTGCCACCAGGTATCGACCACGGGGCAGCGACCGTCTCCGACGACCTGGTGATACCAGTGCCAGGCTTCAGGGTTGATGGGTTCGCCGACGGTGCCGAGCAGGCGCAGGGAGCTGCGACTGGTCTTCTTCACCGGCTCATCGCCGGCACGCATCAGCGCCCGGATTGCCGTGGGCGCGGTGTAATAGATGCTGATCTCGTGTCGGTCCACCATCTCCCAGTGGCGGGAGGCATCGGGATAATTCGGCACCCCTTCGAACATGACCGTGGTGGCCCCGTTCGCCAGGGGGCCATAGACGATGTAGGTATGCCCGGTGATCCAGCCCACATCCGCCGTGCACCAGTAAATATCTTCCTCGTGATAATCAAAGATGTAGTGGTGGGTGATGGCCGCCTGCAGAATGTATCCGCCGGTGGTGTGGAGCACGCCCTTGGGTTTGCCGGTGCTGCCCGACGTATAGAGGATGAACAGGGGATCCTCGGCATGCATGCTTTCGGGCTCGCAGTCCGTATCGGCATCCTCCACCAGCTCGTGGTACCACACGTCCCGGTCGGTGACCCAGTTGATGTCGGCGCCGGTACGCTGATAGACAATGCATGTCGTCACGCCCGGACATTCTTCCAGCGCCTTGTCGGCGTTGGCTTTGAGCGGGATCTTCTTGCCGCCGCGTACGCCCTCGTCAGCGGTGATGATGACCTTGCAATCCGAGTCCTGTATGCGGTCACGCACGGCGCCGGGTGAAAATCCTCCAAAAATGACTGAATGCACCGCGCCGACCCGCGCGCAGGCGAGCATTGCAATGGCGGCTTCTGGCACCATCGGCATGTAGATCGAGACCCGGTCTCCCCGTCGCACACCGCGATTACGCAGGCCGGTGGCCAGACGACAGACTGCTTCGTGCAGTTCGCGATACGTCAGACGGCGGATTTCATCGCCTTCATCACTTTCCCACAGGATCGCCGTCTTGTTGCCCCGTTTCTTGAGGTGGCGATCCAGGCAGTTGTCACTGACATTCAGTTGCGCCCCTTCGAACCAGCGTATGTGGGCCTCGTGATAATCCCAGTCCAGTACCCGGTCCCAGCGTCGGTACCAGTGGATGAATCGGTCGGCCTGTTCGGCCCAGAAGGCCTCGGGGTCTTCGATCGACTGGCGATACATGGATTCGTAGCCCTCACGGTCGATATGGGCCTGGGCCGCAAATGCCTCCGGAACCGGATAGATGTCCTTGCGCTCACCAGTCATTGTCGTCCCCCGGTGTGTGTGGATGTGGTGCGTTAAGAGTTATCCGCCTGGAATTACCCATTTGCGGGTGGCCCTGTTTCAGGGGCTATCGGTTCCAACTCTAGTACAAGCGGCGCGGGGGACGGAAGCTTATTCGGGAAGCTGGAGCTCACGGACACCAGTCAGAATCGCTGGATCCCAGTGCGCTTCGGCCCACTGCCACAGTTCCTGCAGTCGGGCTCGTTTCAGTTTTGCCGGGGGGCGCTGTCCCAGGGCCACCAGAGCCGTGTGCAACTGGGCGACCGGACGATCGGGATCCAGCTCACGCGCGCCGGTCTGCTTGCTGAGCTTCTGGCCCTGGCGGTTGAGAACCACGGGCAGGTGGGCATATTCGGGAACCTGGAGTCCGAGCAGTTTCATCAAATGAATGTGACGCGGGGTGCTGTAGAGCAGATCCACGCCGCGGACCACGTGAGTAATCTCCTGCGCACCGTCATCCATTGCCGAGGCGAGGTGATAGGCCACATGACCATCAGCGCGAAGGACCACGAAGTCGCCCATGTCCTGTTCCAGGTCAATGGCCAGCGCTCCCTGGAACCGGTCCGCGAATTCGATTTCCGCCCCGTCCGTACGCACCCGGATACTGCGGCCCTCCCGGCCCGCGGGAAGTCCTGCCCGGCAGGTGCCGGGATAGACCGGGCCGTCCAGGCCCTCGCGGGCCGATTGGCGGACTTCGCGCCGGGTGCAGGCACAGGGGTAGGCCCGGCCGGCCTGCTCCAGGCGCATCAGGGCCTCTTGATAGGCCTCGAGCCGGGTGGACTGGTAGACCACGGGGCCGGTCCACTCGAAACCGAAAAGCTCCAGTGCATGCAGGATGCGATCGATGGCGCCGGGCATTTCGCGAGGAGGATCGATATTCTCGATGCGAAGCTGCCAGCCGCCATGATGACGCCGCGCTTCAAGGTAGCTCGCCAGCGCGGTAACCAGGGAACCGAAATGCAGGGGACCGGTAGGCGACGGCGCAAAACGGCCGAGGTATCGGGGTTGTGGAGAGGAATTACTCGCGCCGGGATCGCGGTTCATTGAAGCGTGGGAGGAACCGTGGGGCCTGGACGGCCCCACGCCTTCAGCCAATCAGTTGTTTTTCCCGGATTTCGTCCAGCGTCTTGCAATCAATGCAAAGGGTGGCCGTGGGACGCGCTTCCAGGCGGCGGATGCCGATGTCGACGCCGCAGGATTCACAGAATCCGTAGTCGTCCTCGTCGATGGCCACCAGGGACTCATCGATCTTCTTGATCAGCTTGCGCTCACGGTCACGTGCTCGCAGCTCCAGGCTGAATTCGGACTCCTGGGTGGCGCGGTCACTGGGATCGGGGAAGTTGGCCGCCTCGTCCTGCATGTGATGCACCGTGCGGTCGACTTCCTCCATGAGATCCCGCTTCCAGCTCAGCAGGATCTGGCGGAAGTGTTCCCGCTGGGCCTCGTTCATGTATTCCTCGCCCTTCCTGGGCTGATAGGGCTTGAATCCTTCCGGACCGGCGTTCGCCGCAGCTTTCTGACTTGTCTTCTTGCTCACTTTTTTCCCTGTCTTCTTGGAGGGTGTGGAGTTCCTGGCCACCTTCTTCCCGGTAGCCTGCTTCCTGGTGGTCTTTTTGGCTGCCTTCTTCTTCGCCGCCGTCACCTTTTTCTTCGTGGCGGTCTTCTTCTTTGCAGCCTTCTTGCTCGAGGATTTCTTTCGTGCGGCCATGGCATCCTTCCCCCACACCGGTTCCGCATGGCCGGTCCGCGGGTTGGTGCTACACCGGGACCGGACAGGATCAGAGGGAGTTTATACAGAAAGGGGCAGGGCGTAGCAATACATCCCGGCCCGGAACCCACAGCGGGCCGGAATTCACGGCAGTCGCACCGGATCCGGGGCCTGCCAGCCCTCCGCGCGGTGCTCGGCGATCACGCTGGTGTAGATGCCGCCGCGGACCTTGAATTCGCCGATGACCTGGAGGTAGCGCGGCTGCATCGCGGCGACCAGGTCGTCGCGGATCTGGTTGGTGACCGCCTCGTGAAAGGCGCCCTCGTCGCGGAAGGACCAGATGTAGAGCTTGAGCGACTTCAGTTCCACGCACAGCCGGTCCGGGACATAGGCCAGGTGGATCGTGGCGAAGTCCGGCTGGCCGGTGCGCGGGCACAGGCAGGTGAACTCCGGGATTTCCATGCGGATGGTGTAGTCCCGCTCCGGGTGCGGATTCTCGAAGGTTTCCAGTGATTTGGTGGGGCTGGTGCCCATGGTGACTCCTCCGGCGAGATTGGGGTGTCGGGGCCGGTCCTGGGGCGCGGCTCCGGCGGGGCGGAGCGCGCAATTTCCGGGGCCGGCGGGTGCCTGCTCGCGGCGGGGGCGGCCTCGACGGCCATCCGCCAGGATTTTCTTAAACCATGCGGGCGATTACTTTACACTAGTCGCTTTTCCGATCCAGGACACCGGCCTCCCACGGCCCCACAGCGAGTGGATTTCGACACCTGATGCGACTCAGCAAGATAAAACTGGCCGGCTTCAAATCCTTCGTGGACCCCACGACCATCTCCTTCCCGAGCGAGCTCACCGGCATCATCGGGCCCAACGGCTGCGGCAAATCCAATGTGATCGACGCGGTGCGCTGGGTGATGGGCGAGATTTCCGCCAAGCACCTGCGCGGCGACTCGATGGCGGATGTGATCTTCAGCGGCTCTGCGAGCCGGAAGCCGGTGAGCACGGCCTCGATCGAACTGGTCTTCGACAACTCCGACGGCTCGGTGGGCGGCCAGTACGCTGGCTACAACGAGATTTCCGTCCGCCGCCAGGTCACCCGAGATGGGACATCGAGTTATTACCTTAACGGCACCCGCTGCCGCCGGCGTGACATCCAGGACATCTTCCTCGGCACCGGTCTCGGGCCACGCAGCTACGCCATCATCGAGCAGGGCATGATCACCCGCCTGATCGAGGCCAAGCCCGAGGAGCTGCGCGTCTACCTGGAAGAGGCGGCCGGCATCTCCAAGTACAAGGAGCGCCGCAAGGAGACCGAAAACCGGATCCGGCATACGCGGGAAAACCTGGACCGCCTCAGTGACTTGCGTGAGGAAGTTGAGAAACATCTCAATCATCTCGATCGCCAGGCGCGGACCGCGGAGAAGTACAAGACCCTCAAGGCGGAGGAGCGTGAACTCCAGGCCCAGTTGATCGGGCTGCGGGTGCGTGAAATCGATGCCGGCCTGACCGGGCATGACCGCCAGCTCGCGGACGTGGAAAACCGCATGCAGGCCGAGATCTCCCGCCAGCGCTCACTCGAGGCCGAGCTGGAAAAGGAGCGCGAGCGCCAGGTGGAGGCCACTGAGGCCTTCAACGAGGTCCAGGGGCGCTATTACAGCACCGGGGCCGAAATAAGCCGGATCGAACAGGCCATCCAGCACGCGCGCGAGATTCGCCAGCGCCAGGAAGAGGACCTGGAACGTGCCGAGCACGCCCTGGCGGAGACCGACCGCCATATCGAGCGTGATCGCGAACAGGTCGAGGAACTCCAGAGTGGCCTGGCCGAAATGGAACCCGGGCTCGAGCGCCTGCGCGAGCAGGTAAAGCGTTCATCGGCCGCCGAAGAAGAAGCGGAAAAGGCCTCGGCCGAGTGGCAGGAGCGCCGGAACCGCTTTGCCGAGTTGGCCGGGGAACGCCAGCAGTCGGCCGAAGTGCTGCGCACCCGGATCGAACACCTGGAAAGCCAGCTCAGCCGCAACTCGGATCGCCTCAAGAAACTGGAAGCGGAACGCGAGGCCCTCTCAACCGCACGCCTGGACGAGGAGATCGCGGAGCTGGAATCCCGGCACGAAGAGCGCACCCGGGCGCAGGAAGAATTGTCCGGCAGTCTCGATGCCCGCCGTGAGGCACTCGAGCAGGCGCGGAGCGAGGAAAAGCGGCTGGCGCGGGAGCTGCACCAGCAGCGCAGTGAACTGGAAAACCTGGGTGGCCGGCTGAGCTCCCTGGAGGCCCTGCAACAGGCCGCCCTGGGCAAGGAGGGCGGCAAGGCCGCCGAGTGGCTGCAGGCGCAGGGTCTGGGTGAGCGCCCGCGCCTGGCCGAGCGGATCGAAGTCGCATCGGGCTGGGAGCGGGCGGTCGAGAACGTGCTCGGCCATCACCTGGAATCGGTCACGGTGGATGAACTGGATACTGCCCTGCCACGGCTGCAGGGATTCGAGGGTGGCGATCTGGGCCTGGTGACCTCGCGCGCGGACACGCCATCCGGGGCCGATGGCCTGGCAAGCAAGGTGAGCGGCCCGGCCGTGCTCGGCGAGCTGCTGCACGAGGTACGCCTGGCGGACGACCTGGCGGAAGCCGAAGCCATGCGCGCCGAACTGCGCCCGGGGGAATCAGTGGTCTGCCCCGACGGCACCTGGCTGGGACGCGACTGGGTCCGGGCACGACGCGCCGACGAGGACGAGGCCGGGGTGATTGCCCGCGAGCAGGAGCTCAAGTCCTTGAATGAGCGGCGTACCCAGCTTGAAAAGGCCTGTGAGGAAGGGGGCAGTCAGCTGGAAGCGGCCCGCGATCAGGTACGGCGTCTGGAAGCGGAACTGGAAGAGGCGCAGCGCGACTACAACCGCCTTCACCGCGAGATTTCCGATCTTGCCGGGCGCCTGGAATCACGTCGTTCGCGGCGTGAGCAGGCGCAGAAGCGTGGCAGCGAACTCGAAGAGGAAGTCAGCGAGCTGCGCCGCCTGATCGAGGAGCACGAGCAGGGTATTCGTCAGGCCCGCAGCGAACTCGAAAGCGCGGTTTCGGACATGGAGAGCGGCGAGGAAGAGCGGCGCAAGCTCGAGCAGGCGCGCGAGGAGCTTCGCCAGTCTCTGGAACAGGCCCGTCGCCAGGCGCGCGAGGACCGGGAAGCGGCCCACGAGCTGGCGCTGAAGGTCGAGGCGCGTCGTTCCACCCTGGAGTCCACCCGCCGCAACCTTGAGCGGATGGAGGCGCAGCAGAAGGAGCTCAAGGAGCGGAGTGAAAGCCTGTCCCGGACCCTGGCCGAGCAGGGCGATCCGGTGGCCGGGCACGAGCAGGAGCTGGAAAAGCTGCTGGAAAAGCGCAAGGCCGTGGACGAGGAAATGACCCGGGCGCGGCGCCAGGCCGAGGCGATCAATGCCGAGATTCGCGAAAAGGAACAGCAGCGCCTGCACCACGAAAAGCTGGCCGGCGAGCTGCGCGAGGAACTGGAAGGCCTGCGCCTGAAGAGCCAGGAGGCACGTACCCGGCGCGAGACCCTGGTCGAGCAGTTGCAGGAACTGGAACAGGAACTCGAGCAGGTCTTCGAGGCCCTGCCGGAGGAGGCCACGGCCGAGGAATGGCAGGAAAAGCTCGAAGCCGTCCAGCGCCGGATTTCCCGCCTGGGCGCGATCAACCTCGCCGCTATCGAGGAGTTCCGCGAGGAGTCGGAGCGCAAGGACTATCTCGACGCCCAGTACGAGGATCTCAACGAGGCCCTGGCCACGCTGGAATCGGCGATCCGCAAGATCGACCGCGAGACCCGCACCCGCTTCAAGGAGACCTTCGACAAGGTCAATTCAGGTCTCAAGGAAAGCTTCCCGCGCCTGTTTGGCGGCGGGCATGCCTATCTGGAAATGACCGGCGAGGATCTGCTGGATGCCGGGGTCGCGATCATGGCGCGCCCGCCGGGCAAGCGCAACAGTTCCATCAGCGCGCTGTCGGGCGGGGAAAAGGCCCTGACCGCGGTGGCCCTGGTGTTTGCGATCTTCGAACTGAATCCGGCGCCCTTCTGCATGCTCGACGAGGTGGATGCTCCGCTGGACGATGCCAATGTCAGCCGTTTCTGCGAGCTGGTGCGGGAAATGTCGGAACGGGTACAGTTCATTCTGATCACCCACAACAAGATCACCATGGAGCTGACCAATCAGCTCATGGGGGTGACCATGAACGAACCCGGTGTATCGCGCCTGGTCTCGGTGGATGTGAACGAGGCGGTGGAACTGGCGGCAGTCTGAATCGAATCCGCCTTCCTGTTTCTCCCAGCCCTGTTCGCCGTAACACGAGAGGTGTAACGCAGGATGCCGGAACTTCAGTTGGCCCTGATCGCAATCGGCTTCATCCTGGTCATCGGGGTCTACCTGTATTCACGATGGCAGGAAGAGGGGCGTCGCGGCCATCAGGACCGCGAACATGAACTGCCACCGAGAAAACCGACCGCAACCGGGGAAGACAGGCCGGCGCGTCCACGCCGTCCGCGGCTCGACCCCGGAAAGCTTCCGGACATCAAGCGCCGGGCCCGACGTGTGAAGAGCCTGTTCCCGGATTCGGACACGGCAGCCGGGGGGGACGAAACGGAGGCCGGATCACTCGAAGACAATGATGTGCCTGATCAGGCCCCCGAGCTTGGCCCGTCCGAAGCCGAAGGTACCGTGCCGGCGGAAGAGGCAGCACCGGAAGCCGAGCCGGAAGGGACTTCCGGAGAAATGTCCGGAGAATCCCCGGAAGAAATCCCGGACAGCGGCCCGGAGCCGGGCGCGGAACTCGGTGATATCGACCCCGACGAGCAGAAGATCGTGGTCCTGCACGTGATCGCGAGCGAAGAGGAAGGTCTGCCGGGTGCGGGCATTCGCGAGATCCTCGAATCCGAAGGCTGCCGCCACGGCCACTACAACATCTTTCACCGCAGCGAGCAGGGCGATGACGGACGTCCGGGGCTGGTGTTCAGTGTCGCCGACCTGGTCGAGCCGGGGGAATTCGATCTCGAGCAAATGGATCAGTCAGGCTACCGGGGCCTGACCCTGTTCTCGGTCCTGCCCGGACCCCTGCCGGGGGTCGAGGCCTTCCGCCTGATGCAGGCGACCGCCCGGCGCGTGGCGGACGAACTGGGCGGTGAATTGCGCGACGAGGTGCGCAATCCCCTCAGCATGCAGCGCGCCACCCATATCGAGGAAGAAATCACCGAATTCGAGCGCCTGCGACTCCAGGCCCTGCGCGCTCGTCTGCGCGGCAAGTAATTCGCGAGCTTCCACCCATGGCAGCGAAAGGCAAATCCCTTCAACAGGCCCGTCGCCGCGCAGAGGAACTGCGCGAGCAGATTGCGTATCACGACCGGCGTTATCACCGCGATGATGACCCGGAGATCCCGGATGCCGAGTACGATGCCCTGCGGCGCGAACTGGAGGCACTCGAGGACGAGTACCCGGAACTGAACCAGCCCGATTCTCCCACCCGCCAGGTGGGTGCACGCCCCGACTCGGCTTTCGCCGAAGTCCGCCACGAAGTGCCCATGCTCTCGCTCGGTAATGCCTTCGATGAGCAGGAAATGGCGGAATTCGACCGTCGCGTGCGCGAGCGGCTCGGTGTTGACGAAGCGGTGGATTATCATGCCGAGCCCAAGCTCGATGGCCTCGCCGTCAGCCTGCTTTACGTCAATGGACGCCTGGAGCGTGCCGCGACCCGTGGCGATGGTCAGACCGGTGAGGATGTGACTCACACGGTGAAGACCCTGCCCGGCATTCCCCACAAGCTGAAGGGCAAGGAGATTCCGGAACGGCTGGAAGCACGCGGCGAAATCTTCATGACCCACGAGGGTTTTCAGCAGCTCAACGAGCGCGCCCGGGAAGCGGGCGAAAAGACCTTCGTCAATCCACGCAATGCCGCCGCCGGCGCGGTGCGCCAGCTCGACCCCGAAGTGACCCGCAAGCGGCCACTGGAAATCCACTGTTACGGGCTCGGAACCCTGCAGGGGGGCAGCGCACCCGAGACCCAGTCCGCGCTCGTGGATGCCCTCAAAGACTGGGGACTGCCCGTCTCGCCTCACGGGCGCGTGGTCAAGGGCATCGAGGGATGCCGCGAATACCACGAGGAACTGCTGGGCCGGCGCGAGTCGCTTGGTTATGACATCGACGGGATCGTGTTCAAGGTCAACCGGCGCGACTGGCAGCAATCCCTCGGCCAGGTCTCGCGCGCGCCGCGCTGGGCGATTGCCTGGAAGTTTCCGGCCCAGGAGAAGACCACCGTCCTGCGCGCGGTGAAATTCCAGGTCGGCCGGACCGGTGCGGTGACCCCCGTGGCACGACTGGAGCCGGTCTTCGTCGGCGGAGCCACGGTCAGCAATGCCACCCTGCACAACATGGACGAAGTCCGCCGCAAGGACGTGCGTATCGGTGACACCGTGATCGTCCGCCGGGCCGGGGATGTGATCCCGGAAGTGGTCGGCGTGATCCGGGAAAAGCGACCGAAGAATGCCCCTGAAATCGAGATGCCGGCGAAGTGTCCGGTCTGCGGTTCCCAGGTCGAACGCGAGGCCGGCGAAGTGGTCGCACGCTGTTCAGGAGGCCTGGCCTGTCCCGCCCAGCGCAAGGAAGCGATCAAGCATTTTGCTTCCCGCCGCGCGATGGACATTGACGGGCTGGGAGACAAGCTGGTCGATCAGCTCGTGAGCGGGGGGCTGATCGAGACCCCGGCGGATCTCTTTCGGCTTGATCACGACACCCTGGCCGGGCTGGAACGCATGGGGGGGAAATCGGCCGAGAATCTGCTCGCTGCCCTCGACCGTGCCCGCTACCGCAGCCTGGATCGCTTGCTGTTTGCCCTCGGCATCCGCGAAGTGGGTGAGGCAACCGCGGCCAGTCTCGCGCGTGAGTTCGGTTCCCTCGAGGCACTGGGCGAGGCTGACGAGGAGGCGCTGCAGAAGGTCGAGGACGTGGGCCCGGTGGTCGCGGCTCATATCCACCGCTTCTTTCAGCAACCGATCAATCTGCAGGTGATTGCAGAGCTGGAGAAGGCCGGTGTGAAACCGGAACCACCGGCCAGGCCGCAGGGGGGCAAGCTGACAGGCAAACGCTTCGTGCTGACCGGCAGCCTTTCCGGCATGACCCGTTCCGAAGCCAAGCAGAAGATCGAGGCGGCCGGCGGCAAGGTCACCGGCAGCGTGTCGAACAAGACCGACTACCTGGTTGCCGGGGACGAGCCCGGCTCCAAGAAGGACCGCGCCGAATCGCTGGGCGTCACCATCCTGGATGAGGGCGGACTCGAACGCCTGTTGCAGGACGGCTGAGCCGGTCGTAACTTGACCCGGCGGGCGCAGGACGTAGACTTCGCGATCAAGAGGGGATTCGGCCGCACTTGCGGCCACAAAGGGGGAAACCATGCTTGGGGAATCACCCGCCTCGGGGGAGGCGCGGGTGG
>SLND01000019.1 GCA_007133205.1 Natronospiraceae bacterium | reverse complement strand
GCGATGGCCATGGCCAGCAACAGCACCATGAAGAGGACATGAGGGAAGATGGAGCCTTCCCGGTGCCTCCGGCTTCCCGCCGCTGGTTTCATCAACCCCCTCCCTGATCCTTGCTTGCGCCAATTGGCTTCCTGCCAACAGTAAAGACGCAAATGCTTGCAAGTTCCACCCCATTGGCCTCACTTGGACAGTCTGAGCGGACGTGGATTGGTTATCTCTACTACCCTAGTTACTATCCTGGCCGGGCGTGACTGCGGTCCCGGGTCCGCCTCGACGGTGTAGATGGGCCACGATAAAGGAACAAGCAAGAATGAAGAAAACCCTGCTCTGGCTCCTCGCCGGCCTGTTGATTGCGCTGCTCAGCCTGGCGATTGCATGGCAGGTGGGACTTTATCGCGTGGACGGGATGCAAATCGGCACGAAGGCCATCGTCGGGGCCAAGCTGCTTGATGGCAGCGACGGCACGATGATCGAGGACGCGACCGTCTTGATTCGGGACGGGGTGATCGAGGGAAGCGGTCCGCGGGAGTCGGTGCCCATTCCGGAGGGTACCAGGGAGATCAAGGGACAGGGGCTGACCCTGCTGCCCGGACTCATTGATGCCCACATTCATCTCGGCGGACCGGTGGCCGATGGCCCCGAGGACTGGGAACGGCTGAACATCCCGGCGCTGATCTGGAGTGCGCTGCGCCAGGCCCCCCAGGCCCGGCGTGCCTTCATTGAACATGGAGTGACGACCGTGGCCAGCCTGGGAGACGGTGATGAGTGGATTACCGGGGTTCGCGCCGCCCTTGACGCCCGTCGCCTGGAGGGGCCACGCCTGCTGGCCGCCGGCCCGCTGTTCACCGCGCCCGGCGGACACCCGGCCGGCACAATATTCGCCGGGCTCGATCGCGTGGCCGAATCGGGAACGCGGCAACTGAGTGATCCGGACAAGGCGCGTCAGGCCGTGGCCGAGGTCGATGCACTGGGCGTGGACTTCATCAAGGCGGTGGTGGACGGTGGTGACATCCGGGAAGAGCCGATCCCGCGCATTGAAGCGGCGGTGCTGAATGCAATCGTGGACGAGGCTCATGACCGCGGACTGAAGGTCACCGCCCACTGGGTGACCAGAAAGGACCTGGAAATCGCGCTGGATGCGGGCGTGGACAGCCTGCAGCACGCAGGCGTCGAGCGGCTGGATATGGACCTGGTGGATCGTATCGTGGGCTCCGATACGGCGCTTGTGCCGACCCTGAGCGTGGCCGATGCCCTGATGCCGGAGTACAAGGACGCGGCTCGCGCGAACGTGCGACGTGTCCATGAGGCCGGGGGGCGGATCATCGCCGGATCCGACGCCGCCAGCCCCGGGGTGGGATTCGGGGACGGTCTCCTGAGGGAACTGGAGTTGCTCGTCGAGGCCGGTCTGAGTCCAGGACAAGCTATTCAGGCGGCCACCGCCCACTCGGCGGAGCACCTGGAAATCGATGATCAGGCGGGCAGCATCGAAGCGGGCATGCCGGCGGACCTGCTCGCAGTGGCGGGCGATCCAAAGGAAGACATCAGCGCGATTCGCAATACCGTCCTGGTACTGCGCGAGGGCAGGCTTCTGGTGGACCGATCAGAGGAATGATGGCGGCCATCAGCGGGAAGGAAAAGGCGTCCCCACCCCAGACTGAGTTAAGCCGTCGGTTTCGTCATTGGGCGCAAGGCGATCAAGGCAAGAGGCCACACAAAGGGCCGCCCGGTACTTCAGGGGCCATTGTCCTCTTCGGACTGCTCATCCTCCTCAAGCCGGGCTTCCATCCTGGACCTCAGGTCTTCGCCTGAATCCTGAAGCGCATCCAGGTCCAGAGCCTGTCCTTCGAGGGCTTCCAGATTGCCTTGTACCGATTCGGGCAGCTGGCTGGCAGTAGCATCGACATCTCTCGCCTGAAGTTCAACCCGAAGACCATTGTCGTCGGCCCGGGCCTCGGCCAGGCTCGCCACGCTGTCCGGCCGCTCACCGGCATCCGGCTCCGGCTCATTCAGCCGGCCCACAAGCGCCCGCAGCGTGCCCGGTTCGCCACCATCCGAAAGCTGGAGGCTCGCCCGGCAGGATTCGGAGTCACAGGAAAAGGCGCGTACGTCGAGGGCTTCGAATTCCTCCTGTGCAAGCGCAGCAGAAAGCCGGGCCCGGAAGTCCTCTTGCCACTCATGTGTCACTGCGCCCGCGAGGCGTACCGGCTCTCTGTCAGATTCTGCCCCGGCATCCTCTTCCCGGGTTTCCGGCTCAGGCTGGATCCGCAGCGAAGTCCGCTCACGGGTCGGGCGTTGCGCCTGCTCGCGTGACTCGGCCGGCCGATCGACGTCGGGTTCTTCGGCGACCGACGACTTGACCTCGTCCGCAGGTCGGCCATCATCGGAAGTACTTGGCGTGATCAGCATGCCTGCAAGAAGCAGGATCACCGAGGCCACCGCCGCCAGGGCCAACCATGTGAGGGGATGTCTCATCAACGCAGCCTCCTCGTGTGAAGCGACAGCTTAACACGACCGCCAGCCCACAACGTGGCCATGGGCCGCGCTGCGGGCACTTGCCAGGGGCCTGTTGCCGGGCCGTTCCCGGGGCTCTGACACGACCGGTCAGGGATTCGTTCCAGCCGCGCGGGTAAGCGCGCGTCTCAATCCGAAATCCGCGTGAACGGCTTGGTGAAATCCAGGGTATCGGGTCGATCTTCTGGTGACAGGCCGGCCTCATCCCCGAAGTAGAGCGTGTTGTCATCATCCTCGAGGCGGAAGATGTCGTACTCTTCATCGTGCTCACCGACACCGTCCGGGTCCTCGAGAAGCTCAACGTCGATTTCCCGGGCAGTCACCCCGCCGGTCGTGGTGATCTCGTCGCCCACCTCGTAGCGCCAGAGCATGAAGGGCTCGAAGATGG
>SLND01000160.1 GCA_007133205.1 Natronospiraceae bacterium | reverse complement strand
TTGACCCGGTCGGCGTCGAGTGACCGGACTCGTTCTTCGAGTTCGGCTTCCCAGAGCACGTCGCGATCGGTGGCGAAGAGATCATTGAGTCGACTGGCGAGTTCGTTGTCATTGCTGCGCGAGACTTCGCGGGCATTGAGCCAGCCCTCGCGTGCCTGCTCGATTTCCTCTTCCGTGAAGCCCTCTTCAACGACGCGTTCAAGCTCCTCCATCATGGCTGTCTTGAGGCGTTCGCAGTTTTGGGGGTTGAACATGGCCATGACCTGGAAGGTGCCGGTATCTTCAAAGTCATCCACGTCCAGCATGGAACCTACGCCGTAGCTGATGCCTTCCTCGTTGCGGATGCGTTCCACCAGGCGTGAATTGAGAAAGCCACCCCCAAGCATGAAGTTGCCCAGTTCCAGGGCGGGATAATCCTCGTGTCCACTGCCGACCGGAATGCGGTGGGCACCGATCAGCATGGCATTGGCCTGGTCCGGGGTAGGTATTTCAATTGTCCCGGGCTCGATTTCATGGTCGGTCGCCGCCAAACGTTCGTAGCCCGCTTCGGCGTTCCAGTCGCCGAAGAGTGCATTGAGCTTCCCCACGGTGTCTTCCGCGTCGACCGGCCCGACCAGGACCAGTGATGCCTCATCGGCGCCATAGAAGCGCTCGTGGAAGTTTGCAAGCTGTTCCGGGGTGGTTTCCGAAACCTGGTCGATCAGGGTATCCAGGTCCGGGTTGTACTGTGGATGATCGGGATCCTGTGGCCCCAGGATGCGCATCAGTTCCTGACCGGCCCGGGCCTGGGGGTTGTTGCGTGTCTGGTTGATTTGGGCCAGCTGCGCACGCTGGAATTCCTCGAACTCGCTGTCCTCAAAGGTCGGGTTGCGCAGGATATCCGCGGTCAGTGCAAGGGCATCCCCGAGGGTGTCGGCATCGGTCTCCAGTCTTGCGATGGCCCGGGTGCTTGATCCGCCCACATCGAGATTGGCTTGCAGTTCGTCGATCTCGTCCCGGATCTCGGTTCGCGACCGGCTTTCCGTGCCCCGCATGAGCATCCCCGCGGTCAAGCGGCCGACCGGCCCCACTCCCTGCAGCGTGTCCTCGTCGCCGTGGCGCAGCACCAGCAGGGCATGCACATTGTCGCCCCGAGTTTCGCGCGGGAGTATGTTGACCTCCATCCCGTTGTCCAGCTCGAGCCGGGTCATCCGCTGGTGAATATTCTCGGGTGTGGGATCGAAATCCTCGACTTCGGCAAAACCTTCTTCCGCAAACTCCTGCGCATCGAGCTTCGCGACAAGGTCATCAACCTTGGGGATCTCTGCGCGCTCCGGTTCGCTGTCGGGAATGAAACGGCCCAGTGTGCGGTTGTCCCGGCGCAGGTATTGGTCGGCAACCGCTTCGATGTCCGCCACCGTCACTTCCTCAAGCCGGTCGCGATGGAGGAAAAGCAGACGCCAGTCGCCCGAAGCGCCCCATTCCGTCAATTGCTGCCCTACTCTTTCCGAGTTGCTAAGGGTGCGCTCGATGCTGCGCTGACGGCTGTTGCGAGCGCGCCGGACCTCATCTTCCCTGATTTCGCCTTCAGCGATCTCGGCCAGGACTTCCAGCAACCGGTTCTCGGCCTTGTCGGGGTCACCATCGTCGGGCACCCGTGCATGAGCAAGCATCAGCCCGGGTTCCAGTTGCCCCATCGCGAAGGCCCCCACGTCACTGGCGATTCCCGGCTCCACCAGCGCCTTGTGCAGTCGCCCGGTAGTGCTGTTGCCGAGTATGTGGCCAAGAAGGTCCAGGGCGGCGTAGTCTTCGTGGGCCAGCGCGGGTATATGGTAGGCCGCCGCGATCCGGTAATTGTCGCCGCTGCGCCGCACTGTTGTTTCCCGCGGGCCGTGCTGGGTGGGTTCACGGGTATAGGTGTTCCAGAGGGGTTCTGTTTCCCGGTCCGGACTGGCAATGCTTCCGAATTCTTCCTGGATGGTCTCGAGAACGCTGTCTTCGTCGAAACGGCCGCTCACCACGAGCATGGCGTTGTCGGGTTGGTAATATCGCTCATAAAAGGCATGCAGGCGCTCTATCGGGACATTCTCGATGTCCGATTCCGCTCCCAGGACGGTGCGGCCATAGCCATGCCAGCGGTAGGCACTTGCGCGCATATGGTCCATCAGCGCGACCATGGAATTGTCACGGGCAGCTTCGAATTCATTGCGGACCACGGTCATTTCCGAGGCCAGGTCTTCTTGGTCGAAGTCCGCATTCCGCATCCGATCCGCTTCCATGCCGATGGCCCAGTCCACATTCTCGTCATCGGCAGGGAGGCTCTGGAAATAGTTGGTGCGGTCGAAGGAAGCAGTGGCATTGGCGCGTCCGCCTCGCTCCGAAATCTCATCCCGGACGTCGGGATGCTCCGGGGTGCCATAGAAGAGCATGTGTTCGAGGAGATGCGCCATGCCCGTCTCGCCATATCCCTCGTGCCGGGATCCGACGAAATAGGTGGTATTGACGAATACGGAAGACCGACTTCCGTCCGGGAACAACACAACCTGCATGCCGTTTTCCAGACGATATTCCCGAATGCCTTCCACCGTATGCACATGTTCCGGGTCTGCCGTCGGCGTGGCGTCTTCCTCGGTGGTGGTGGCGCAGCCGCCCATCCCAAGGGTCAGGGCAAGCGTCATAGCCAGGCAGGACACAGGCAGCAGCCCCGACGTGCGTCGGTGATTTTCGTTCAACATGATTTCCCCCATTCTTTCGCTGGACTGGTAAAGCAGAAAGCCATCACGGTATCCCGATGTGTCGGGACGTGACCCGCAGCATGGCATCAGGCTGGTTTTGGTATCGAATTCAGGTGGCGTTCAACTCGTCAGCCGAAAGCGGTGCCATTGTCTCGGACTGGCTATTCCGCTGCCTCTCCCGCCGCCACCGGCTGC
>SLND01000114.1 GCA_007133205.1 Natronospiraceae bacterium | reverse complement strand
CCCGGGACGACACCATATAGCCACAATTGCACACGTGCTCACCCGGGCCCATCTGATTGGCCTTGATGTAATACGTTCCAAGAATCACTCCGTCTTCCTCACAGACAAAGCTCATTCTCGGCGCATCCAACCAGAGCTCCAAGGCAGCCTCTCTGGTGATGTTACGCGGGAAACCATAGGTTTCCCCGGCCTCGGCTATCTCCCGAAACATGGGCCAAATCTGATCAAAGTCTTCGTTTGTGGCTTGGCGGATATTCATGACTTCTGAAAACTGCGGTGGTCTGTTCGTGGCCTGACTACTGCTCATCCTCTAGCACTGTCTCTCGCCCCTTGGTGCGAAGATGTTCATCCAGCTCTGCCAGTTCGGCGGGACGCCCGAACAGATACCCTTGCATGAGCTCGATCCCGGCCCGTTTCAGCACCTTGACAATCGCGGGGTTCTCGACACATTCGGCCACCGGGATTTGCCCCATCTTCTGCGCAAGCCGGTTGATCTCACGGACAAATTCGAAGGCATCCGCATCCTCCTCGATACCACTGACAAAGCTGCCATCAATCTTGAGGTAATCCACCGGCAACCGGCGCAAGTACCCCATTGAAGACATCCCGGTACCGAAATCGTCCAGCGCGATGCCACAACCGAGCCGATGGATCCCTTCGAGCACACGCCTGGCTCGGTCGAAGTTACTGATAAGTGCTGTTTCCGTTACTTCCAGGCATATTTTTGGCGCCAGCGTCGCATTCTCCCTGACGCGCTCTTCAAGCAGACTGAGGAATCGCTTGTCACCGAGGCTCCGCCCGGAAAGATTGATATTGACCCGTTCAAGACACTCAAGGGCCTCCGGGTGCTTCCCCATCCAGTCCAGTGTCAGATCCAGCACCCGCCTGTCGACCTGTGAAGCAACGAAGTATCGTTCCGCCGCTGGCATGAATTGGCCTGCGGCAATTACGGCCTGTTGCGGGTCCTCCGGGCGTATTCGGACGAGCATTTCGACGGCCACAGTGTGATGAATTTCTCCGTCCGTGCGGACGATCGGCTGCCAGAAAAGGGCCAGTCGGTGCTCACGCAGCGCTGACTGAATCCGGGGCACCCAGCGTAGTTCGCCGACCTTCTCGGCGACCTGCTCATCGTCCGGCTGCCAGACATGCAGGCGGTTGCCACCCCCTTCACGCGCGACCAGGCAGGCGCAGTCGGCAGAACGCAGGATCCGCGCCATACTGTCCTCGTTCTGATCGAAACTGACCCGGCCGATACTCAAGGTAACCGGGGGATGCTCCGCATCGAGCAATGGTTCATCGATCAGGCTGCGGGCGATCTGACGACCGAATGCATCCGCATCCTCACCCTCGGTGTCCGTCAGCAAAATGGCGAATTCATCGGCACCAACGCGGGCGATTACGGCATCCTCCGGGAGCAGACTGGTCATGCGTGTGGCCAGGTCTCGCAACAGGTGATCGGCGCCGACATGCCCAAGCCTGTCGTTGTAGATACGAAATCGATCCACATTGAAAATGAGCACACTGTGATTGCCGGCGACTTTTTGCTGACACAAGGCATCGATACGTCGTTCGAATCCATTGCGTGACAGCACGCCGGTCAGGCGGTCCCTTTCTCTCAGATGTTCAAGCTCTGCCCGCGCCTCCCGCATTTCCCGGCGTGAAAGCCACAGTCGATAAAGCAACCAGCCGACGGCAAGGGTGAGTACCGCTGCGATGACCGCCAATGTCGTGATGAGGAGCCGGCCCCGGGGCTCGCCATCTTCCAGCGGTTGCAACCAGCGGGCGTACAGACGGTCAAACTCGCCGCTGGCCTTCACCTGCTCGAGCCCCGTCTCGAGCGTCTCAAGCAAATCCGTATTGCCCTGGCGAACGGCGAGGGCGTATTCCACCGGCAATACCGGTGGCCCGGAGATGGCCAGGCCATCGAAACCCTTGTTTCGCATCGCGTAGCGACCCCGATGTTCCGTCAGAAGGGCCGCGTCATGATCGCCGCGTGCGAGCAGCGCCAGGCCTTCGGTGTCACTGTCCACGAGGACGAGATCGAGCGAGAGTTCGGCGGCCAGCAGGTATTCGTGACTGAGCGCCTGACGCTGGACAATCACGGAATGGCCATCAAGCGCTTCGATACTGTCGAAGCGCTCGCCGCCGGAAGGAATGAAAATGCGGTGATGGGCGATGACATGGGCGGGTGCGAAATCGACCTGCTCACGGCGCTGTTCCGAGACGAACATTCCAAGGGCGTCGATTTCGCCCGCTTCCAGGGCCCGGCGCATTTCGGGCCAGTCGCCGAGCCGGAATTCCACTTCCTTCCCGGTCTCTTCGGCGATTGCACGCATAAGATCGACGTTGAAGCCTGCCGGCTGCCCTTCCTCGTCAAGCGTCTCGTAGGGCCGATAGCCGTCCTCGCCGCCAACGACGATGACTTCCTCCGCCCCCGCCTGCACACAGGCCAGGATCAGAATCCCGACCAGACCGGACCGGAGCCTGTTGACGCAGGCAGTCGGCCGCATCACCCAACCTCCCCGGCAACCTCCATCCAGCCTAGTCCGACGGGCGCTGGCGCGCCAGTCCCGGGTGCCGTCCTCGCAGGGAATCACTCAATCGAGAGCGCAGAGAAATGAACTGATCGGGGACCCACCGTTGTCGCAGCCACAAAAAAGGGGCTCTTGTCAGCCAAGAGCCCCTCGTTCTACTACAGCAGACTTGTACCTTGCCGGTGCTCAGTAGCGATAATGCTCCGGCTTGTACGGGCCTTCCTTGGGCACGCCAAGGTAGTCGGCCTGGTCATCGGTCATCTCGGTGAGCTGGGCACCGATCTTTTCCAGGTGAAGCATGGCGACTTCCTCGTCCAGCTTCTTGGGCAGCACGTAGACCTTGTTCTCGTACTGGTCCCGGTTGTTGAGGATTTCCATCTGCGCCAGCACCTGGTTGGTGAAGCTGTTGGACATCACGAAGCTCGGATGGCCGGTGCCGCAGCCCAGGTTCACCAGGCGACCTTCGGCCAGCAGGATGATCTTCTTGCCGTCGGGGAACTCGATGTGATCCACCTGCGGCTTGATGTTTTCCCACTTGTACTTGCGAAGGCTGGCTACATCGATCTCGTTGTCGAAATGGCCGATGTTGCAGACGATGGCCTCGTTCTTCATCTTCGCCATGTGATCGTGGTTGATCACATTGAAATTGCCGGTTGCGGTAACGAAGATGTCGGCCTTGTCCGCGGCATAGTCCATGGTGACCACGCGGAAGCCTTCCATCGCGGCCTGCAGGGCACAGATGGGGTCGATTTCGGTGACCCAGACCTGGGCACCGAGTCCCTTCAGGGACTGTGCCGAGCCCTTGCCCACATCGCCGTAGCCTGCAACCACGGCGGTCTTGCCGGCGACCATCACGTCGGTGGCCCGCTTGATGCTGTCCACCAGCGACTCACGGCAACCGTAGAGATTGTCGAACTTGGACTTGGTGACCGAGTCGTTGACGTTGATGGCGGGGAAGTCCAGCGCACCTTCCTTTTCCATCTTGTACAGACGGGCCACGCCGGTGGTGGTTTCCTCGGTCACGCCATTGAGGGCGGCCTTCATTTCCGAATACCAGCCCTTCTTGCCGGCATCCAGGCGGGTCTTGATGGACTTGAACAGGGCCGCTTCTTCCTCGTTGCCCGGGTTGTCGAGGATCGAGGGGTCCTTTTCGGCCTTGCAGCCCACTTCCAGCAACATGGTGGCATCACCGCCGTCATCAAGGATGGCATTGGCGGGTTCACCGGGCCACTCGAAGATGTTGTGGATGAACTCCCAGTACTCGTCCTGGGTTTCGCCCTTGAAGGCGAACACCGGGATGCCGCGCTTGGCGATGGCAGCCGCGGCGTGGTCCTGGGTGGAGTAGATGTTGCACGACGCCCAACGGACCTCGGCACCGAGCTCGGCCAGAGTCTCGATCAGCACCGCGGTCTGGATGGTCATGTGCAGCGAGCCGGCAATACGCGCACCCTTGAGGGGCTTTTCCTTGCCGTAACGCTCGCGCAGGGCCATCAGGCCGGGCATCTCGGTTTCCGCAATCTCGATTTCCCGGCGACCGAAATCGGCCAGGGAAATATCGGCAACGTAATAGTCTTCCTTGCGCTTTTCAGCCACAGCGGTCATATCTTGCTCCTGTGTCTCAAATGAGCGCGGTTTTGCAACTTCGGCGGCCCGTCAGCCCGAGCCTGGCGATCCCTGGAAGGGGACCGTTGCAACGCTCCTCGGGCGGGCCTGAACAATAACTCGTCTTGCTTAATGCAAACTTGCCCCGTCATGGGGCCGGGATACACATCCCGGACCCCCATGACGTTCTGGCCTTCCAGGCCGATCAGGCCTGCTTGGCCGGCTTCAGCCCGGCCGCATCGCGCAGGGCTTCGGCCTTGTCCACCTCCTCCCACGGGAAGCCTTCGTTTTCCCGGCCGAAGTGGCCGTAGTAGGAAGTGGGCTGATAGATCGGCCGGACCAGGTCCAGCATCTTCAGGATGCCGTAGGGGCGCAGATCAAAGTGCTCGCGCACCAGGGCGGTGAGCTTCTCGTCGTCCACGCTGCCGGTCCCGAAGGTATCGACACTGATGGAGGTCGGCTCGGCCACTCCGATGGCGTAGGAGAGCTGGATCTCGCAGCGGTCGGCAAGCCCGGCCGCAACGATGTTCTTGGCCACGTAGCGCGCGGCGTAGGCGGCCGAACGGTCGACCTTGGACGGGTCCTTGCCGGAGAAGGCACCGCCACCGTGACGGGCCATGCCGCCGTAGGTATCGACGATGATCTTGCGACCGGTGAGACCGGCATCGCCCACCGGGCCGCCGATTTCGAAGCGCCCGGTGGGGTTGATCAGATACTTGGTCTCGCCGGTGATCCAGTCCGACGGAATGATCGGCTTGATGATCTCCTCGATCACCCCTTCACGGATGTCTTCGTTGCTGACATCCGGGTTGTGCTGGGTCGACAGCACCACGGTTTCCACGCCGACCGGCTTCTGGTCCTCGTAACGGAAGGTCACCTGGCTCTTGGCATCGGGCCGCAGCCAGGCCAGCTTGCCGGCGCGGCGGATCTTCGATTGCTGCTCCACCAGACGGTGGGCATAGTGAATCGGGGCCGGCATGAGCACGTCGGTTTCGTTGCTGGCATAGCCGAACATCAGGCCCTGGTCACCAGCGCCCTGATTTTCCTTGTCTTCACGATCCACGCCCTGGGCAATGTCCGGGCTCTGCTTGCCGATGGCATTCATCACCGCGCAGGTGTGTCCATCGAAACCGAGTTCGGAGTGGTCGTAGCCCACATCGACAATGGTGTCTCGCACCAGCTGTTCCATGTCGATCCAGGCGGAAGTGGTGATCTCCCCCGCCAGGATGGCGAACCCGGTCTTGACCACGGTCTCGCAGGCGACGCGGGCATTCTTGTCTTCCTTCAGAATGGCATCCAGCACCGCGTCCGAAATCTGGTCGGCGAGTTTGTCCGGATGTCCTTCGGACACCGATTCGGAGGTAAACAGGTAATTTTTCGACATGCCTCGTCGACTCCCTCAAAAATAAGGAAAAATGCACCGGACCTCCGGTGGCGCCGGCGGCGCATTGCGGTCCGGCCGAATAGTGCAGAACCCGGTATTATACAAGACTTGCCCGCCAGTATTCCAAGGCGGCCCCTTCCCGCCCGCGCCTTATGGCGCGGTAATCCGCGCCGATCCGGGCGGATGCGCGCCCCTGAGGCAGCATTCGAGCCTCGTCCCGGAGCCCGATCCAGCATCGATCCGGGGCCAATCGAGGGGCGATCTTGACCCGCCCGCGCCGGCGCGGGACCCTGCCGGAACCCATTCCCGAGGAGGGCAGACGTCATGGCCAGACTGGAGACCCCCGCCTGTGATTTCGGACTGCCGGCCCCCGATTTCGCGCTGCCCGGCGTGGACGGTGAAACCTGGACCCTTGAAGACTGCGCCGGGGAGCGCGGCACCGTGGTGATGTTCATCTGCAACCACTGCCCCTACGTCCAGGCCGTTCTCGATCGGCTCGTACGGGACATGCGCGAGCTGCATGAACACGGGGTAGGCAGTGTCGCGATCATGTCCAATGACACCGAGGCCTATCCGGAGGACGGTTTCGAGAAGATGCAGTCCCTGGCCGAAGAGCACGGCTTTCCCTTCCCCTATCTGCTCGATGAAAGCCAGCAGACCGCCCGCCTCTACGGCGCGGTCTGCACGCCGGATTTCTTCGGCTTCAACAATGAATTGAAGCTTCAGTACCGGGGGCGGCTCGATTCCGGCGGCCGCCACCAGGAAGCCCACAACCCGGAGCGGGAGCTGGTCGAGGCGATGAAACGGATCGCCCTGACCGGCCACGGGCCGGAACCGGAGGATCAGCAGCCGAGCATGGGTTGCTCGATCAAGTGGAAGGAAGCCTAGCGGGTCGGCAGTGGTCCCACGGGCCCGCGAAGTTCAGCGCTTGCGGGCCAGACTCAGGCCATCACCGATGGGTACCAGGCTGAGGTCCACGCGCTCGTCGGCATGCACATGCCGGTTGAAGACGCGGATCGCTTCGGTGTCCTCGTCCTGGTCCCGCGGGTCGGCGACTGCGCCGTGCCAGAGGGTGTTGTCCACCGCGACCACCCCGCCAGGGCGCAGCAGTTCGAGACCGGCCTCGTAGTAGTCGATATAGGCGGTCTTGTCGGCGTCGACGAACAGGAAATCCCAATGCCCGGCCTCCGCCTCCCCCCTCAGGGCCTGCAAGCTGTCGAGGGCAGGACCGATCCGGGTCTCGATCCTGTCGTCCACGCCGGCCTCGCGCCAGAAGCGTCGCCCCATGTCGACCCACTCGTGGCTGATGTCGCAGGCGATCAGGCGACCATCGGGGGGCAGGGCAAGGGCCATGGCCAGGGCGCTGTAGCCGGTGAAGGTCCCGACCTCGATCACCCGCCGGGCACCCATGATCTGCAGCAGCAGGGCCATGAACTGCCCCTGCTCCGGGGCGATCTGCATCCGGGCCTCGGGCAGGCGCGCGGTTTCCGCCCGCAGGCGAGCAAGGACATCCGGCTCGCGGAGCGAGACCTGAAGCAGATACTCGTGCAGGGATTCGGTCACCGCTGTGGTGCGATTGGACATGAACATTCCCCCGAATGACTGGTCCGTATCTGGAGCCCCCCACGCGGAGGGTCGCCACGCCTTGCGGAGCGTGCGTATGATACAACGCATAGGGAGGAGCCGGGGGACTGGAAAATCATGAAGCTGATACACCTCACCGATACCCATCTTTTTGCCGACCGTGAAGGGTCGCTCCGGGGTACCCGGCCGGCCCCTTCACTGGACGCCGTGCTGGAACACGTTCACGAACATCACCCCGACTTTCACGCGGTGCTGGCCACCGGCGATCTGGTCCAGGAAGAGACCGAGGCCGCCTATGAGCATTTCATACGCTTCTTTGGCGACTACGACCGCCCCGTACTCTGCCTGCCGGGCAATCACGACGTCCCCGAACTGATGCAGCGGACGCTTGCCCGGGAACCCTTCCGCCTGGAGGCGCGGGTGGCGCTCGATGGCTGGGATGTCTTCCAGCTCGACAGCCATATCCCGAAGAGCCCGGCGGGACGCCTGGGCGAGGAGGCGCTGGAAAGGCTCGAGGCGGGACTGCGTGAGAGTGCTCCCCGACCCGCGGTAGTAGCCGTTCACCACCCGCCGCTCAAGATCGGGACGGCCTGGCTCGACCGCATCGGCCTGCAGGATGGACCGGAGCTGCTGGAACTGTTGTCCCACCATGATCATGTCCGCGCCCTGCTCTGGGGACATGCCCACCAGAACTGGGACAGCCGCCAGGGTCATATCCGCCTGCTGGGCACGCCGGCGACCTGTGCCCAGTTTCTCGCCGGCAGCCCGGTATTCGCGATCGACAAGAAGGCACCGCCCGCCTACCGGGTGCTGGAACTCGGCGCCGATGGTGAGGTGGCTACCGAACTGATCGAGCTGAGCGGGGCAACGGAAAGCGAATGACTGCCCAGGCAATGGCCGACCCGCGCCAGGCCCTGATCCGCTATTACCGGCTGCTGCGGGTCCACGGCTACAACGACAGTCACAGCGGCAACGCCTCGGTCCGGGACGGCGAGACCATCTGGGTCACGCCGAGCGGGGCCTGCGCCGACACCCTCGAGGCAGAAGCCCTGCTCGCCTGTCGCCCCGGAGAGACGCCGCCCGCCGGTGCCTCCCTGGATGCCCCCCTGCACCTTGCGGTTCATGGCAGACTGGAGGGCGTGGGGGCGGTGCTGCACAGTCATGGCCATCATGCGGTGGGTCTGACTCTGGCCGGCGGTGATTTCCACCCGCCCGATTTCGAGGGCAGCCTGTACTTTGGGCGGGTACCGGTTCTGGAAGTACCCTATGAGGCCTATCAGGCAGAGGCGCCGAATGCGGTTGCCGAGGCCCTCGCCGAACACCCGATCTGTATTGTCCGCGGCCATGGTCTTTATGCCCGCGGGGAAAACCTGGATCGGGCCTACAAGTGGAGCTGTTCGCTGGAACAATCCGCCCGGACCGCATATATCGCCCTGCAGGCAGGCATCCTGCGGCTGGCGGACATCGTTGGCTGACCGGGCTTCGCCCGAGCGCCGGAATCTCGTATCCCGAAAGGAGAAATTGCATGGGCTGGAAAACACTGCGTGATGCACTCTTGCTGCTGGTGCTGGGCCTGGCTCTGGCCGCGGCACCGGTACTGGCAGACGACAATGACAATGACGAGGAAGAAAGCAAGGCGCCCGAGGAGCCGACCCTGCTCTGGAAGGTGGAGGGCAAGGATCACTATGTCTGGATCTATGGCTCGGTCCACGCCCTGACCGAGGATCACTATCCCCTGCCCAAGGCCGTGGAAGAGGCCTTCGAGGCTTCCCGGCACCTGGTGGTGGAAACCGATATTCTCAACATCGATCCCCAGGTGCAGCAGGAGCTGGTGGTCAACAAGGCCATGCTGCCGGCGGACACCAGTCTGAAGGAAGTCATGGGAGAAGAGGACTTCGAACGTGCCCGGGTACTGATGGAGGAACTGGGCTACAACATCGACGAACTGGAGGGCGTGCGGCCCTGGTTCATCGCGCTGACCATCACTGTCTCCGAGCTGCAGCAACTCGGTTATACCGAGGAACACGGGATCGAAACCTATTTCCTCGAACGCGCCGCGGACAAGGGCAAGTCCGTCCACGAACTGGAAAGCTTCCGGGAACAACTGGCACTCTTCGACGGCTTTTCCGATGAAGTCCAGTCACGCTTTCTGCTCCAGTCCCTGGAAGAAGCGAAGGATCTGGAACCGGAGGTCGAGCGCCTGATCGACGCCTGGGAAGAAGGCGATCTGGACACGCTATCCGAACTGCTGAAGGAAAGCTTCAAGGATTACCCCGAGCTTTACGAGCGAATCATCGTCGAGCGCAACCGGGCCTGGATACCCAAGATCGAGGAATTTCTCGAACGCGAACACGAACAGAACTATTTCGTGGTCGTCGGCGGGCTGCATCTGGTGGGCGAAGACAGTGTGATCAAGATGCTCGAGGACCTGGGTTACGAGCCCAGGCGGCACTAAGCTGATCAGGCGGGGGTCCGGGCTGCTTGTCGAGACAAGAACAATGCGTAGGGAACGCATTGTCGCGTAGCCCCGCGCGGGGCGCGGGGTGAGGCCCAGGGATGGGCCGAACAATGCCTCTCCTGCAGCGGGCAGGCTCCGCGGGCGTGCATGTTTGTCGTTGGCTCTCCGTGCACCCACTCAGATTTCGATCATCTCGAAATCTTCCTTGCCCGCACCGCAGTCCGGGCAGACCCAGTTGATCGGCACATCCTCCCAGCGGGTGCCGGGCTCGATGCCGGTTTCCGGGTGCCCTTCTTCTTCTTCGTACACGAATCCGCAGATGACGCACATGTAGGCTTTCATCGAGTCGAGCTCCAAATCATTTTTTGCCGAGAGGCGCGGATTCTCCCATGCCGCGCCTCGGAGTCCAAACCGGCAGCTGCTGCTTGCGCTTCCACCGCGCCTGCCGACCTGTGTTTGCGCACAGCCGTTCCGACCGCTGATCTTGGGCCTGGCATTGTTATAATTGCTCCATGCCCTATGAAATCCGTCCACCCATCGTGCTGATCATTGCCGGCAACGACCCTTCCGGCGGGGCGGGTATTGCCGCCGACATTCAGGCGGTGACCGCGCTGGGCGCGCATCCCGCGCCGGTCCTGACCACTCTGACGGTGCAGGACACCCGCAATGCCTATGAGGTGGAGCCGGTGGCACCGGATTTCGTTGCCCGCCAGGCCGGTGCTGTACTGGATGACATGCCGGTGGCGGCAATCAAGCTCGGACTGCTCGGCAGTGCCGAGATCGGCCAGGCGGTTGCCGGCGTCCTCGATGCCCACCCGGAAGTGCCGGTAGTGCTCGATCCGGTCCTGGTGGCCGCCGGAGGCGCCCGCCTGGCCGAGGAGGCGCTGGTACAGGTCTTGCTGGAAAGGCTGATGCCCCTGTCCACCCTGGTCACCCCAAATGCCGACGAGGCGCGGGGACTCGCACCCGATGCGCCGGACGCGGCTGCACGTGCGGCGGTGATGCAGGCGGCGGGCTGCCCCTGGGTACTGCACAAGGGGGCGGACGAGGATACACCGGCCGTTCACAACAGCCTGTTCGGACCCGACCGCTTCCGGGAGGATTTCCGCTGGAATCGGCTGGAAGGCCAGTATCACGGCTCCGGATGTACCCTGGCGGCAGCCATTGCCGCCCTCCTGAGCCGACAGATGTCGGTCCCGGAAGCCGTACGCGATGGCCAGGACTACACCTGGCGGGCCCTGCAGAATGGCTGGCGCCTGGGCAAGGGCCAGAGCATTCCTGATCGACGGCCACAGAAATGACGGGTCGCATCCGGCCCGGACCCTATGCCCTGACCGATCACAGTGAGACCGGCAGCGACGACATGCTGACTGCGGTCGCCGCGGCTCTGACCGGGGGCGTGAGCCTGGTCCAGTATCGTGACAAGGGCACGGACCACGTACGCCGCACGCAGGAAGCACGCAGGCTCGCTGAACTGTGCCGCGAACAGGGAGTGCCCCTGATCATCAATGATGACGTAGCCCTGGCAGCGGAAGTCGGCGCCGATGGCGTGCATCTGGGCCGCGATGATGCAGGCGTGCAAGCCGCCCGGGACCGCCTGGGCGAGCACAGCATCATTGGCGTGTCCTGTTACAACGAACTGGCGCGCGCCCGGGCCGCTGTCGATCAGGGCGCGGATTACGTCGCCTTCGGCAGCGTGTTCCCGTCGCGGACCAAACCGGAGGCGGTGCATGCACCGCTCGAACTGTTGAGCGAGGCGCGCGAAATACTGCCGGTACCGATCTGCGCAATCGGCGGCATCACCCCGGAAAATGCCCGCCAGGTGGTCGCCGCCGGGGCGGACCTGATTGCGGTGGT
>SLND01000013.1 GCA_007133205.1 Natronospiraceae bacterium | reverse complement strand
GCGGGTTACGCCGGAACCGGGGGTAGCGGCGTCTTCATCACCCTTGGCCGTCCTTTCTACAACCCGGGCAGGAGTGCATCCCCCTGGTAGGCGCGGCGCATGCTAGGATCGCTTTCAATCACGGTACGGGAGGCAAGGTGACAGATCAGGGAACGCGGCCGGTCCGAATTCTCACCACCGGCGGTACCATCGACAAGGTGTACTTCGACGCTCGCAGCAGCTTCGAGGTCGGTGAACCCATTGTGGACACCATCCTCCGGGAAGCCCTGGTGGAAGTGCCCTGGCAAGTGCAGGTCCTGATGCACAAGGACAGCCTGGAGTTGACCGACGAGGATCGGATCCGGATCCGGGAGGCGGTTGTGGCGGCCGAGGAAGATGCCCTGGTCATCACCCACGGCACGGACACCATGAGCCTCACGGCGGATTTCCTTCAGAATGCGGCCCCGGCAAAGACCATCGTGCTTACCGGATCCCTCAGTCCGGCGCGGTTTCGCAACAGTGATGCGGTATTCAACATCGGCGCCGCTTTCACGGCCAGCCAGGCCATGCCTCCCGGTGTTTATGTCAGCATGAACGGTCGGATCTTTCCTGCCGGGCAGGTACGCAAGAACACGGATACCAATCGCTTCGAATCGGCCTGAGCAAACTCTGATCCATATCCGGGCTGACAAGCCTCAGTTCCGGGGCAGGCTGGAAACGGCCGTACTCATTTCCCATCACCACAGTTTCAAAAAAAGCGGCCCCGCAGGGCCGCCTGGATAATGCTCGAACGACTGTAACAGGGCTGAACTCAACCCAGATCGAACTTGATGCCCTGTGCGAGCGGCAGGTCGGTGCCCCAGTTGATGGTGTTGGTCTGGCGACGCATGTACTGCTTCCAGGCGTCCGAGCCGGATTCACGGCCACCACCCGTTTCCTTCTCGCCACCAAAGGCACCACCAATCTCGGCTCCCGAGGTGCCGATGTTCACGTTGGAAATGCCGCAGTCACTGCCATCATGGGAGAGATAGTATTCGCTGTGTTGCAGCCGATCGGTGAAGATGGCCGAGGACAGCCCCTGTGGTACCGCATTCTGCATTTCCACCGCTTCTTCGAGGGTCTTGTAGGACATGATGTAGAGAATTGGCGCGAAGGTCTCGCGCTGGACGATGTCCAGATCGTTCTGCGCCCGGACAATGGTCGGCTCCACATAATTGCCCTCGATCGGGTTTCCGCCGTAGACAATCTCGGCCTTGGGATTCTTCTTGATTTCCTTGATGGCCTGTTCGTAGTTGCGAACGGCGGTCTTGTCGATCAACGGCCCCATCAGGGTCTTTTCATCCAGGGGATCGCCGATTCTCACGGTCTTGTAGGCATTCACCAGCTTCTCGGTGAGGCCATCCACAACGCTTTCATGCGCGATGACCCGCCGCGTGGTCGTGCAGCGCTGGCCCGCGGTGCCCACCGCACCGAAGGCAATCGCCGGGATGGCCATGTCCAGATTGGCCGTTTCATCGACAATGATCGCATTGTTGCCACCGGCCTCGATCAGATACTTGCCGAGGCGAGAGGCCACGGTCGGCGCCACCTTCTTGGCGACTTCACTCGAGCCGGTAAAGGAAAGCAGGTCAATGCGCTTGTCGGCAACGAATTTTTCGGCCTGCTTGTTGTTGTCGTCGGTGAACATGGTGAAGATGGCCGGGAAACCATGCTTTTCGAGCGTGTCGTTGCAAAGCTTCTGCACCGCGACCGAGATCAGCGGGGTCTTGGGGGAGGGCTTCCAGACGTTGGTGTTGCCGCAGACTGCTGAATTGAAGGCATTCCATGACCAGACAGCTACCGGGAAATTGAAGGCCGTGATGATCCCCACCACGCCGAGCGGGTGCCATTGTTCGAACAGGCGGTGTTGTGGCCGCTCGGAATGGGTCTGCATGCCGTAGAGCATGCGCGACTGACCCAGGGCAAAATCGGCGATGTCGATCATTTCCTGGACTTCGCCATCACCTTCCTGCTTGATCTTGCCGTTCTCCAGCGCCACCAGGTCGCCGAGATCACTCTTGCGCTCGCGCAGGACTTCACCCATCAGGCGGACGGCCTGACCGCGTTCCGGGGCCGGTATCCGGCGCCATTCCTTCGCCAGGGCACGAGCTTCCTCGATCACTGTCTCGTACTGCTCCGGGGTGGTCACACGCACCTTGCCCAGCAACTCCCCGGTGGCCGGGCTGTAGGATTCCAGCCAGCGTCCCTTGGGATCGTCCAGCCATCCGGAACGGGCCGAATAGGTACCCGGATTCTCGGCCTCAAGTCCGAATTTACCGAGGATGCCCCTGATGTCCTGCTTGCTCATGTATCTACTCCTCCCCTGCGATATTGCGCGCAATCTGTCTGCGAAAATGCATTTCGGCGCCCCCGGAGTCTGCGGGGCCCGCCTGCGAATGGGATTCGGGATCGCGACGGCGCTGAGTAAGCGCACCGGTCTGATTCACGATGCCGGGCATTGTGCCAATACGGGATGCACAAAGCCAGAGAAATGCCGCCTCGCGGATTGCACCCGCCGTGCCGAGAACGCCCCGAGAGCTGGGGGATGGGCGTGATGGCGCTTGCCTGGTCACGGTGACCGTGTACCATGGACGATCATGAGTCCGAAAGCCCCCGACAACTGGCGTCCCGACAGCTGGCAGCAGCGAACTGCCGGTCAGCAGCCGCTGTATAACGATCAGGCAGGGGTGGAAGATGCCCTGCACCGGTTGCGCCGGCTGCCCCAGCTCGTTACCCACGGCGAGATCGAAGCGCTGCGTTTGCAACTCGCCGAAGCTGCGCGCGGTGAACGATTCCTGCTGCAGGGGGGGGATTGTGCGGAGAGCTTCGACGATTGCACCGCAGAAAACATCGCGAGCAAGCTGAAGATCCTGCTCCAGATGAGCCTGGTGCTGGTCACCGGGATGAAGCGTCGCGT
>SLND01000094.1 GCA_007133205.1 Natronospiraceae bacterium | reverse complement strand
TCGGTCGATGAACTGCTGGATATCCAGTACCGCAAGGTGATGAAGATGGATTATCACCTGGTCTTCACCAACCCCACCTCGGAGCGTTCTCTGGGGGAACTGCGGACGCTGCCCGGCGTGCGCTACGTGGAGGGCTACCGCGGTGTGCCGGTGCGCCTGGAACACGGTACGCGCGAATATCGCACCAGCATTACCGGCATGGAGCCGGAACCCGAGTTGCGCGCCCTGATCGATGCTGCCCACCGGCCGGTCGGGCTGCCGGCAGAGGGTCTGGTGATGACCGACTACCTGGCCGAGTACCTCGACCTGGAGCCCGGCGACACCGTCCGCGCCGAGGTCATGGAGGGCAGCCGTCGCACGGTGGAAGTGGAACTTGCCGCGGTGCTGGGGGAACCCCTGGGTGTGGGCGCCTACATGGAGCGGCGCGCCCTCAATCGGGTGATGGGCGAGGGACCGGCCGTGACCGGGGCCTGGGTCCTCGGGGACCGGGCGGAGGAGCGGGCCTTGTTCGACCGCCTGTGGGAGGTGCCGCGGGTGGCTGCCATCGGTCAGGTGGGCGACGCCGAGCGCCACTTTCGAGAGTACATCGAGGATACCGTGCTGGTGGTCATGGGCATCCTGCTGTTGATGGCCGGCTCGATTGCCTTCGCCGTGGTCTACAACAATGCGCGCATTGCCTTCGAGGAGCGCGCGCGGGAACTGGCGACCCTGCGCGTGCTCGGTTATTCCCGGCCCGAGTTGGCCTGGATCCTGATCGGAGAGCTGGCCGTACTCGTATTGCTGGCAATCCCCCTGGGCTGGCTGGTGGGTACCGGCTTCGCGGTCCTGATCAATTATGCGATGTCGATTGAAATGTACCGCTTGCCGTTGGTGATCACACCGCAGACCTATGCCTTTTCCGCCGTCGGCGTGCTGGTCGCCGCGACCCTTTCGGTGCTGCTGATCATGCGCCGCCTTTACCGCCTGGACATGGTTTCCGTGCTCAAGAGCGCGGAGTAGAGAGAAGATGAAAGTGAGCAGTTCCCAGTGAACAGCAGGCCGTGCCAGCGATGAAGCTGTGCTACTCGTTAACGGCCCTGGAAAACGGCAATATGCATTGCTCACAGTTTTCAGCAGACAGTTGGCGCATGACTTTATGTACGGCTCGCTGTTCACTGGGAACTGGGAACTGTTCGTTGTTCACTCGGATGTGAACTGACTCTGGAGAGTGGGGCATGAAGAAGAAAATTCTGGCCGGGTTCGGTCTGCTGCTGTTGGTGGGCGTGGTGGTCCTGGCGCTGCGCCCGGCTGCGGTTCCGGTGACCCCCGCCGAGGTGGTCTCGGATTCGTTCACCGAGACGATCGAGGAGGAAGGCCGTACCCGCCTGCGCGAGACCTGGCAGATCACTGCGCCAGTGGACGGCTGGCTGCGACGGGTGGCGCTGGAGCCCGGTGATCCTGTCGCCACCGGTGATGCCCTGTTTCGCATGGAGGGACGCCCGGCGCCGGCGCTGGACACCCGGGGACGGGAACAGGCGCGGGAGCAGCTTTCGGCCGCGGAATCGCGTCTTGCCTCGGCCCGGTCCGAGCGCGAGGCACGTGAGACCGAACGCGAGCTGGCGGAGACCGAATACGAGCGTGGCCGCCGTCTACATGAACGCGACATGGTCTCCGCCGAGGAGCGTGACCGCCGTCACAGTCGCATGGTGGCCGCCCGCGCTGCCGAAACTTCCGCGCGCCATGCGGTGGAGGTGGCCCGCTTCGAGCGCAACATGGCGCGCGCCAATCTGGAGGTCGCCGACGGACAGCGTGCCCCTGAAGATGCCCCCGTGCTCGCCATTCCCTCGCCGCTGTCAGGCGTGGTGGTGCGACGTCACCGTGAATCCGAGGGACCGGTGGCGACCGGTGAGCTCATCCTGGAAGTCGGGGACATGGACCTGCTCGAGGTGGAGGTGGACCTGCTCACGGTCGAGGCGGTACGCCTGGAGCCCGGCATGCGGGTGGTGATCGAGCGCTGGGGTGGGGCTGAGGACCTGGAAGGCCGCGTCCGGCGGGTCGAGCCCGGTGGTTTCGAGCGCGTCTCGGCGCTCGGTGTGGACGAACAGCGGGTGCCGGTGCGGGTCGAGATCACCTCGCCCCGCGAGGTCTGGGGCCGGCTGGGCGAGGATTTCCGGGTCGAGGTGCGTTTCATCGTCTGGGAGGGCGAGGATGTGGTCCAGATTCCGGCGGGGGCGCTGTTCCGAGACGATGACCGCGAGGCGGTCTACGTGATCGAGGAGGACCGGGTCAGTCTGCGCCCGGTGGAAACCGGGCGGCGCAGCGGTCTCCGGGTCCAGGTCCTCGACGGCCTGGAGCCCGGCGAGACGGTGATTCGCCATCCCGGCGACCGGGTTGCCGATGGCGTGCGGGTGCGCCCGGATTGAGGGGCAGAGAGGGCTTCAATGGCCACCCGCTGGCGCAGATGGCGTCGGCCGCGCCCCTTGCGGCTGTCCCGGGGCCGTTTCGCGCGGGCGAGCGCGTTGTGGCCGCGCAACAGCGCAAAAGGGGCCGAAAAAGGCGTGGTGGAAACGCAACGGCGGGAAATCAGGTTGTCGCCGAATCCCCGCTGCGGGAAAGCGGAAATCGCTGAAAGCCCCTGTTGCTGCGGTCTCCCGGGGGGGTGGAGGGGGGGCGAGAGCGCCCGCCCGGCCAGTCGTGGCGGGAATGCAACGTCGGATATGCCCGGGGTACTTGATTTTGTGTAAAAGCCGTTTATCCTTTGGCTGGGTGTCAAAGGGAATCCCCCTTGGGACATGACATTCGGAGCAGGGGTTACCCCCGGGTCCAGATAGGATAAGATTCACCGTACTCGAAGAGTTTTCGATCCATAACCTAGAACACAGATTGAGGAGTACGAGCCATGGCGATGCTTGGTAGAACGCGTCTGCTTGCGCTGCTGACAGTCACCCCCTTTGCGCTGGGCGGGTGCCTTGTTGGTGGTTCGGA
>SLND01000022.1 GCA_007133205.1 Natronospiraceae bacterium | reverse complement strand
GGCTTTTCGAGAAACTCGTGCGCCCCGAGGCGGGTGGCCTCGACCGCGGTGTCCACCGTGCCATGACCGGACATGATGACCACCGGGCAATCCAGCAGGCCGCCCTCCACCCATTCACGCAGCAGGGTAATACCGTCGATATCGGGCATCCAGATGTCGAGCAGGATCAGATCAGGCTCGACTTCCTCGAGCATGCGATTGGCGGAAGCACCGTCTTCGCAGACACTGACCCGATACCCCTCGTCAACCAGAATATCGGAGACCATGCTCCGGATGTCGGCCTCGTCATCGATTACCAGAATATGAGATCCATTCATGCCTTGAGTACTCGTTTATTGTTGTCCTTGCATCGAAACGATTGCTGACTCGACAGATGGAATCCGGCGACCGGACTCACGGCGGAACCGGGTCAGAATAACGCAGCAGCGATTATCGGGCATCCGCCTTGCCACCGGCTTCCAGCATCACCCGTGATCGCAGGGCCAGGCTGACAGGAAGACGGATCACGATCCGGGCGCCACTGGGTTCGCGATTTTCGGCTTCGATCTGCCCGCCGTGCTCTTCCACCAGCTTCTTGACGATGGCCAGTCCCAGACCGGTGCCCTTGGGCTTGCTGGTGACATAGGGTTCGAAGATCTCGCCCAGTATATGGGTGTCAAAGCCGGGACCATCGTCTTCCACCCGGATTTCCAGCAGCGGTTCGGGGCCGGACTCATCCAGGCGGCTGGCCAGGTGAACCTCGGTGAGCTTGTCTGAACTCCCGTCGGCTTCCAGGCTGTTTCGGATCAGGTTGTGCAGGATCTGGCGCAGCCGATCGGCATCCGCTTCCATTTCGGGAAGCTCGGGCTCAAGCTCCTGGCTGATCCGCAAGCGCTCCGGACGGCCACGATAAAGATCCGCCACCTCACGGATGAGCTGGTTCACATCCACCAGGGCGAGCTTGATCTCGGGTGCGCGGGCATAATCGCTGAAGGCCTTGACCATGGACTTGAGCGAATCCACCTGCTGGATGATGGTGTGCGTCGCCCGGTCCAGGGCACGGTTGTCCTCGACTTCATCCATGTACTTGTGGCGGATCCGCTCCGCGGCAAGCTGGATCGGAGTGAGCGGATTGCGGATTTCGTGTGCCAGGCGACGTGCCACTTCCCCCCAGGCCGCATCCCGTTGTGCCTGCACCAGGGTGGTGATGTCATCGAAGACGATCACATAGCCCGGCTCCTGTTCCCCCGGGAAGGGCAGCGCCTTGGTCCGGCACAGGAGCAGGCGCCTGCCGGCGCGCCCGGGAAGGGCAATTTCCTCCGACCACTCGCCGTCGCCTTCGAGCACGTGTTCCTGTACCCGCCTGGCCAGGGCCTCCAGCCGCTCCGACTCCTCGGCCAGCTCCATCAGGGTACGACCATCGGCCTTGTCGAGGTCGATCGCGAGTATCTGCTCCGCGGCGTGGTTGCTCGCACGCAGGCGGAAACCGGCGTCCAGGGCGAGCACGCCGGAGGTCAGCCGCGCCAGCACCGCTTCGAGATAGGCCCGCTCGGCCTCCACTTCCCGTCGGCTGCGCGCGGTCTGTTCGCGGGCTTCCTCCAGGCGCCGGGTCATTTCATTGAATGACATGGCGAGGAAACCGACCTCGTCGTGGGCACGCAGCGGCACCCGGGTCTCGAATTCGCCCCGGGCCACCGCGCGGGTACCGGCGGCCAGGTCCTGGATCGGTGCGACCAGGCGGCGGGCAAAGTGGAAGGCGCCGGCGGTGGCCACCAGCAGACTGAGCAGCAGTACCAGGGACAGGGTCAGGACAAAGCTGATCCGGATCGGGGTGCGGTAGAAGGCCAGCTCACGATACTGCTGCCAGGCCGACTGCACATTCTCGGCCAGTTCACTCTGGCGCTCGGGTACCGCGAAGCGCGCCTGGAGTACCCGCGGGGCGGCCAGGCGCTGGCGATCGGGAATGGCCATCAGGGCCCGTACATGCAGGGGTTCGCCGTCGTCGGCTTCCGGCGAATCGAGACCGATGTAGCTGCCCGTGCGCCGCGCCTGGCTCATCAATTCGCGCTCCGGAGTCGCCGGCAGCAGGCTGCGGGTGATCTCACCACTGGTGGCGAGAATCCGCCCGTCACTGCCATAAACGGTCAGTTCCGAGGCCTCCATGTTGCGACGCAGGCTTTCCAGACGCGGCGGCAGGGCGCGGGGCGGGATATCCGCCAGGGCCCGGGCCGCATCCTCGGTCGCCAGTTGCTGATCCCGCATGCGCCCTTCCAGGGACGCCCGGCTCAACTCGAGCGATTCCTCGAGCGCCTGTTCGATGCGGACATCGAACCAGGAATCAATGCCGCGGGTGATGAACTGGAGGGAAAAGTAGAAGACCAGAACCACCGGGATCAGGGAGAGCAGGGCAAAGACCCCCACCAGACGGGCGGTCAGGCGCGAGCCCGGACTGCGCGCACGATACTGTGCGATCAGCTGGAAAAGATTGTAGCCAAGCAGGACCAGCAGCAGGGCGACGCCAACGATGTTCATGCCCAGCAACCAGTCGTGCAGGCGATCAAACTCGGTTGCCTGCTGGGTGGTCTGGGACAGCATCCAGAGCATGCCCAGCATCAGCGCCAGGCCGAACAGGGACAGGACGGTAAGCGTGCCCTTCTTCAGGACTGCAGTGTCCATTGATACCACCCACTCGATACCCGGGAGTCGGACCACAGTCTGGCGATCAGTCCCAGTCCGGCCGGATATTCGCGTATATCGACCCGTGCCCGCATCCGGATTTCGTAGCTGGAATCCTGGTCCAGTTCATCCGCCGCGATGATCGGCAGGTCCTCGATACGGCTCAGCCGGGCCATGGCCGCGGAATGACTCTGAAAGCTTTCCTGTCCGCCCTCCGCCAGATCACGGATGACATAGAGACGGGTCAGGGGTTGATACTGGATCTCGAAGACCTTCTCCAGTTCATGGACGGTGGCGTCCGGCCACCAGGCACGCGGGCGGATGATCTCCACCTCCACGGTCAG
>SLND01000113.1 GCA_007133205.1 Natronospiraceae bacterium | reverse complement strand
CGGCACATAGCCATTGAGCGGATCATGGGCGGAAGTCTGGTCGGTGACCAGGTCCGGCTGCATTTCACCGTCGCGGATCGACTCGAACACAGTGGCGGCATTGCCCACCAGCCCGATGGACCGGGCCTTGCCTTCCTCCAGGGACTGGCGCAGCAGATCCAGGGCCTCCTCCAGGGAATCGGCCCGGACATCCAGGTAACCGGTCTCCAGCCGTTTCTCGATCCGGGAAGGATCAATTTCGACGCACAGGGAGGACAGTCCGGCAATGGCCGCGGCCAGCGGCTGGGCACCCCCCATGCCGCCGAGTCCTCCGGTCAGGAGCCAGCGTCCCTCGGGATCGCCGTCGAAATGCTGTCGTACCGCCTCGGCGAAGGTCTCGAAGGTGCCCTGGACAATACCCTGGGAACCAATATAGATCCATGAGCCGGCGGTCATCTGGCCGTACATCATCAGACCGGCCTGGTCGAGTTCGTGAAAATGCTCCCAGGTGGCCCAGCGCGGTACCAGATTGGAATTGGCCAGCAACACACGGGGAGCATCCTCATGGGTCCGGAATACGCCCACCGGCTTGCCGGACTGGATCAGGAGGGTTTCCTCGTCCTCCAGGCGCTGCAGGGTACGCACGATGGCATCGAAACAGGGCCAGTTGCGGGCCGCGCGGCCAATCCCGCCATAAACCACCAGTTCGCGGGGATTCTCCGCCACCTCCGGGTCCAGATTGTTGTGCAACATGCGCAGGGCAGCTTCCTGCACCCATCCACGACAACTCCGTTCGGTGCCCCGTGGCGCTTCAAGTTTCCCATCCCGGTAGCGTTCGCTCACTGACATTCCTCCCCGTTCGCGATTGGTGGTTTCCAATCTGCATTTTATCAGGCCGGCCCCGACACCAGGCTCAACCCCGGGGCATCACGCTCCGGGGCTTGCGACAGCCCTTGTCGGGGGCGAACTTGCGGCCCCAGGGTACCTTGCCTACCATGGTGGACGGGGATCCGACAGCGGGCGCCCAGGCACTGAACCCGGGAAGACACTGCCGGGCCTGAACGGCGACCGACACACACTGTCCCCAAGGAGTTGCCCCATGTCCGAGAATGTCGCGCCCGGAAAATTGCCCAAGCCCACGGCCTCGGAGCTGCGTATCCTGCAGCACCTGTGGAAGGAAGGCCCGTCGACCGTTCGTGAGGTCCACAGGAGCCTCGGCGGTTATGAAAACGTGTCCTACACCACCATTCTCAAGCAACTCCAGATCATGCACGAGAAGGGACTGGTCGATCGCGAGGAATCCGGCCGGGCCCATGTCTATGCGCCGGCCTGCGAAGAGGAAAAGACCCAGAGGGACATGCTCCAGGACTTCCTGCAGCGGGTCTACCACGGATCCACGCGCAAGCTTGTAATGCAGGTACTGGGCAACTCCGCTCCGGCCGATGACAAGGAACTGGCCGAGATTCGCCGTCTTCTTGATCGCATTGAGCGCAACAATGGCGATGCCGACGCCTGAGTGCCGTCGGAAAACCTTCCGGATGCAGACCACCTCAGAGGAATTGGGATCCGATGCTTGAACTGTTCAGCGGCTACTGGGTTGAAGCACTGGGCCTGAGCCTCCTGCACTTTCTCTGGCAGGGGGTACTGGTGGCCGGGGTGGTGTGGTCCCTGGATCTGTGGCTGCGCCGCAGTGATCCGCGCACGCGCTATACGCTGGCGCTTGGCGGTCTGCTTGCAATGGTGCTACTGCCCGTCGGCACCTTTCTGTTCCTGGTGGCAAGCCATGCGCCGGCGGATGCCACCGGCGCTGCAGCGACAATGGCAGTTACCGCGGTCAGCGCCGGCAGGGAGGCCGCAAGCAGCCCCGGCTGGATCACCTGGGTGGTCAGCGCATGGGCCCTGGGTGTGCTGATTTACGCCGCCCGACTGATAACCGGACTGACCCGCCTGGCAAGGATCCGGCGTACGGCCGAACCGGCTCCGGAATGGCTGGTACAGCAGTTTCACGCACTGATCACCGCCTTCGGGGTGTCAGAGCGCACTCAACTCAAGGTTTCCGAACAGATTCACGCCCCATTGATGCTGGGCTGGCTGCGGCCCCTGGTACTGGTGCCGCCGGCGGTGATTGCGGGCTTCCCGCCACACCAGTTGCAGATGATCCTGGCCCACGAACTGGCCCATGTGCGCCGGCACGATTATCTGATCAACCTTCTGCAGCTCGCTGCTGAAACACTGCTGTTCTACCACCCGGCGGTGCACTGGCTGTCCAACCACATTCGCGCCCTGCGCGAGCAATGCTGTGACGACCTGGCCGTGCGGATGGTCAATGACCGCTACGGTTACGCCCGTACCCTGGCGGAACTGGAAGACATGCGCCGATTCACGCCGGCATTGTCTCTGGGCATGGCGGAAGGCCAGATACTTACCCGAATTCGCCGCCTGGTCGAACCCGGTCGCGGGAGACAAAGAGGGTTCACCGCAATGACAGTAACCCTGCTGTCCACTGCCCTGCTGCTATCCGCTCTGGTCCTCTCATACAGCATCAATGGTAATGGCAAGAATGGCAATGACGGGGACGCAGGTGATAGCGAAGAAGCGAGCATCGCCGAAGACATCGCCCCGCGTCTCGACATCAGCCATATCCAGGTCGAAACCGCACTGGCCATGGCTGATGATCCGGGCAGTCAGGATCGGGCCAGCCATGATCAGGTCGAAGATGAGCAAGCCGAAGATGACCCAGCTTCACCGTCGGACAGCACCAGTGGCTCAGATGAGGGCATTCCGGAAGACGAGAATTTTCTGGATCCGGAGCTGCACGTCGACAACGGAGACGAACAGGCACTGGAAGGCCGGGCTGCTGAACTGCAACGGGAAGCTGAAGCGGCAGAGCTGGCGGACCAGATCGTTGCGGAAGATACTCCCGAAGAAGAGCGTGACCCGGGAAGGAATGTGGAAATCGATCCACAGGCCTGGAGCGAAGCTCTGGCGGTGAGTCACGAGGAGACAATTGCAGACCGGGATTCACTGGACACGG
>SLND01000144.1 GCA_007133205.1 Natronospiraceae bacterium | reverse complement strand
CGACCGCCGTGCAGCCGATCCGGAAGCCGAAGAATCGGGACCCGGGCAGACCGGACCGGTGACCGATCCGCTCGACCCGCAGCCCATGCGCATGCGTGCCATGCAGGTGGGCGGCGGTGACCAGGAAGTAGGTGCCGGGACCGCGTTCAATCCGGCGATCTCGGTGATCCTGGATGGTGGGTATCGCAATGTCTTCAGCGGGGACGAGGAAGACCCCGGTGGCTTCGATGCCGGGCACAGCCACGATCATGGCCACGGCGGTCACGATCATGGTTTTGCGGAAGGTTTTTCCCTGCGGGAAGTGGAGCTGGTGCTCGCCGGTACCGTGGATCCCTATTTCGACATGATGATCCAGCTTGCCGCCTTTGATGACGGCATCGAGATCGAGGAAGCCTTCGTTACCACCCGCGCCATGCCCGCTGGCTGGCAGGCCAAGATCGGCCGCTTCCTGAGTGATGTCGGTTACATCAACAAGCAGCACCTGCACGACTGGCACTTTGCCGACCAGCCCTGGGTGATCGAGCAGATGTTCGGGGAAGAAGGTTTACGCGAAACCGGTGTGCAGCTCACCTGGATGCCGCCCACGGAAACCTACACCCGCTTCGGCGTCGAGCTGCTCCAGGGCACGGGGGACTCCCCCGGCATCGCCGCCTACGAGGGGGACGGCAACCATGACGTGGTCACCGTGCTGCCCGATGACGATGGTGCGCCGGAACGCAATCGCTGGCGTGACCGCAAGGGCTTTCGTGACACCTCCGCACCCAATCTGGCCACCTTCTTTGCCAAATGGGCGCCGGATCTTGGCTACGATCACGCCCTGCAACTGGGGGTTTCCGCCGGGGTGAGCGATGTCCTGCAGCGCGAAGAAGCCCATTCCAGTGGGCGTCTGGAGACCTGGGACGGGGATGCCTCCTTCTGGGGACTGGATGCGGTCTACAAGTACGACGGTCAGGGAATCCATGGCCACCGCAATTTCCAGCTCCAGGGTGAGTATTTCCGCCGCACCCAGGATCTCACCTACATGAGTCGCCAGTTCACCGATTTCGACACCCTCGAGCCCACCGGGCCGGATGACAATCCGGATGTGCGGGACCAGAGCTGGAGCCAGGATGGACTCTATCTGCAGGGCATTTACGGCATTGCCCCACGCTGGAATATCGGCGCAAGGGTGGATGCCCTGGGACTGACCAATGATGCCTACGCGGATCAGGCAGATGGCCGCGGCCTGCCGACGGAGTTCGATACCTCCTACCGTTATGCCCTGCAGGCCTCCTATCTGCCGACGGAATTCTCGCGTCTGCGGGCCCAGGTCAATTACAACGAGATTGGTGGCGAACGGGGTCAACCCAGTCCGGATAATCACTGGGAGTTCATCCTGCAGTTCAACATGGCGATTGGTGTCCATGGCGCCCATGAATTCTGAATCCCTTCGAGTCAATGCCCTTATCTGATGACTTGAAGGGACAAGGAGGACGATCTGATGAAGAAACTGATGTTTGCACTCTTGCTGTTCGCATTGGCCGGAGTGGCCCATGCGGAAGTTCGTGTCGCTGCCACGGTGCCCAACATGGGCATGCTGGTGGAAGAAATCGGCGGTGATGCGGTGGATGTGACCGTGATGGCCCCGCCGGACCGGGACGCTCACTATCTGGAGGCTCGCCCTAGCATGATGGCCGCGCTGCGGCGTGCCGACCTTGTGGTCTCGGTTGGGGCGGAACTGGAAATCGGCTGGTTGCCGGCCGCCATTCAGGGTGCCAATAATCCTGCCGTTCAGACCGGTCGGACCGGCTACTTCGAAGGTGCGGCCCATATCCAGTTGATCGAGACGGGGGTCGTGGCCGACCGGGCAGGCGGGGATGTCCACCCGGCCGGGAATCCCCATTTCTACATGGATCCCGAACGCATGGCCCAGGTCGGGCATGCCCTGGCTGATCGTCTCGCGCAACTGGACGAGGATAATGCGGAGCTGTTCGCGGACAATGCCGAAGCCTTCGAGGAAGCGGTCGAGGCGCGGGTACCCGAATGGCGGGAGACGGCGGAAGGCGCTCCCGGGGTGCTGCTCTTTCACAAGGACATCAATTACCTGATGCGCCTGCTGGATGTTCCCATTCACGGCTATCTCGAGCCCCTGCCGGGAATTCCGCCGACTGCCCGCCATCTTCGCAGCCTGGTCGATAACTTGTCCGGACGTGAGGGGGTGGTCATGCTTACCGATTTCCAGCCCGGGGAAGGCGCGCGGTTTGTTGCCGACGAGCTGGGCTGGGAAGTAAAGCAGATGCCCAACCAGGTCGAGCCCGGGGCCGATCGTGATGATTACTTCCAGATGATCGACAACTGGGTGAAAGGAGCGTCAATCCACCGTGATTGAGCACAACGCAAGCAGCAATCAGGATGAGCCACTGCTCTCGGTGAGAGAGCTGGTGGCCGGATACAAGGGGCCCGTGGTGGGCCCCTTGACCTTTTCTGTCCTGCCCGGGGAAGTGCTCGGTGTCGGCGGACGCAATGGATCGGGCAAGTCCACCGTGCTTCGCGCGATCACCGGAGCGGCCCGCACCTTTTCCGGAAGTATTCAACGCTGTGCCGGGCTGACCGTCACCCATCACCAGCAGCGACCGGAGCTGCCTCCGGAGTTGCCCCTGCTCGGAAGGGAACTGCTGCGTGTCATGCACGCGGACCGAACCGATGCCCCGGAGATCATCCAGCCCCTGCTGGATCGTCCCATCAATCAGATGAGCGGCGGCCAGTTTCAGTTGCTGCAGGCCTGGGCCTGTCTGGGTGGCGATGCCGAGCTGGTGTTGCTGGATGAACCCACCAACAACCTGGATGGGCGGGCCATTGATGCCCTGACTGCCTTCATCCAGACCGAGCGCCCCCCGCGGGCGGTCATGCTGGTCAGTCACGAGCGCGAATTCCTCGCCGAGAACTGTACCCGCATGATCGAGCTCGGTGACGAGAATGGATCAGCCGAGGTGCACCAGGATGAGATGCGCCGTGTTTCAGGAGGTGCCGGCGGATGAGTGATTTCATCCTGTTCGACCCGATGTTCCGCACCCAGTACTTCATCGGCCTGTTGCTGGCGGTGAGCCTGTCCCTGGTCGGCGCCTTTCTCAAGCTGCGCGAGGAATGGCTGGCCGCGCTCGGCTTGTCGCATATCGCGGCGGCCGGCGGCCTGGCGGCGGGGCCGCTGGGGATACCGGTGCTCGCCTCCGCCTTTGTCTTTGCGGGTCTCGCGGCCCTGATCAAGGGCCTGTTGCCGCGCACGGACAACAGTCATTACGCCCTGATGATCTTTGTCGGCTGGGGCGCGGCCCTGTTGCTGGCGGCCAATACCCACCAGGGCGAAGTGATCGGCCAGGCCCTGCTGCGGGGGCAGCTCTATTTCACCCACACCCCGCACCTGGTTGCCGCCATCATTCTGCTGGCCATCCTGCTCTCGGCGCTGTCCTGGCTGTCGCCGAAGTTGCTGACCGAACGTTTCTTCCCGGATTACTTCTCCGCCAACCGCTTGCCGGCCTGGCGTCACCGCCTGCTCTTCGGTCTGCTGGTGGTGGGTGCGGTGGTACTCGGGACCCTGGCCATGGGTGCCATGGCCGCATTTGCCATGTTCGTGGTACCGCCCTGGGTGGCCTTCGTGCTGGTCAAGGGCTGGCGCAAGGCCCTGGTGCTGACGGTCATCATCGCGGCGGTGGCCTACACGGTCGCCTTCGTGCTCGCCATGCTGCTGGATCAGCCCTTCGGGCCCACCCTGGCAATCTGTCTTGCCGCGACGGTGTCACTGCGCTTTCTGGCCAACCGGGCGGCACGCGAACAGGGCGCACCCGCCGAAGGCCCGCTCGGCGGTCGTCAGCAGCTTGACCAATAGGTTAAAAAGGGCCGCCTTAGCACCCGGGTCCGCCGACCGGTATCATGCGCACCACGCCCTGATGCAGGAGGCTTGCCCGTGAAGTTGCGGCCCGAAGAACTGGACCCCCACCTGTCGCGACCCCTGCGGTCGGTCTATCTGATCAGCGGTGATGAGCCCCTGCTGGTGGACGAGACCGCGCGCAAGATTCGCGCGGCGGCCCGTCGCCAGGGCATCGAGGAACGGACCACTTTCGTCGCGGAGCACGATTTCGACTGGCAGCAGCTGGTCGATGCCGGCGCCAGCATGTCCCTGTTTGCCGACCGCCGCCTTCTGGAGTTGCGCCTGCCGGGGGGCAAACCCGGTACCGACGGGGCCGCGGTCCTGGCCGAATGGGCTGGGAATCCACCCCCCGACACCATACTGGTCGTGATCTCGCCGCGCCTGGACCGGGCGACCCGCAACCGGGCCTGGGTCAAGGCCCTGGACCAGGCCGGTGCCATGATCGACATCTGGCCGGTCGCCCGGGAGCGTCTTCCGGCATGGCTCGAAGACCGTGCCCGGCGCCGGGGCCTGCAGATTTCGAGGGATGCGGCCCGCTTCATTGCCGAACGGGTCGAGGGCAACCTGCTGGCCGGTGCCCAGGAGCTGGCCAAGCTTGCACTGCTGCTCGGAGAAAGCCGGGCCGATGATCAAGCGGTCTATCAGGCCGTCGTCGACAGTGCCCGTTATGATCCCTTCCAGCTTGCCGATGCCGCCCTGGGTGGCGAGGCGGAACGGGTGGTCCGGATTCTCGACGGTCTGCATTCCGAGGGTTTTGCCCCGCCGCTGATCCTCTGGGCCCTGGCGCGCGAGATTCGGACGGTCGCCGACATGGCCGCCGAAGTCGAGCGCGGGCGCCGCCTGGAGGAGGTCACCCGGCGCGTCTGGAACCGGCGCCGTTCCCTGATCCAGAAGGCCATCCAGCGTTACAGCGCACGCGACTGGCTGGCCGTGCTTGATCTGGCCGCCGAAGCCGATGCCGTGGCCAAGGGCAGCCGCCCGGGCAATATCCGGGATACCCTGCAGCGACTGGCCCTGAGCATGGCCTCGCCGGAAGCCGCCCGACGCTTTCTCGTCGCTGCCTGAATCACACGGCGGGTGCGCCGAGAGGCGCGCGGGAGCAGGTCAGGCGGTATGATGTGCCGGTACACTGGTATGGCCCGTGATTGGTGTGCCGGTGTCAGAAGTAAACCAGGCGCCACGAACAATCCAGGCGAAAGGGGAATTCCGATGGCAACTCCGCGTGGACCGATCGAAGGACTGACTGCCATGAGCTGGACGGAGCGGGGACTGCTCCTGCTTGCCCTGTGTGGCCTCGGGTTTTTCCTGACCTTTCTCTATACCGAGCACCTGCGCAATGTACTGCTCGCGATCTTCGGCCTCACCGGCCTGGTCTTTCTGGTCCTGCGCCGGGCCCGTTTCGATGAATTCCAGCCCGAGGCCGGACGCCTGATCCTGGTCTTTGCCCTGTTCTTTCTGGTCGCCCTGGCGGCCTGGTTCTGGGGCGGGATGAGTGATCTGGGCTGGCGCAAGCTCGGCCGGGTCGTCAATGTCCTGTTCTTTGCCCCCTTCCTGGCTGCCTTCATTGCCACCCGGCCGCGCCCCGAATGGGTCTGGGGGGCCATGGGCCTGGGCGGTGCCTTCGCCGGTGCCTGGACCCTGAAGCTGTTTGCCGCCCAGGAAATCGAACGGGTGGAGGGCGGCAGCCATACCATGACCGTGGGCGGCCTGTCGCTGGCCGCCGGTTTCGCACTGCTGGTGGCCCTGCCGTCACTTTGGCGGGCCGGTTATCGCTCGGCCGTGGTCATCGCGGCCTGCGGTGCACTGGGTTATCTGATCACCAATCTGGGCAGCGGCGTGCGCGGCCCCTGGCTTGCCCTGCCGATTCTCGTGGCGGTGTGGCTGTTCTGGCACACCTGGGTGGAGCGCCGGGTCGTCCACGCCCTTGGAGGCGTGGCGGCGGTGGCCGTGCTGATGGTACTCCTGTTCTCGGCGCCGCACTTCGAACGATTCGGCCGGATCGCGGCCGAGATCGACACCTGGTTTGCCGCTGAACGGGTCCTGCCACCGCGCGATGCCCGCGCGGGTCATGACTGTTTCGCCGATCCCGACTGGCTGGAAGTCTATGCCAAGCGCGCCACGATCAGTCCGGATGATGGCGAGATTGTGGCCAGTTATCAGCCCTGGACAGGCGCCGAAGCGACCATGCTCGCGATGCGAACCTGCCTGGGTAGCTCGGTGCTTTGGATTCACAATCGGGGTGACGAAGAGGTGGAAGTGGATCTGCCACGGCCCGCGCCTACCCGGACCGAAGCGGAGATTACCCTGTCCCTGATGGCATCCGGCGTCGGTGATCTGCGTGTGCCCGGCGCCGAGGCCGAGCGCCAGGCAATCACCCTCCTGCCACAGGTGTTTCGAATAACGGCCGATGCCGACAGGCACCCGCATTTCCGCCTGCGGATTCCGCCGAACAGTGATGTCCGGCTGGTGCCGCTGGAGGAACGTCCGGGAGAAACCCTGTATTTCCATGCCGCCGGTTCGGCCGACGAGCGCCTGGACATGTGGGCGGGGGCGCTCGCCCACTACCGGGATGCGCCCCTCCTCGGGCACGGTTTCGGGGTCTATCGCAGCCAGCTTGATGAAGACGTGGCCGAACGCCGGGCTTCACCGGCGGTGGCCGGCCAGGCCCATCCGCACAATGAGTGGCTGTATGCCCTCTACAGTCGAGGACTGCCCGGGCTGGCGGTACTGGCCGCCCTGTTTGTCTATCCCCTGATCGTGCTGGTGCGCTCGGCGCGGAGCAGTGATCCGCGCGCGCGTGCGGCGGGAATGGCGGGTTCGGCCTTCATCGTCACGGTGGGTGCCTTCGGCATCACCCAGGGGGTGTTCGACCACAACCTCATGGTCAATGCCTTTACCTTCGTCGTGGTGACCACCTTCTGGCTGAGCCGTACCCGGGAGCCATGACGGGGGATCAATAATGGGGTCCGGGTAACGGGGTCTGGGGTAGAGGGCCCGGATTATCCCGGGCCCTGGTCTCCCTCGGCCCGGCGCACGATCTCGAGCAGTTGCTCGAGGATGTCGCTGCGGCCGGCATCATTCTCGCGAATCGCGGTGAGGTGGCCGAGCTTTCGCCGTGGCCGTGCCGCCTTGCCGTAGTCGTGGTAATGGACATCCGGCAGAGCGATGACCTCGCTCATTTCCGGCATGCCGCCGAGGCAGTTGACCATGGCGGCCCGCCCGCGGGGGCGGGTATCCCCCAGGGGCAGATCGAGGATTCCGCGCAGGTGGTTTTCGAACTGGCTGGTGGCCGCGCCCTCGATGGTCCAGTGCCCGGAATTGTGCACACGCGGGGCCATCTCATTGGCAATCAGTTCGCCGTCCTTCTCGAAATACTCGATGGTCAGGACACCGGCATAGCCATAGCTTTCCATCAGCGACCGCATCTGGTCCTCGGCCTTGGTCTGCGGGCCGTTCTTCGGTGCGGGCGCGAGCGAGTAGCGCAGTATGCCGTCCTCGTGGACATTCTCGCTGAGCGGATAGAAGGCCGTGTCGCCGGAGGGGTTGCGCACGCCCACGAGTGATACCTCGCGGTCGAAGTCGACGAAACCTTCCAGGATCAACGGCGCGTCGCCGAGTGCCTCCCATGCTTCGTCCAGGTCCGAGGGTTCATGCAGGAAACGCTGGCCGCGCCCGTCGTAACCCAGGCGGCGCCGCTTGAGCACCGCCGGCAGGCCGAGCGCCTTGACCGCCGCACCCAGATCCTCGCGTGAATCCACCCGCCGGTAGGGTGCGGTGGCAATGCCGTGGTCGGCGAAGGCCTGCTTTTCGTCGAGGCGATCCTGCGCGGCTTCCAGGATCGCCGGGCCCGGATGCACGGGCACGTCCCCGGCCGCCTCGCGCAGCGCCTCGACCGGGACGTTCTCCACGTCGTAGGTGAGCACCGACACCTCGCGGGCCAGCTTGGCCAGGGCGTCGGCATTGGAGAAATCGCCGAGAATGATGTTGCCCACCTGGGCGCCGGGGGCCTGGTCGCTGCGGTCCAGGAAGGTGAACTTGAGCCCCATGGGGTATCCCGCCAGGGCGATCATCCGTCCCAGTTGTCCGGCGCCGATGATTCCTATGCTCATGACATTGGTCTCTGGTGGTAATCGACTTCGTTCAAGCGCGGAGTCAACTTCAGGCTCAGGGGTTTGGTTCTGAACGGCTTGTTCAGCACGAAGAACACGAAGGAGAAACACAAGATCACGAAGGCATGCATTTGTTCAAGAACTTCGTGTCCTTGTGTTTTGTCTTTGTGCACTTCGTGTTCCAGAATCCCCGTCCGCTACTGCCCCCACAAAATCAATCAGCCCGCCCGGGTCACCCCGGGCGGGCCGTCACTCGCTGACCGGCAGGCCGCCTACTTGCGCGGGTCCGGGTCCTTGAGCACCCGCTCGGTCTGTTCCGCACGAAATCCGTCGAGCGCCTCGCGCACAGCCTCGTGATGCGGCGCCAGGATCGAGGCGGCCAGGATGGCGGCATTGATCGCGCCCGCCTTGCCGATTGCCAGGGTGCCGACCGGGACGCCGGCGGGCATCTGCGCAATCGAAAGCAATGAGTCCATGCCGTTGAGCGCCTTCGACTGGACCGGCACGCCGAGCACCGGCAGCGGGGTCTTGGCTGCCGCCATGCCGGGCAGATGGGCCGCGCCCCCTGCCCCGGCGATCAGGACCTCCAGTCCCCGTTCCCGTGCCGTCGCGCAATACTCGAACAGCAGGTCGGGAGTCCGGTGCGCGGACACCACCCGTGTCTCGTAGGGAATCGCCAGACGCTCCAGGGTCTCGGCGGTGTGCTGGAGGGTCTCCCAGTCGGAACGGGAGCCCATGATCAGGCCTACCAGAGTGTTCATTGGCATATTCTATCGAAAGCGCGGTTTACGGGCGAGGCGGCCGCCGGCGACCGCCCCGCCCGCAGCTGTCATTCCGCAAATATGGCGGTCTTCACGTTGCCGTCGACATCGATGCTGCCCCGGTACATGCCCGAGGTATTGAAGGGCATGGTGATGTTGCCCTCGCCATCGATGGCAATCACGCCGGCATTGCCGCCCATGTCCACCAGCTTCTCGTTGACCACGTAATCGGCGGCTTCCTCCAGGGATTTCTCCCCGTACATCATCACGCTGGAAATGTCGTGCAGTGTCACCGCGCGCATGATGTATTCGCCATGGCCGGTGGCCGACAGGGCCGCCGTTTCATTGTTGGCGTAGGTGCCGGAGCCGAGGATGGGCACATCGCCAATCCGCCCGAAGCGCTTGTTGGTCATGCCCCCGGTGGAGGTGCCTGCGGCAAGATTGCCCTCGGCATCCAGGGCCACCGCACCCACCGTGCCCAGGGCATGCTCGGAGCCGGGATTGCGCTCACTGCGAAACTCGCCACCCTGTTCGGCTTCCTCTCGCTGCGCTTCCTGAAGCTGCTCCCAGCGATGGTCGGTGTGGAAGAATTCCGGATCGACGAATTCCAGCTCGTCCTCGAAGTTCTCGGCGAAGCGCTCGGCACCGGCGCCGGAGAAGAGTACATGGGGCGATTCATCCATGATCAGGCGGGTCAGGTCGATGGGATTGCGGATCTTACGGACCCCGGCGACCGCGCCTGCGTTCAGGTCCCGGCCATCCATGAGGGCCGCATCCAGCTCATTTTCGCCGTCACTGGTGAAGACCGAGCCGCGACCGGCGTTGAACAGCGGTTCGTCTTCCAGCACCCGGATCGCGGCCTGAACCGCGTCCAGGCTTTCGCCGCCGTCGGCCAGGACCTCGTGGCCGGCTTCCAGGGCTTCTTCCAGCGCGGCGTGGTATTCAGCCTCGCGTTCCTCATCCATGTCCTCGGGGTCCATGGTGCCCGCACCGCCATGGATCGCGATGCCGACCGGACCGACGTCCTCGGCCTCGGCACAGGCGGTCATGAAAAGAGCAATCAGGGCGATCATCAGGATTCGGCGCATGTCTGCCTCCGGGAAATTCGTCTGCGGCGAAACGCAGGATGATAACCGCTGGGAGCGGCGGGTTCGAGCCCGGTCGGGTATTGGCGCTCAGCCCTCAAGCAGGGCCCGGTAGCCTGCCCGCCAGTCCGGATAGCGCAACTGATAGCCACTCGCGCGCAACCGACTGTTGTCGCAGCGCTTGTTCTGTCCCCGACTGTTGGTTTCCCGGGGCGGTCGGGACAGGTTCAGGATTTCGGCAATGCCGTCCATGACTTCGGTCTGCGGGCAGGGGTTGTCATCCACCCCCAGATAGAGAGGTTGCGGGGTTGGCAGGGAAAACAGGTGGCACAGCACGCCGACGCAGTCATCGCGGTGAATGCGATTGGTATAGCGCGGGGGCTTGTCGGCGGCCGTGCCGCCTTCGCGCACCCGGCGGATCAGGCCGTCTCGGCCAGGTCCGTAGATGCCGGCGAAGCGTACCACCACGCTCGGAAAACGATGCTCGGCCAGCATCCGTTCCGCTTCCAGCAGCCGCCGGCCGGAAAAGCGGGTCGGTTCGGCGGCGGAGTCCTCTTCCACCCAGCTTCCGTCGTTCTGGCCGTAGACGCCGGTGCTGGAGACGAAGATCACGCGGCGCGGTGAGAGACCGTCGGACTCGAGCCGTTCCAGCACATTGGCAAGACCATCCACGTAGGCGGCCCGGTAACCGGCATCGTTGTATTCATCCGGAGTCGCGATGAAATAGACCGTGTCCAGTTCCCTGGGAAAGTCGGGCAGGTCGTCGGGATGGCTGAAATCCCCCGCCAGGGGGTTGATCGGCGCGGGAATCTCCTCGGGTCGGCGTCTCACTCCCCAGACCTGGTGACCCTCCGCCGCGAGTGCCAGGCCGGTGCCGGTGCCCAGATCGCCGCAACCCACGATAAGTACCTGTTTCATCGGGCCCTCCTTTTGCCCATCATGTGGCCATTCCGCGCGAGGGGGCGTGCAATGTCTCCCTGTGACAGCCTGGCCCGCCCATCAACTGGGCATTCTATGTAATATTGGGGCTCGGGATACAGTCGGCTCGACGGAATGGCCGGCGTGGACAAACGGGGGAAGGCTTGGGCCTGCAACGGAGCAACCACGATTATCTCGTCGGACTGGCGACCACCCTGGTGGTGGTGGGTGCCGGCATGGCCGGCCTGTGGCAGGGCGTGGACGGCACCATCACCGGCTGGGGCGTCCAGCTCGCGCCGGAGCGTGATCCCGGCGACCGTATCGCGGTAGTGGAAATCGACGAGGCTTCCCTCGCCGCACGGGAGGGGTGGGCCGAACTGGCTCCGGACCTCAACGAGGCACTGACCCGCATCAACAATGCCGGTGCCTCAGTGGTCGGTCTGGCGCTGCCCCCGGAATGGGCCCTGGCGGATGCGGTGGATCCTGCCGCCGCCGCCGGATCGGACAACGCAGCGCCCGTGATTCTGGGGATTCCCTGGCAGGCCGGACCGCGCGCACCGGAAAGCGGTGCCCGCGAGGATTGGGTATCCGCCCCCCTGCTTGCCAGCGCCGTGCCCACGCCGGCGCGTCCCGACGGACTGGAGGCACGCCTGCGTCCGCAACTCGATTTGTCCCGGCCGGTACCGGCGGGGCGGCTCCTGCCGGCCTGGCCGAACCTCGACACCCGGATTCTCGGGACCGGTTTTCTGCCGGGCCAGCGACTGGTCGACACCCGCGAGCCGCCGGCCATCCTGCGGGTCCACGAGCTGCATCTCCCGGCACTCTCACTGCACCTCGCCGCCCGGCTTGAAGGCCTGTCGATGGACGAGGTCATGCTCGGTGAGCGGTCCGGAATCCAGCTCGGAGAGCGACGCCTTGGTACCGATGGCGGGTATCGGTTCCGGCCCCATGTCTATACGCGCGCCGGTGACGACGGCATTCT
>SLND01000096.1 GCA_007133205.1 Natronospiraceae bacterium | reverse complement strand
TCCCGGATTCGATTGAGGCTGTCGAACATGGCCTCGAAATCCACCTTGGGATTCGGCCAGTGCAGGAGCAGCAGATCGACGGAATCCATGCGCAGGGCACGCAGGCTTTCCTCCACCGAGCGCTCCATCTTTCCCGGTCGCATGGCGTTGATCCAGACCTTGGTGGTGACGAACAACTCCTCGCGTTTCACCGGCGCATGGGCAATGGCTTCGCCCACCGCCGATTCATTGCCGTAGATCTGGGCGGTATCGATATGGCGGTAACCGGCCTGGATCGCGTGATCCACCATCCGGAGCGCGTCCTCCGGCTCCAGCTCGAAGGTGCCGAAGCCCAGGGCGGGAATTTCCGCACCGCCTGCGCTGATTGCATGCATCGTCAAGTCTCCGTTCATCGGCCTGGATTCTGCGAGCCCCGGCATGGCCCGTTTCAGGCCCGACCGGTTCTCCGCCTCTTGTTTTTTTCGCTGTCGATTCTATTATCGGTGTTGCTGGAACACATTCTCCGTTGGAAGCAAGGTGGCCACGGGCCACCCCTGCCCCGCCGGTGGTGTCTCGCGCAAGTTCAGGATCAAACCTGTTTGCGCCCCCAGCTATCTGAATGAGTCAACTTTTAGGGAAGGTAGCACGCAATGCAGACGGGTACAGTGAAGTGGTTCAACGAGGCCAAGGGCTACGGTTTCATCGCACCGGAAGACGGCGGGAAGGACGTGTTCGTCCATTTCTCCGGGATCAATGGTGACGGTTTCCGGACCCTGAACGAAGGCCAGCAGGTCGAGTTCGAAGTCAAGGAAGGACCCAAGGGCCTTCAGGCAACGGACGTCAATCCACTCTGATGCCGGGTGGCCCCTGCGGCCGGAACCACATCAGTCGAGAAGAGGCCCCGCCACGGCGGGGCCTTTTTTTGGAACTCCTGATCAATCCATTGGCGCCAGCTGCCGACGCAGTCTTTCTCTCGCGATGCGCGAAGGACTGAATCAGCGCTTGCCGATGCGAACCACCGTGCGTCCCCGGGTGCGTCCCGCGATCATGTCATCAAAGACCGCGGGCAACTGATCGAAGTCCACTTCCTCCGAGGCAATCCGGTCAAGTGCGGAAGGCTTGAGATCTTCGGCAAGCCGGTCCCAGATCCTGCGCCGCAACTCCATGGGGGTGGCCATGGAGTTGATGCCGAGCAGGTTGATGCCCCGCAATATGAAGGGAAAGACCGTGGTTTCCAGTTTCGGGCTTGCGGCATTACCGATGCTCGCGATATTGCCCCACCAGTTCACGGTCCGCGTAAGCCAGGTCAGGGCCTCGCCCCCCACGTTATCCACGGCCCCGCCCCACAGGGCCTTCTCCATCGGTCGCTTGCCGTAATCCACATCATCGCGCAGCAGTACTTCGGCCGCGCCCAGCTCGCGCAGGTAATCGGCCTCCGACGCCTTGCCGGTCACGGCCACCACTTCATAGCCGAGCGCCGAGAGCATGTTGACGCAGAAACTGCCCACGCCGCCGGTAGCGCCGGTGACCACGATCCTGCCCATTTCCGGATCCTGGCCATTGTGTTCCATTCGATGAATCGCCAGGGCGGCAGTGAATCCGGCGGTGCCCAGCGCCATGACCTCGCGCAGGGTCATGCCGTGGGGCATGGGCACCACCCAGTCCGCCGGCACCCGCACGTACTCCGAGTAACCGCCGTCATGGGCCTCGCCCAGACCGCAACCGGTTACCAGTACAGCCTGGCCCTCGTTGAAGCGCCGATCACTGGAGGAGACCACCGTGCCGGCCACGTCAATGCCACCGATGCAGGGGGAGGTCCGCAGGATCTTGCCCTCGCCGGTGGCGGCCAGTGCGTCCTTGAAATTCACGCTGGAGAACTCGGTGTGGATCACCACATCCCCCTCGTGCAGATCGTCCAGCGTGAGCTCTTCGAAACCCGCCTGGACGCCTTCCTTCCCGGAATGGATCCGGTAGGCGCGAAAGCGTTCGCTCATGGTCTGTCCTCCGGCCTGGCTTGTGTGATTTGGTTGAGTGCCACTATTCTGCCATGCTCATCCGCTACTCGTGCCCCGATACGCCCTGTCGGCAGCAAAGGCCGGCACGCCAACCGTCGCCGGCCAGGAAAGGCCTGACTCCAGCGGGAGCATGAGGACACAACCGAATTGCCACATGGACCACCAGCAAACACGAGGGGGAAAGATGTCCTATCGACACAGGATTTTCTCGACGGCGGGTCTGTCCGCACTGCTGCTGGCTGCGTTGTTCCTGCTTGCCTGTGAGGCCGCCGAAGACACCGACGCGCCCGAGACGGAGCCGGCGGAGGCCGAACCCGTCGAACAGCCGCCGATCATAGACCGTGACATTTTCTTCGACGATCCCGAGATCTCCGGGGGAACCCTGTCGCCGGACGGCGAGTACGTTTCCTTCATCCAGCCGCTGGATGGGGTGCCCAACGTCTGGGTCAAGCAGCGCGGCGAGGATTTCGACGATGCCGTACCGCTGACCGACGATCGTGACCGCCCGGTGCGTGCCCACTGGTGGAGTCGTGACAGCCGCTACGTGGTCTTCCAGCAGGACCAGGCCGGCGACGAGAACTTCAGCCTCTACCGCGTGGATCCGTCCGCCGAGCCACCGGAGGACGAACGCGTTCCGGAGGCGAAGCATCTCACGCCCCAGGACAACATCCAGGCGCGGGTGATCAGCCGCCCCAAGGACCATCCGGAATGGATTCTGGTCGGTATCAATGATCGCAATCCCCAGGTTCATGATGTCTATCGCATCCAGCTCGAAGACGGCGAGAAGGAAAAGATCTTCCGCAATGACTACAACATCGCCGGATACACCGCGGACCTCGACGGCCGTCTTCGTCTCGCCCAGCGCCAGGACATGGACGGCAACCACGAATTGCTCCGCATCGAGGACAATAGCCTGGACGAGGACCCGGTCTATACCTGCACCGTCGACGAGACCTGCAACGCCCTGCGTTTCGATGCGGAAGGGGAACGTGCCTGGATGATCACCAATACCGGCGAGCGCGACCTGTCGGAACTGGT
>SLND01000156.1 GCA_007133205.1 Natronospiraceae bacterium | reverse complement strand
ACGAAATCACCCAGTTCTTCGTTCAACCGATCCTCGGCACGCTGGATATCGGCCTCGACCCGGGCCCGCCATTCGGACTCGCTCTCCCCCGGCTGGCGTGCCACCAGGTAATCATGACTGGCTGAGTGATTGGCGAAGCGGGCGCGACTGTTCTCCCCCATCTCCCGCATCTGCTCCCAGCTCATGTAGCTGCGACTGCTGCCGTCGGTACCGTCGGTGTTAACGAAGACGGTGTAGGGCCAGTCCAGTTCCTTGAAGCGGGGGTAGGCGTTTTCATACACCGTCGGGTAGGCATCGTCGATGGTGATGGCGACCGTGCGATCGGGGAAATCGCGACCTTCCAGCAGATACTCCACCACCCTTTCCAATGGCCAGATGTTGAAGTCCTCTTCCTTCAGGTACTCGATGTGGTCTTCGAACTGCTCCATGCGCACGCTGGTGGAGGGGTGACGGTCATTGCCGAAACGGTGATACATCAGCACGACCGCACCGGTCTCGATTCCCGCCTCCCTGGCGGCACTGCGGGCCGGCGGCTCCGGACGGGTTTCCTGGGCGGGCGCGCTTTCCGCCGCCTCGAGCTCGGCGCTGTCATCGTCGCGATCCGCGCAGGCGGACAGTCCCACAATCAGGGCAAGCAGAATCCATGAAAAAGAAAGACGACTGTCGAGACCCATCTACTGTCCTCCATCATCCAGGTCCGGGTGCATCAAGATGCACAATTGAAAGCGGTATTCAAAAAAGGGGCGCCCGTGGCGCCCCCAAGTCTGAATCAATCAAGTCTTAATCAATCAAGTCTGATCAGGCAGACCGCCACACGGGCGTCAACGATTGATGCCGTGCAGGGCCCGCTTGTCCACGGCCAGTGCCGCCTCGTGAATCACTTCGCCGAGGGCGGGATGGGCGTGGATGGTGAGCTGGATGTCTTCCGCGCTCGCCCGGAATTCCATCGCCAGGACCGCTTCGGCGATCAGCTCGGAGGCCATGGGCCCCACGATATGCACACCGAGAATCTCGTCGGTGTCCTTGTGGGCGAGCATCTTCACCATGCCATGCGGCTGTTCCATGGCCTGCGCGCGACCGTTGGCGGCGAAGCCGAAGCTGCCCGACTTGTAGGGCACCTTGTCCTTCTTGAGCTGCTCCTCCGTACGCCCGACCCAGGCCACTTCCGGCGCGGTATAGATGATCGAGGGGATGGTGTCGTGATTCATCTCCGCGGTCTTGCCGGCAATGACATCCGCGACAAAGACCCCTTCTTCCGAGGCCTTGTGCGCGAGCATCAGGCCCGGGGCGCAATCACCGACCGCATAGACGTTCTTCATGCTGGTCCGGTTGTGCTCATCGACTTCGATGAAACCGCGCTTGTCCAGCTTGACCTTGGCATCATCGGCGAACAGACCGTCCGTGTAGGGGCGGCGACCCACGGCGACGAGCAGCTTGTCGACCGTGACTTCCTGGGTCCCGTTCTTGTCCTCGTAGGTGACCTTGACTTCCTTGCCCTTCACCTCGGCCTGGGTGACCTTGGCACCGGTGGTAATTTCCAAGCCTTCCTTCTTGAACTGCTTGCGGGCTTCCTTGGCGATCTGCTGATCGGCCATCCAGAGGAAATCCTCCTCGGCTTCCAGCATGGTCACCTCGGACCCCAGGCGCTTCCAGACACTGCCCATTTCGAGGCCGATCACGCCGGCGCCGATCACGCCCAGGCGCTTGGGCACCTCGTCAAAGTCCAGCGCGTCCCAGGAGTCCACGATTCGCTCATGATCGAACTTGGCGAAGGGCAGCTCCACCGGGGTGGACCCGGTCGCGATGATCACGTTCTTCGCCTGGAGGGTTTCCTTCTCGCCACCGTCGAGCTTGGTGACTTCCACATTCCCGTCCTTGAGAACCCGGGCGGTTCCGGGAATGCCGTCCACCTTGTTGCCCTTGAAAAGCTGCGAAATGCCGCCGGTGAACTGCTTCACGATCCGGCCCTTGCGCTTCTGCATGGCCGCCAGATCCAGTTCGGGCTTGCCCACCTTCACGCCATGGGTCTCGAATTCGTGCCCGGCACGATGGAACAGTTCCGAGGATTCGAGCATGGCCTTGGAGGGAATGCAGCCCGCATTGAGGCAGCAGCCACCGAAGGCGTGCTTGCCGTCACGATTCTGCCAGTTGTCGACACAGGCAGTCTTGAGTCCGTTCTGGGCCGCCCGAATGGCTGCGACATAACCACCGGGACCAGCGCCGATTACAACCACATCATAGGAATTGCTCATGCCTTCCCCTTCGAAGAATCAGTGTCCTGAAATGAATTTTTCTTAAAGCTGGATCAGCAAGCGAGCCGGATCTTCCAGCGCCTCCTTGATGGCGACGAGGAACTGGACCGCATCCTTGCCGTCAATGATGCGGTGATCATAGGTCAGCGCGATGTACATCATCTTGCGGACCTTGATCTCCCCATCCACGACCATGGGCCGTTCCTGGATCTTGTGCATGCCCAGGATGCCGCTCTGTGGCGGATTGATGATCGGCGTGGAAATGAGGGAACCGAAGACCCCGCCATTGGTAATGGTGAAGGTGCCACCGGTCAGGTCGTCCATGGCAAGGCCGCCTTCCCGCGCCTTCCTGGCGTAGTCGACAATCTCGCCCTCGATATCGGCAAAGCCCTTCTGGTCACAGTCCCGCAACACCGGGACCACCAAGCCCTTGTCGCTGGCCACGGCAATGCCGATATCCCAGTAGTCGTGATAGATGATGTCACTGCCTTCCACCGAGGCGTTGACCACCGGATGCTTCTTGAGGGCTTCCACCGCCGCCTTGACGAAGAAGGACATGAAACCGAGACGGACACCATGCTCCTTCTCGAACTTGTCCTTGTAGCGCTGGCGGATGGCCATGACTTCGGTCAGGTCGACTTCGTTGAAGGAGGTCAGCATCGCCGCCTGCGACTGGGATTCCACCAGGCGCTCGGCAATGCGGGCCCGCATGCGGGTCATGGGCACGCGCCGGTCCGCGCGTCCGCCCGCCACCGCGCCATGGCTGCTCGGCGCCGGCTT
>SLND01000025.1 GCA_007133205.1 Natronospiraceae bacterium | reverse complement strand
TCATTCTGGTCACCGCGGGCGGCTGCCCGGCGCTCTTCGAGAAAGGCGGCATCCTTGAGCAGAATCGAACACAGGTCACGGGTCGCCCTGTGGGCGAATATCGGTCCGGAATAACCCTGTCGGACCAATAGCGGCAGACGCCCGGAATGATCCAGGTGGGCATGCGAGAGAATGACCGCATCGAGGGCCTGTGGTTCGAACGGGAAATCCGCCAGGTTGAGACGCTCCTGACCTCCCCCCTGAAAGAGGCCGCAATCAAGCAGGATTCGCTTGCCCGCAGCCTCCAGAAGGAAACAGGAGCCGGTCACGCCACCGACCGCACCATGAAAGATGATTCTGGATGCCACGTTACCTCCGCTCGCCCTCCGGTTCGACACAGGCATGATAGCCACATTCAGGGTCGCAGGCGCCAATGACCAATCTCAAATCCGCGCTGCTCGCATGCTTGCTGCAGGCCTTCCCGTGGCTTGCTTTCCACCAATGATCCCGTGCATTTTAGGGAAGCATCCCTGATGGCCATGTCGACCGGCAACCATGGAGCCCGCCATGAGCGACTCGATTTCCGGCATCGAACCCCGTCCCATACGAGAACTCAGCAGGAAATTATCCGGCCTTGTTCGGGGCCGTCTCTGGCTGCAGGTCATCGTGGCCATGATCCTGGGTGTCACGGCCGGGGTACTGCTCGGACCGACCACGGGACTCGTGGACCCGGACTGGAGCGTGGTAGTCACAAGCTGGCTCGCCCTGCCCGGCTATATCTTCCTCGCCCTGATCCAGATGATCGTGATTCCGCTGGTGGTCGCCTCGATCATCCTCGGCATGGCCTCAAGCGAGAGCCTGTCCCAGCTTCGCAGCACCGGCATTCGCACCGGCATCTTCTTTCTGCTCACCACCCTGACGGCCGTCATCATCGGCCTGGTAGTAGCGCTGAGCATACAACCCGGGCTTTACATAGATTCGGCGGGAGTTCGCGACACTGTCACCACGGCAATCGAGGCAAGTCCACCTGAAGCGGCACCGGCGGTAGGCATTGCCGAGTTGCCGGCACGTATCAGTGAAATGATCCCGGCCAATCCACTCCAGGCGGGCCTGGAGCAGAACATGATGCAGGTAGTCGTGTTCGCCCTGCTTATCGGCGTGGCCCTGGTCAGCCTTCCAAAGGACCGGGCACGCCCGCTGCTGGACCTGCTCGGGTCGATCCAGGAAATCACCATGATCGTGGTCCGCTGGGCCATGTACCTCGCACCCTTCGCGGTGTTCGGGCTTTTGACCCAACTGACGGCCCGACTCGGGCTGGACGCCCTGCTGGGAATGGGCATGTACGTCATGACCGTCATCATCGGCCTGCTGGCCATGCTGGCGGTCTACATGCTGATCCTGCGGGCATTCACCAGGCACCGGATTGGCGGCTTCCTGCTGGCAATTCGTGACGCCCAGCTCCTGGCCTTTTCCACCTCCAGTTCTGCCGCGGTGATGCCCCTGACCATCCAGACCGCGGAAGAAAAACTCAGCATCAGCGCCGCTGTGGCCCGCTTCGTCATTCCGCTGGGCACCACCATCAACATGGCCGGCACGGCACTGTACCAGGCCGTGGCAACAGTCTTTCTCGCTCAGGTATTCGGCGTGGACCTCGGGCTGGCCACCCTGGTCCTGGTGGTGTTTCTCGCGGTAGGCGCCTCCATCGGGTCACCGGGTACCCCGGGCATCGGCATCGTCATTCTCTCCATGCTGCTGGGCACGGTGGGGATTCCTGCGGCGGGTATAGCCCTGATTATCGGGGTCGACCGGATCCTCGACATGTGCCGGACGACCATCAACGTGACCGGCGACCTGGTGGCCGCCGCCATCATGGACCACGGTTCTGCGGATACACTCAGCGCACCACCGCCGGACCGAGCCTCAGGGTGAAATCGTCTTGCGCTGTAACATGAATGGAAAATGAACGTCCATTCCCATGGGCCCGGTCTGCATCAACTACCTTAAACAATCGCGCTTTCAAGCTAGCGGCCAGCCCAATATACTCGGGTGCAAACGCACTCGGAACAATCTGACACACAGCAAGGCGAGGTTTTACCATGGCCAATACTGCGGACAAGATCCCCTATCTTCTGGATCCGCGAAAATTCCGCGACCCCCGGGTCACCGCTGATGGCGAGAAACGTGCCAGTGTATACCTGAAGAAACTGGAAACACTGTGGATATGCACCGGCACCCTGTGCAACCTCGAGTGCGAGAACTGCTACATCGAGTCTTCCCCCCGCAACGACAGCCTGAGTTACATATCTTCGGACGAAGTAACGAATTACCTGGACGAAATCGAGCAGGAAGGATTCGGGACAGACACCATCGGCTTTACCGGTGGCGAACCCTTCATGAATCCGGACTTGATTCCAATGCTGCAGAATGCGCTGGATGGCGGCTTTGAGGCCCTGGTGCTCACCAATGCGATGAAACCCATGCTGAAATGCCGGGATGATCTTCTACGCCTACGGGAGCGCCATGGCGACAGACTCACCCTGCGGGTGTCCATCGACCATTACCGCCGGGACCTGCATGAGCAGGAGCGGGGAAAGCGATCCTGGAAGCCCATGGTCGAGGGCCTTCACTGGCTGACGCGTAACGGTTTCAATGTGGATGTGGCAGGCCGACTGTTCTCGGGCGAATCCGATGCGGAAATGCGTCAGGGCTATGCCGCCTTTTTCGAGGAACAGGGGATCGACCTGGATGCCCACGACCCCAAACGGCTCGTCCTCTTCCCGGAAATGGATGCCAGCCTGGACGTGCCGGAGATCACCGTGAGCTGCTGGGAGAAGACCGGCCAACATCCCGATAACATGATGTGCGCAACCCAGCGCATGGTGATCAAGCGCAAGGAAGATGATCGACCGGTGGTGGTGCCCTGCACGTTGTTGCCCTACCAGCCGGAATTCGAGCTGGGACACAGTCTCAGGGACAGCTTCCAGGAAGTTCCTCTCAATCACCCGCACTGTTCGAAGTTCTGCGTTCTTGGCGGCGCCAAGTGCGCGGGATGACC
>SLND01000115.1 GCA_007133205.1 Natronospiraceae bacterium | reverse complement strand
CCATCACGAAAGACATGGGTGATCCGGCCCTGGTCCACGAGCTTGTCATAGCCGGTGAAGTCTGTTTCCACATCGACCTCGGGCGCGGCCGAATAGCCGCCCTCGAAGCGGCTTGCCGCACGGGCGCGCTCGCGCTGGGCCTGCATTTCCCGCTCGAAACCGGTCTCGTCGATGGCGAGATCTCGCTCGCGGGCCACGTCAGCGGTCAGATCCACCGGAAAGCCATAGGTGTCATACAGCTTGAACACCGTCTCGCCCGGGATGGTCGTGCCGTCCAGATCGGCGATCACCTCGTCGAGCAGTTTCATGCCCTGTTCCACCGTTTCGGCGAAGCGCTGTTCCTCACGGCGCAGGGTGCGGGCCACTTCCGCCTCGCGCTCGGCCAGTTCCGGATAGGCTTCGCCCATCTCGGCGACCAGGGCCGGCACCAGGCGGTGGAAGAAGTCACCGCGGGCGCCCAGCTTGAAGCCGTGGCGCACGGCCCGCCGGATGATGCGGCGCAGGACATAACCGCGGCCCTCGTTGGAGGGCACCACCCCGTCAATGACGAGGAAACTGCAGGCACGAATATGGTCGGCGACCACCTTCAGGGAGGGATGATCGCGTTCGGCATCCGTCCCGATCACCTTGATCGCGGCCGAAATCAGGTTCTGGAAGAGGTCGGTGTCGTAATTGTCGTGGCTGCCCTGAATCACCGTCGCAATCCGCTCCAGGCCCATGCCGGTATCCACGCAGGGTTTCGGCAGCGGCTTCATTTCACCGTCCGCGCTGCGGTCGTACTGCATGAACACCAGGTTCCAGATCTCGACAAAGCGGTCGCCGTCTTCCTCGGGGGTACCCGGCGGTCCGCCCGGCACTTCGGGGCCGTGATCGTAGAAGATTTCCGAACAGGGGCCACAGGGCCCGGTATCACCCATGGACCAGAAGTTGTCCTCGGCACCGATACGCGCAAAGCGCTCTTCGCTGACCCCGATTTCCTTCAGCCAGATGTCGGCCGCCTCATCATCCTCTTCGTAGACCGTGACCCACAGCCGGTCTTCGGGCAGCCCAAGCTCCCGGGTCAGAAAATCCCAGGCATATTCGATCGCTTCGCGCTTGAAGTAGTCGCCGAAGCTGAAATTGCCCAGCATTTCGAAAAAGGTGTGGTGGCGGGCGGTGTAGCCGACGTTTTCCAGATCATTGTGCTTGCCCCCCGCGCGCACGCAACGCTGGGAACTGACCGCACGCCGGTAATCGCGCTTGTCACGACCGAGGAAGACGTCCTTGAACTGGACCATCCCGGCATTGGTGAACAGCAGGGTCGGATCATTGTCCGGCACGAGCGGACTGCTGGGCACCACGGCATGATCCCGGGCCCGGAAGTATTCCAGGAAACGGTCTCGAATCCGGTTGGTGGTCAGGCTTTTCGCTTTGCTTTCGGCCATGGCTGATTTCAAGACGATCCCTCGCAAATCCCTTTATGACATGATTTTCGACAATTTCCGGCCAGCATAGTGCAGGTGGTGCGGCAATGCGCGCACCGGCATGGAGAATACTTTCCTGCTGCAGCCCGGGGCGGGTTCCGCTCCGGCCTATTCGATCCCCAGTTCGGACAGGTCCGCATCCAGGCTGCGGCGGACATCGTCGGCGCGAAAACCACGCTGTGCAAGGAAGCGGGCCTGACGCGCCTTGTCCTCGAAGTCCGCGGGAGGTGTTTCCCCGAATCGGCGACAGCGTACCCGATGGGCCAGCGCGCCAAAATCGCAATCGGCCTCCGCCAGGGCCCGGTCAATGATTTCATCCGCGACCCCGCGCTGACCCAGTTCAGCCCGGATTTTCAATGGTCCGCTGCCACGTTCGATCCGGGTGCGAACAAAGATCTCGGCAAAACGCTCGTCGCTGAGATAGCCCCGCTCTTCCAGTCCATCCAGGACCGACTCCGCGCAATCAGGCGAAAACCCGCGCTGGCGCAGGCGCATCGCCAGCTCGCCGCGGGCGTACTCGCGGCGAGCCAGCAGGCGAATGGCGTGGTCGCGGGCGGCGTCGCCGTCCTCGGGATCAGGCTTTTGCCTGGTCTTGCTCCGGTGCCTCTTCTTCACCCGAGTCAACCTTTTGCGGCAGCAGTTTCTCGCGCAGCGCCCGATCCAGTGTCTGGGCCACTTCCGGGTGATCGATCAGGTACTGGCGCGCATTGTCCTTGCCCTGGCCGATCCGGTCCCCGTTGTAGCTGTACCAGGCGCCGGCCTTGTCCACCAGACCGTGCTCGACCCCGAGGTCGATCAGTTCGCCCTCGGCGGAGATGCCGCGCCCGTAGAGAATCTCGAATTCCGCCTGGCGGAAGGGAGGCGCAACCTTGTTCTTGACCACCTTCACCCGGGTATCGTTGCCCACCACTTCATCGCCCTTCTTGATCGCACCGATCCGGCGGATATCGACCCGCACCGAGGAGTAGAACTTGAGCGCATTGCCGCCGGTGGTGGTTTCCGGGCTGCCGAACATCACCCCGATCTTCATCCGGATCTGGTTGATGAAGATGACCAGCGTGCCGGTGCGCTTGATGTTGGCGGTCAACTTGCGCAGGGCCTGGGACATCAGCCGCGCCTGCAGGCCGACGTGGGAGTCACCCATCTCCCCTTCGATTTCGGCCTTGGGGGTGAGCGCCGCGACCGAGTCCACCACCAGCACGTCCACCGCACTGGAGCGGACCAGCATGTCGGCAATCTCCAGCGCCTGCTCCCCGGTATCCGGCTGGGAGACCAGAAGATCGTCAAGCTGGACCCCCAGGGCCTCGGCATACACCGGGTCCAGGGCATGCTCGGCATCGACGAAGGCGGCGGTGCCACCTTCCTTCTGGGCCTGGGCAACTGCCTGCAGGGCCAGGGTCGTCTTGCCCGAGGACTCGGGCCCGAAGATCTCGACCACCCGGCCACGGGGGAAACCGCCCACCCCGAGGGCCGCATCCAGGGCCAGCGATCCGGATGAAATGGCCGGTACATCCCGGGCGCCGGCATCGTCGCCCAGCCGCATGACCGAGCCCTTGCCATACTGCTTTTCAATCTG
>SLND01000165.1 GCA_007133205.1 Natronospiraceae bacterium | reverse complement strand
TTTCCCTTTGTTACGTGCTTGGGTTACGTGTTTGGCGGCACGTGTTTGGCATGTACCTGGGCACTTGTACTGAGCCACTGACCCGGCCGCCATCATGGCCCAGAATCACCGGGTCGGTCTGAAAATACCGGGGTATGTTACCAGAAGCCTCCGGCTTACCGGGGCCCTCCCGGGCCCCGGCCGGGAGCGGCGGGCACCGATCCCCGACCAGGTCGGGATTGGCCCCCGAACGCGGCCCCGCATCAGCTCCGTACCGGGGTGAAGATCACCCGTATCCGGTCTTCCAGGGTGGCCGCGGTAAAGGGCTTGATCACGTAGGCATTCACCCCGGCGCGGGTCGCTTCATCGAGCTGTTCGCGCTCTGCCTCGGCGGTCATCATGAGCACCGGCAGGGATTCCAGCGCGGGGTCCGCACGAACTGCCCTGAGCAGCTCGATACCATCCATGCCCGGCATGTTCCAGTCGGTGATCAGGAAATCGAAGTCTTCGCTCCGCAGCCTCGCCAGAGCAGTCTCACCGTCGCCGGCCACCTCGGTGTTCCGGTAGCCCAGATCCTCCAGCAGATTCGTGATGATGCGGCGCATCGTGGAAAAATCGTCCACGATCAGTATTCTGATGCTCTTGTCCAAGCACGCCTCCCGTCCGGCCATTGGTGGTCGCGCCCCCTCTAGACAGCGGCCCCTCCCCCAAAGAGCTCGCACAGGAATTCAGCACACTATACCGATTTGTGCCCGGAGTGCTCTCCCGGCCCCTCAAGGAAAAAGAAAACCCCGAAAAAGAAAACCCCGGCCGCCCTGAGGCGACCGGGGTTTGCAGCTGGTGGGTCGTGCAGGAATCGAACCTGCGACCAGCGGATTAAAAGTCCGATGCTCTACCGACTGAGCTAACGACCCGGAGAGCGGCGCATTTTAACGGATGCGGGGGGTATTCGGAAGGGCCCTGGACAAAGAAGGGCGCGGGACAAATCAGCGATAGCGGGTCGGATCCGCCACCTCCGCCTCCTCGAAACCCCGGCGGCGGAAGCGGCAGGCATCGCAGACCCCGCAGGCGCGCCCGTCGTCGTCGGCCTGATAACAACTCACCGTGAGCGCATAATCCACGCCCAGCGAAGTCCCCAGACGGATGATATCCGCCTTGGGCAGGTCAATCAGTGGTGCCTGGATGACCGGGGCCCGGCCCTCCAGGCCCTGGGCCGTCGCCACCGTCGCCAGGTTCTGGAAGGCGCTGATGAACTCCGGCCGGCAATCCGGATAGCCGCTGTAATCGACCGCATTCACACCCAGGTAAATGGCGCGGGCATCGAGGATTTCGGCCCAGCCCATGGCGACCGCGAGAAAGACACTGTTGCGGGCCGGCACATAGGTGACCGGAATGCCCTCCCCCGGGGTTTCCGGCACCGCCACCGCCGCATCGGTCAGCGCCGAACCGCCGAGACTGCCAAGATCGACGCGAACGGTGCGGTGCTCGACCGCAGCCTGGTCGCGGGCGATCTCTTCGGCGGCCCGCAGCTCGGCATCATGGCGCTGGCCATAGTCGAAACTCAGGGCATGACAGCGGTAACCGTCCCGGCGCGCACAGGCCATCACCGTGGCCGAGTCCAGCCCGCCCGAGAGCAGCACAACCGCGGCGGGGGAATCAGCGGCCGGGCTCATCGCCCCAGAGATACTTGTGAAGCTGAACCTGGAAACGGACCGGAAGCCGGTCGGCAAGGATCCAGTCCGCCAGCTCGCCCGGCGCCTGGTGTTCGTGCTCCGGTGAAAACAGGACCTCGCATTTTCCGGCCAGATCCTCGGCCAGGCTCAGATCCCGTGCCCACTCGTAATCCGCCCGGTCACAGATCACGAACTTCACCTGATCATGGGAGCGCAACAGCTCCAGATTCTCCCAGCGATTGCGATGGTCTTCCCCGGAACCGGGTGTCTTTATGTCCATGACCCGCACGATACGCTCGTCGAGGACACCGATATCCATGGCCCCGCTGGTTTCCACCGACACTTCATAGCCCTCGTCCGCCAGGCGGTGAATCAGCCGATCCACGTTCGGCTGGGCCAATGGCTCGCCGCCGGTCACGGTGACGAATTTCGCCTGGTATTCGGCGGTGCGGGACAGGACCTCGTCCAGGCTCATCCACGAGCCGCCGTGAAACGCATACTCGGTGTCGCAATAGACACAGCGCAGGGGGCACCCGGTCAGGCGGATGAACACCGTCGGCCAGCCGACGCTGCGCGATTCCCCCTGCAGGGAATGGAATACCTCGGTAATACGCACCCGCTCGGTGCGCGGCACCGCTGCGCCGGTCTCGCTTGACCCGGTCTCGCTGATACTGTCCTGCCTGGCCACGTTCACGCTCGCTCCCGGATGAGGCATCGCCTCAGCGTCCGGCCTCCTCCATCCGATTCAGGCGGTTGCCGGCCAGGCTTGCGGCGGAGGTATCGGGATAATCGTCCCGCACCGCACGCAGCACCTCGCGCGCCTCGTCCCAGTCTTCCAGTTCGTAGTGGCTGAAGCCGATCTTGAGCTTGGCGTCGGGTACCTTGTTCGAGTCCGAGTACTCATCGACCACGCCCCGAAACTTCTCCAGTGCGGTCTCGAAATCCCGGGTCACATAATGGACTTCGCCCAGCCAGTACAGTGCGTTGGGTGCGAGCTCGCTGTCGGCATGACTGTCCATGAAGTCACTGAAGGCGGTGGCGGCTTCATCATAGCGCCCGTCACGAAGCAGACTGAAGGCCGCGTCATAGGCATCCCGGGCGTCCTCGTCCGTTTCCTCCGGCTCATCGGTCACATCCTCGGGATCATCCCGTCCCGGCGGTGGCAGAACCCCTTCATCATCGTCAATCGGGGCCGCCGGCATACCGCCCGCCTCCAGGCCCTGCAGGCGACGGTCCAGGTCCAGGTAGATCTCCCGCTGCCGGTCTCGAGACCCTTCCATTTCATGCTGCAGGGTTTCCACGTCACCGCGCATGCTGCGCAGTTCTTCCCGGGCCTCGTCCAGCTCGGCCGCCAGATCCAGGAGACTGTCGCTCTCGACACGCTCCTCGATGTAGTCGAG
>SLND01000035.1 GCA_007133205.1 Natronospiraceae bacterium | reverse complement strand
GGCCCCGGCAACCGCCATGGGGTAGATGCCCCAATGATTGCGGTAAAGCATCCGGGTGAGTTCGTTGCGGGTCTGCCGATCCGGTAACTCGGCATGCGCCATGGCGGCGGGACCGCAGCCGTCCGGCGCAGTTACGTCGTGTCTGTCCGCCATAGATGTGACGCGGAGTCCGGCCTCCCGCTGCTCTCCGCGTTCGTACTCCCCTTGTTTTGTCCGCCGTCGCCGCAATGGGAAATCCTTCCCATTGATTATGGCTGGAGCAGGCGAAAACTGCTAACTTTACTTGATATGTGAAATAACAGCCGTGGTCAAGCGGCGAGTTCAGGTCGCAAACCAGCGAGTATGGGTCAGGGTCTTCGGGGCAAGTGTCATTGGGCCAGACCTGTCAGGGAGGGGAAGTGGAAACAGCAAACATCCGGTATCTGCCCGGACACCACCCCAATATCAGCCTGCTTTGCGGCTGGCTACCGGTGATTGTCCTGCATGCCTGGTTCGATCTCGCCGGCGATGCACCCTTCGGGGTCGTGGGTACCCTGGTCCTGGTTTTCGCCGCAGTCCTGTATCTGCTTGTCTTTCTTGCGCTGCGGAGCGTCAACCTGCTACCCAGCGGTGCCGAATCCGGGCTCTGGCGGGCGCAGTGCCTGAGCGGTGCGTTCCTCATCGGCCTCACGGCCTACCTGTTCCCGCCGGATCTTCGCGTGCTGGTCGCGCTTTGCCTGCTGATCTGGGTCGCGTTCCATCTCAGGCAGTTGCAACCCCGGGTCGTGTGGCTCGGTGCTTTGGCGGGGTTGGCCCCCTGGTCGCTGGTCGCCTGGGCGGATTCGGTGCCGGGACAGGAACCCATGGCGGCCCAGTTGGGGCTGGAACTGATTCTCCTGCTGATCGCATTCATGGCCCTGGCATCCGTGCTTGCCCGCATGCCTCGCAGTGCGCCTGAAGAACCCTCAAGGACCAAATCCCTTCGCGATGCGATCGAGGCGGAGATCCAGCCCCGGGCCCTGGAAGGGGGCGAAATCATGGAAGTGCTGGCCCGGGAAATGGCCCGGGTGGATCGGCATGGCGGAGAGCTGTCCGTCTGCATCGTGGAACTGGACGATTTTGATCGCCTGCATGTGGCGCATGGACGCGAGGTCAGTGACTCGGTACTGGAGACCTTTGGCCATCGGGTGCTGTCCCGCATGCGGCAGATGGATATCATCGGGCGGACCCAGCCCGGGGATGAGCCCATGGGTCGGTATGGGGGCCAGGAATACATGGTGGTGCTGCCCGCGACCGATCCTGCCGGTGCCGAGGTCTTCGCCCGGCGCATTCGCGACATTCTGTCCCGGTCTCCGCTGGCTGTGCCCGGACACGGCAAGCTTTCCTGTACCGCCTCGATAGGGATTGCCAGCTACCATCCCGGGGAAAGAATCCAGGACCTGGTCATGCGTGCCGATGAGGCCCTGCGCCGCGCGCGGCGTGAGGGTGGCGATCGTGTCATGCAGGAAGACACCCGCTCCGGGGGTGCCGCCTGACAGGGAAGACTTGTCCTGTCACCCGTGCCACCGAAAGGCCACCGTTTTCCGGTAGAATTCGCCGCCCCGAAGCAGGTTCGAGCAACCGACCCATGAACGTGATCAGCGAGCAACGCACAGGCTGGCGAGATCGGCTGGCCAACTGGTTCGAGCAACCGGGTCCCCGCAACTTCATCACAGCACTGATTGTCATCAATGCCGCCATCCTGGGGCTGGAGACCTCGCCGGACATCCGGGAGTTGACCGGCAGTTGGCTGGGCGTGATCAATGCCGCGATTGTCACGGTCTTCGTGGTTGAAGTGGGTCTGCGCATGGTGGCGCACGGCCCGGCCTTCTTCCGCGGCGGATGGAATGTCTTCGATTTTAGCGTCGTCGCCATTTCTCTGGTGCCCGATTCAGCCGGATTGTCGGTACTGCGGGCCTTGCGCATCCTGCGGGTGCTGCGCCTGCTCTCGATGGTCCGCCATCTGCGTTTCGTTACCGAGTCCCTGCTCAAGGCGGTACCGGGCATTGGCTGGATCGCGGTCCTGTTGCTCATCATGTTCTATGTCTTTGGCGTGATGGGCACCGAGCTGTTCGCTGAAGAATTCCCGGAGCAGTTCGGGACGGTGGGCCTGAGCATGTACAGTCTGTTCCAGATCATGACCCTGGAAAGCTGGTCCGAGGCCATTGCCCGGCCCGTGATGGAAGTCTATCCCTGGGCCTGGCTGTACTTCGTCAGCTTCATCCTCGTCTCCAGCTTCACGGTCCTGAATCTCTTCATCGGGATCATCGTGTCCACCATGCAGGAGATTCACTGGGCGGAAGAGGATGCCAAGCGACAGGCGATGGAATCGCGGGCCCATGACGAGCGGGAACGGATCAGCCGTCTGCTGGAGGAACTGAAGGCGAAGATGGAGCGACTGGAGTCGCGCCTGTAAGATGGCCAGAGGCAGGAGTTGGAGGCAGTCCAATGCGCGCATTGAAATGGTTCATCGGAATCCTGGCCGGCATTCTTCTGCCCCTGTTTCTGATCGGTTTCCTCCTGCCCTCCGAACACGAGGCGGAAACCTCCCTGCTGATCGACGCCCCAACCTCGCAGTTCTTCGACCAGGTGACCGATTTCCGCAATCTTGTCGAATGGCACCAGGATTTCGCCGACCGTGAAGAGGTGGAGTACGAGTTTCCCGGAGAATCCGCGGGCGTCGGAGCCGAACTGCACTATCACGTCAATGGTCAGGGCGGTGTCTGGCGGATCGAGAATGTGGAGGAAGATGCCTTCGTGCTGATGCGGACCGTCGGTCGTGATGCCACGGATTTCCATTTCGACCAGGTCGATCTCGATGAAGGTTTTCGGGTATTCGTCGGTGTTCGTCCACCGCTGGAATCGCGTTTCGATTTCGCCCCGGAACGGGGGGGCACCCGGGTCACCTGGCGGGTGACGGCGGATTTTGGCAACAACATTCCGGGGCGCTACCTCGGTCTCTTCCTCGACGAGGTCCTGGGCTCGGACATGCGCAGCGGCCTGCTCAATCTTCGCCACATCGTCGAAAGCCAGCCGCCGACCCCGTT
>SLND01000036.1 GCA_007133205.1 Natronospiraceae bacterium | reverse complement strand
GTACCGGTGTGCGGGATGCTCACCACCAGCGGGACAGCATCTCCCTGCGGCGCCCACTCGGAATAGATATCCTCACTCATCGTGTCTCCCCGTAAATCTTCCGGACCACGTTCGCGAAGGCCTCGCGCCGGGGTCCGGCATCGGCCTGGACCCGCTCGTACATGGGATTGCCACCCACATGGACCTCGGCAATATCCGCCCGGCTGCCGCCGATGATCAGGGCATCGAGCGCCGTTTCCGCGCCGTGGCCGGCGAATACCGGACTGTTACCGTCGAGCACCACCAGATCGGCGCGGGCGCCCGGCTCGATCCGTCCCCCATGCGACCCCTCGCCGCAGGCCGCACCACCGGTCTCGGCCGCCATCCGCCACAGTGCCGCCCCCAGCCCGGCCTCGCTGTCGGCAAGCAACAGGCGCTGCTGACGGCGCAGGCGCTGGCCGTATTCCATCAGGCGCAGTTCCTCCACCGCATCGATCCGGCAATTGCTGTCGGAACCGATCGCCATGCGGCCTTCCAGGTCAAGAAACTCCGCCGCCGCGAACAGGCCGTCACCCAGGTAGGCTTCGGTCAGGGGACAGAGCACCACCCGGGCACCCGCCTCGGCGACCCGCCGCAGTTCGTCCGGCCCGGCATGGGTGGCATGCACCAGGTTCCAGTGTGAATCCAGACTCACATGATCGGCGAGCACGGCCACCGGCGAGCGCCCGTAGCGGGCCTGGCAATCCACCACTTCCCGGCGCTGCTCGGAAACATGAATGTGAAAGGGAATATCCTCGCCGAGCAACTGGCGGCCGGCACGCACGAGTTCGCCCAGTTCCTCGGGTGGCACGGCACGCAGGGAATGCGGCGCGATCCCCGGCTGCAGATCCTTCAGCGACTCGACCAGCTTGAGGAAGCCATCCAGATCGCGGTGCACGAATCGTGCCTGCCCCGCCCCCGGTTCGCTGTCAAAGCCCCCCTTGCGGTAGTAGACCGGCAGCAGGCGCAGGCCGATGCCCACGTTCTCGGCCGCCTCGGCCACTGCCCGGGCCATCTCCGGGCTCCGACTGCCATCCGGGAGATGGTGGACATAATGAAACTCGCCGACGCGGGTGAAGCCCGTGGCCAGCATTTCCGCGAAGGCCTGCTCGGCAATCACGCGCATCTGCTCCGGATCGACGCGCGCGGCAAGCCGGTACATGTGTTCACGCCAGCTCCAGAAGGAATCTTCTCCCGCCGGGCGCTCGCCGAAGCCGCTCATCGCCCGCTGAAAGGCGTGGCTGTGGGCATTGGCAATGCCGGGCAGTGCGAACCAGCCGTCATAATCCGGCGTTTCGCGACCCGTATCGAGGGTCTTGACCGCCTGAATCCGGCCATCCGTACTGACGTCGATGGCGCAGTCGTTTAAGATTCCCTCCGGTGACAGGAGGTGTCTGAACACCAGACGCTGACTCATCTTCCTTCGTTTCCTCCGCGCTGGGACTGAGGGTTTCCAGACAAATCCGGACCATGGCACCCCCGAATCGGGCCCCGTCAATACCTGGCCCCGGGAGTTGCCCCTGTAATCGAGAGGCAGACGTGTACGACCTGATCATTCGCAACGCGAGAGTATATCCGATGACCGGCGATCTCTCTCCCGCCGGCTTCGACAGCATTGCCGTGCAGGATGGCCGGATCGCCGCCACCGGGCCGGAAGCAGATGCCACCGCGGTAGAGGAAATCGATGCCGGCGGGCGTGTGCTGATGCCCGGTTTCATTGACTGTCACACCCATATCCTGCACGCCGGGCACCGGATGGAAGAACACGCGATGAAGCTGCGCGGCGCGAGCTACGAGGAACTGGCGCGCGCCGGTGGCGGCATTCTGGCCACGGTGGGCGCAGTGCGCGAGGCGGACGAGGATCAACTGGTCGCCGAAACCCTGCCCCGGGTCGAGGCCCTGCTGCGTGAAGGCGTGACCACCATCGAGGCCAAGAGCGGCTATGGACTGGATACGGAAAACGAGCTCAAGATGCTGCGCGCGATCCGCCAGCTGGAACGCCAGAGCCCGGCCCATTTCCGCCCCACCTTTCTCGGCGCCCACGCGATCCCGAAGGACAGGTCGCGGGAAGCCTACATGGACGAAGTGGTCAAGGAGATGCTGCCCCGGGTGGCCGAGGAGGCACTGGCCGATACCGCCGATATCTATGTAGAAAAAATTGCCTTTACCGTCGCAGACCTGGAACGACTCGCGGCGGCATGTAAGGAATCCGGTCTGCAACTGCGTGCGCATACCGACCAGTTTTCCAACATGGGCGCCACCAGGCGCGCCGCCGAACTGGGGGCACTGTCCTGCGACCACCTGGAATACACAGAAGCCGCCGATATCGATGCCATGGCCGGGGCAGGCACCGCTGCGGTGCTGATTCCCGGTGCCTTCTATCACCTGCGGGAGACCAAGCTGCCGCCCATTGAAGGCCTGCGCCAGGCCGGCGTGCCGATGGCGGTGGCCACGGACAACAATCCCGGATCCTCGCCCCTGGTCAGCCTGCAGACGGCCATGCACATGGCGGCCATCCTGTTCGGGATGACCGCCGAAGAGATCCTGCACGGGGTCACCGCCAACGCGGCCCGCGCAATTGGCCAGGCCGAGGACATCGGCCGGATCGAGACGGGCCTGCGCGCCGACCTGGCGCTTTGGGACATCCCGGCGCCCGAGTTTCTCGTTTACCAGCTCGGCGGCCTGCAGGCGGAACAGATTTTCATCGGAGGACACCCGGTATGAGTGACGGCCATGCCCTGGAACTCGACGGCAGGACCCTGAGCCTGAAAGCCCTGCAAGCCTGGGAACGGGATCCGGGCGAGGTCCGACTCGCCGATGCCGCACGAGAGCGAATGAGTGAATCGGCCGCCACCGTGGCGCGGGTGATCGACGAGGAAAAGACCAGTTACGGCATCAACACCGGTTTCGGCGCGTTGGCAAGGGAACGCATTTCGCGCGACCAGGTCGTCCAGCTCCAGTACAACCTGGTGCGTTCCCACAGCTGCGGCGTGGGCGCACCACTCGGGCGTCGTGAGACCCGTCGCCTGATGCTGCTGAAGGCCAATTC